>CAYWVY010000009.1:0-39727 GCA_964461885.1 uncultured Methanospirillum sp. | reverse complement strand
TCGGCCGGATCGCGTACTGCGCCGACGCCGAGGGGGACGTCTTCGGCCTGCTCGAACGCGAAGCGGACTGAAAGGAAGGTTTTTCCCCGCCCCGGACCTCCATGAGTGCTGGAGGCATGTCCGTGCAGGAATATTCAGTGCTTATCGGCGGCAGGGCCGGGGAGGGGATCAACAAGGCGAGCGCGATCCTCAACCACCTGATGGCCAGGCTCGGCCGCTACGTCTACATGTACTACGACTACCCGTCCCTGATCCGGGGCGGGCACAACTTCGCCGTGGTCCGGTCCGCGGACCATCCCGTCTGGACCCACCGCGACCGGGTCGACGTCATCCTGGCCCTGGACCAGAGGACCGTGGACCAGCACCTTTCCGAGCTCGCGGAGGGCGGGGTGGTGGTCTACGACACCTACGCCGTGAAGGAGGCCGAGGGGATCGGCGTCGACCTCGACGCGATCGTCAGGGAGGAGAAGGCCCCGGCCATCACCCGGAACTCGGGGCTGATCGGCGCCTTCTGCCGGATCTCCGGCATCCCCTGGGAGATCGTGGACGAAGTCTTCCGCAAGGAGGTCCCGCCGAAGTATGTCGACGTGAACCTCCGCGTGGTCCGCCGCGCCTGGGACGCGGTCGAGGAGCGGGGCCGGATCGAGCGGGGCCCGATGAAACCCCTCCCCGTCCTGACCGGGAACGAGGCGATCGCGCTCGGGCTCGTGAAGGGCGGGCTCGACGCGTACATCGCGTACCCGATGACCCCGACCTCGAACATCCTCCACTTCCTGGCCGAGTTCGCCGAGAAGTCGGCCCTGACCGTGGTCCACCCCGAGAGCGAGATCGCCGTGATCCTGATGGCCCTCGGGGCCGCGGCCGCGGGGAAGAGGGCGGCGGTCGGCACCTCCGGCGGCGGCTTCTGCCTGATGACCGAGGCGCTCTCGCTCGCGGGCCAGGCCGAGCTCCCGGTCGCGATCGTGCTGGGCCAGCGGCCGGGCCCGTCCACGGGCCTGCCCACGTACTCGTGCCAGACCGAGCTCCTCTTCGCTTGCCACGCGGGCCAGGGCGAGTTCCCGCGCCTGGTCGTGGCCCCGGCCGACCCGGACGAGGCCTATCTCTGGTCCGCGCGGGCCCTCGACCTGGCCTGGCGGTTCCAGGTCCCGGGGATCGTGCTCGTGGACAAGACCCTCTGCGAGGGCGGGTACTCGTGCTCGTTCGACCCGGCCGCGGAGGTCGTGATCCCCCCCGGGCCGCCCGGCGACGTCTCCCTCGACCCGTACCTCCGGTACCGGGTGACAGAGAGCGGGGTCTCGCCCATGCTCTCGATGGGGACCCCCGGCGCGGTCGTCAAGGTCAACTCGTACGAGCACGACGAGGCCGGGATCACGATCGAGGATTCGGAGACGACGGTCGTGATGCAGGAGAAGCGCCATAGGAAGGGCGCGGCCCTCGCGGAGGCCCTCGCCGCGTACGAGACCGTGGCCGTCTACGGCGGGGCCGACGCCCGCGTCGGGATCGTCTCCTGGGGCTCGACCGTCGGGGCCGTGCGCGAAGCCGGAGCCGATCTGCCCGTCCGGGTGGTCCAGCCGGTCGTGCTCGAGCCGTTCCCGGTCGAGGCGTTCCGGAAGGCCGTGGCCGGCCTTGACCGGGTCGTCGTGGTCGAGGAGAACCAGACCGGGCAGCTCGAGCAGCTGATGCGAATCCACGGCTTTTCGGCCGGTGCCCGGGTCCACCGCTTTGACGGCCGGCCGTTCACGGTCGAAGAGATGACCGCCCGGCTCACGGAGGTGGTCTGAATGGAGTCCAAAGACCTGATCACTTCGGCCGCCAACACCTGGTGCCCCGGGTGCGGCAACTTCGCGATCGAGCACGCGCTCAAAGACGTCGTCGCCGGGCTCGTCGCCGACGGCACGCCGCTCGAGGAGATCGTGCTCGTGACCGGCATCGGCTGCCACGGCAAGATGGCCGACTATCTCGGCATCAACTCGTTCTACGCGATCCACGGCCGGACCCTGCCCGTCGCGACCGGGCTCAAGATCGCCAACCCCGACCTCACGGTCCTCGCCTGCGCCGGCGACGGCGACTGCTATGGTGAGGGGCTCGAGCACCTCCTCTTCGCGGCGAAACGGAACGTCGACATCACCCTGCTGGTCCACGACAACCGGGTCTACGGTCTGACCACGGGGCAGTACACGCCGACCTCGCCCCTCGGCTTCGCGGGCCGGTCGACACCGCAGGGGACGCCCGAGTACCCGTTCAACCCGGTCGAGCTGATGATCGCGTCCGGCGCCACCTGGGTCGGGCGGGGATATTCGCGCCGGCTCCCCCAGCTCCGCGAGCTGATCAGGGCCGCAATCGGGCACCGCGGGTTCTCGTTCCTGGAGATCTTCCAGATCTGCGCGACCTTCTACAACCAGACAAAGTGCTACGACGAACACGTCTACGACCTCGAGGCCGGGACCTTCCCGACGGCCGACCCGGACGCGGCTCTCGACGCTGCGCGTGAGTGGGACTACAGCCGCGAGTCGCGGATCCCCCTCGGCCCGTTCTACGAGGCGGCCTTTCCGACGTTCGAGCAGCGGCTCGCGGGCCAGCGGGCGAAGGAGACCGACCCCGTGGGCGTGATGCAGCGGCTCATGGCCGAGCGGACCTGACGACGGAAATTCTTATGGGGATGCGTGAACGAGGAGAGTGCATGAAGATCGTCGGGATCAGTGCGAGCCCGCGCGGGGCCGAGTCCCGCACGGCGCAGCTGGTCGAGGCCGTCCTCCGCGGCGCGACCTCGGCCGGCGCAAAGACGGAGTTCGTCGATATCTGCCGTCACCGGTTCGAGTTCTGCAACGGCTGCGGGACCTGCTACGCGACGGGCGAGTGCCCGAAGGCCGACGACTTTCAGCGCGTCTTCGGGCTGATGATGGAGGCCGACGGGATCGTCTTCGGCTCTCCGAACTACATCAACGGCCCGACCGCGCAGCTCAAGCAGGTGATCGACCGGATGGCCGACGCGATCCACTGCCGGTCCTTCGAGGGCAAGTACGGCTGCGCGGTCTGCACCACCGGGGGCCACGGGGAGGACGAGGTGGTCGCGTACCTGAACCGGGTCTTCGCGATGCTCGGCGCGCAGACCGTCGGGGGCGTCGGCGTCGCGCTCGGCCCCGACCCGGACCGGCTCGCGGGCGCGATCGAGCGGGCCGAGGCCCTCGGGCGCGACCTCGCGGACGCGGTCGCGACCCGGCGCGCGTACCCCGACCAGGTCGCGGCGCTCAAGCAGGCCCGCGCTTACTTCCGGAACCTGGTCGAGGCGAACCGCGACGCCTGGCCCCACGAGTACGAAGTCTGGGCCGACCGCGGCTGGCTCTAGGGCGCCGGCGTGGCCTCGAGCGTGACCACCGCGAGCGGCCCCGAGCCGCTCGTCTCCTCGAGGACGACCCCGTTCCGTACCAGGCGGAGGGTCAGGGGCTCGTCCGTCGCCTCCTGCTTCTGGAACGTGGCCTGGATGCGGTTCGCGTTCTGTGGCAGGGCGAGGGTCCGGTTTCCAAAGCCCTCGTCCGACTTGATGGCGTCGGGAGAACCCCAGGCCCCGCTCCACATGCCGCCGTAGACGACCTCGAGCTCGATGCCCGGGCCGAAAGTCCCGGCGGGGACGGCCGCGGCCGAGTCGAGGCTCGGGGCCGGCAGCGCCGTCGTGTCGGGGGCACGGCCGGCCGCGGTGGGGTCGTCGGCGAGGCAGCCGGCGATACAGGCGCAGAGGAGGGCGGCCCCGAGGAGGGCGGCGATGAACAGGCGTCGCATGCGTACAGGGTACGGCGCGGCCGCTGTTAAAGTGACGGTTCCGGACAGCCCGGGGTCGTCTCAGTCCTCGTCCCGGCCGGGCGGCGGGGCCCAGGGTTTCGGCTCCTCGCCCTTCTTCTGCGCGCGGTCCTCCGAGGTCATCGTCGTGCCGTCGGGGTTCAGATCGGGAAACTCTCTCTTGCGTTCCTTCTCCATGCGGGCTGTTCTGGCACGCCAACAATAAAGAGTTTCTCGCTCCCGGACCGGGCGCCGGGCCGGACCGACCCCGACTATAATGCGAACGAGATCGTCGACTGGTCCGACACCGAAATCCGGGTGCGGGTGCCGACCGGGTATTCGAGCGACGGGTATGCCGTCTCCGCGTCCAGCAGAAGGGTCTGGATCGTCACGGCCGCGAACGAGACGAGCAACCGAATCCCGTTCGCCGTCAGCTTCGGCGTCGGCGGAGAGACGTGGGCGGAGGCCCCCGTCTTCGTCGTGAACGACAACTGCCCGAACGTGACGGGCGGGGCCGCGGCCGTCCGCCGTGCGGCGGCCACGTGGAACGCCGCGCTGCCGGAGACCTTCCAGATCGACTGCTCGGGCGCGTCGGAACAGACCGAGTCCGCCCCCGACGGGGTGAGCCTGATCGCCTGGGGCGAGTCGGACCTGGTCACCTACTGGTACGACACGAGCACGGGGAAGATCGACGAGGCCGACATCATCCTCGACTCGTCCCGGGCCTGGACGACCGGCGTCGCCGCCGAGCCCGCCTACAGCATCGAGGCCCAGGTGCTGGGTGACCTGGGGTTCTGCCTCGGGATCGCGTCCCTCGCCGGGGAGGAGGTGCAGGGCCCGGCGGACACCGGCAAGGTCTCCTTCGTGTACCTGGCGGACGCCTGCGGCAACATGAACCAGGTCTCCCTCCACCCCGCCGATAGGGCGGCCGCAAAGTACCTCTACGACGGGGGGAGCGCGAACCCGGCTCTCCTCGCGGCGGCCTTCACGGCCGACGCCGTTGCGGGCCCGGCACCTACACGGTCACCCTGACAACATCGGCCCCGGGGCGCCCGGACGATGCGATCAGGGCCGTCGACCGGATCACGGTCGGCGCCGGAGTCGCGGTAGTGCCGGGCGGCGCCGGCGTCCCGACGGACACGGACGCCGACGGGACGTACGACGACGTGAACGGCAACAGCCGGAAGGACTTTGCGGACGTCGTGCTCTTCTTCAACCAGCTCTCGTGGATCGCCGGGAACGAGCCGGCCGGGACCTTCGACTTCAACGCCAACGGCCGCATCGACTTTGCCGACGTCGCCTGGCTCTTCAACAACCTCTCACCCTTTTTTCGCACCGCTCCCGCCCGCCGGCCCGGTCCATGAGCCGGCCGCGGCTGGAACTGCTCCTGACCCCCGGCGGGGCCGGACGGCCCCGCGTTCCGGAAAAAAGCGGCACGCGAAGCAGAGCCCGGTGCACCCCGCCCGACTCCGTGGGACACCAGTATGTTCTCGCGCGGCGATGGGCGCAGCGCCATGGCTGAAGGAGACAGTGCCCGGGTGAAGGCCAGCGAGGCCAACGGCGAGGCAAAGGCCCTGGTCCACCGGGCCAAGACCGACGCGGAGATCGCGGCGCACAAGGCCGAGAGCGTGCGCAAGATCCGGGAGGAGGAGGAGGAGGAGTTGCGGAGGAAGGTCCGGAACGACTGACCACAGGCGCATCTCACGACCGTCCGCCGGACCGCGCCACGCCGGCGGGCCCGTTCTTTTCTCTGAAGTCCTCTCCCCCTCTCCGCCCGAAGTGGCTCCGAACCGATTCGAAGCCTTCGATATGGTTATGCCGCCGCAGGGCCACATCCATGCATGCAGCGGATCGCCGCCGTCCTCGTCCTCGCGCTCTTCCTGGCCGCGGCCGGGTGCACGAGCCCCATCACGCAGGACCAGAAGTACGCGAACGGAGGGACCGTCGGCGCGCCCTCCGAACCCGATCGCAGCGCCGGGGCCGGGGAGGCCGTCGCGATCGTGGACGCGGCCGACCCGAAGCTGGTCCGGAACGCCGACCTCCGGGTCGAGGTGCCGTCCCTCGAGCCGGCCCTTGACCGGGTCCGTGCGGTCGCAGCCGACCAGAACGGGACCGTGGCCGGACTCGAGCTCCGGGCCGAGAGCGGGGACCGGCGGACCGCGACCGTGACCGTGCGTGTCCCCGAAGACCGGTTCGACGCAACGCTCGCCGCGCTCCGCACAATCGGCACGGTCCGGTCCGAGTCGGTCCAGGCCCAGGACGTGACCGAGGAGTACGTCGACCTCACGGCGCGACGCGACGCGCTCGCCCGCCAGCTCGGGCAGTACCAGCGCATCATGGCGAACACGACCGGGGTAGCGGACGTGCTGAAGGTCCAGGAGGAGGTCGAGCGGGTCCAGGTCGAGCTCGACCGGATCGCAGGAAGGCTCCGGTACCTCGAGAGCCGGACCGCGTTCTCGCGAATCACGCTCCGGCTTGAGGAGCCCGCGCCGCTCGCGGGCGGGACCCTCCCCTCCATCGTCGAGGTCCTGGGCGCCGGGATCCAGGGCTTCTTCGCGGTTTTGGCCGGGCTCGTGGTCCTGGCGATCACGCTCCTGCCCCTCGTCCTGGTCGGCGTAGCGGCCTGGTACCTCTACCGGCGGTACCGGCGGTCGAAGGCGACCTAGAGTCGGGCCAGGAGGTCCCGGGCGTACTCGAGGGCCGCCACCGCGTCGGCCCGCTTCAGGTCGACCGGGGGGTGTCGGGCCAGGCTCTCGCGGACCGCCTCGGGGACGGCCGCCCGGCGGAGGATAGTCGCCCAGGTCCGCTCGGGAAAGTAGAGGGATTGCGCGGCCGCGAGCACGGCGTCGGCCTCGATCTGGGCGATCGCGCCGTTCGCGACGGCCGCCTCGAGGGTCGCGCGGATGTTGACGAGCGGCTCGGAGAGCGCGTACCCCGACTCGGGGTCGTAGACGAGGGCCACCTCGTCGTCGGACTCGAGCTCGCCCGAACGGTACCGGCGGTAGACCTCGCCCACCCCGATCATGCCGAGCCCGTCGAGTTCGGCCGCCCTCAGGGCGCCCATGCTCGAGGCCCCGATCACGGTCACGCCGCTTTTGAGCACGCCGAGGACCTCGCGGTGGCCGACCGCGCAGTCCTGGAGAAAGACCCCGTCGATCAGCACGATGACGGCGGCGCCGTCGGCCGCGGCCCGGGCGATGTCGCCGCGGGCGGCCGGCGGCCGGAACGCGGCGCCCGGGAGGATCGCCCGCGCCGTCTCGAGGTCACAGCTCGGGCCGAGAAAGACGGTGCAGCCGGGCATGGCGGCAGCGGCCCCCCCGCCGCTCGGGGTCCATCGCGTAGCACTCGAGGCCGGGCACCACCACCCGGACCACGGCCAACCCGCACTCGGGACGCGACAGGTCGACCGCGATCGCCCGGTCAAGCCCGACCGCGGCCAGGCGTGCGAGCATGACCTGCACGTCCTCGAGGAAGTCGTCCGTCCCGAGCGCCGGGATCGCGGAGGCCGCGATCTCGCTCGTCGCCTCGAACCAGTACCGGTTCATGCGCCGGGCGCGGTCGTACCCGATTGCGCGGCGGAGGTCGCCGGTCGTCGTGTCCTCGCGGGCCCCATGGATCTGCGTGGCCCGGCTCTGGGCCACCTCGGTCAGGGCGCGCAGGGCCGCGAGGTCGGGGTCCGTGTGCGTCCCCATCCCGATCACGAGCAGGGCCGGGTCGCGGAGCACGGGGTCCTCCGCGACGGCCGCGACCGTTGGGACTTCGACGTCGCTCGTGATCTCGCGAAGCAGCACGGGCACGTCCGCGGCCCGGAACCGTTCGAGGAGGGCGCTGACCGTCGAATGGACCGGGTCCACGATCGCCGGGCCGGCGTCCCGCGTCGCCTCCACAAGGGACCAGGCGTCCCGCTCGATCACCTCGCCAAGGGCGTGGAAGACCGCCTCCTCGAGGGTGTTGCCCGAGGCGATCCCGTTCGTGCTCGTCCGGAAGAGCCGGGGCGACCCCGGCGGCAGGGGGTGGAAGACGGCGTGCGCGGGCACGAGCACCTGCTCGCCCGTGGCAAGATCGCGCCCGGCGACCCAGGGCAGGAGCGCGTCCGGGTCCGCGCCGTCCGGGAGGACCAGGTCCGCCGGGTCGAGGGCCGCTTCGGGTCCGAGCGCGGAGAACCGGGCGGACTCGAGCTCGCGGTCGTGGACCTCGGCCGAGTACCGCTCGACCCCCTCCATCACGGCCGAGACCCGGGCCGCGAGCGGGGTCGCGCCCTTGCCGTTGTAGACCGAGATCGCGCCGTCGGCCGCAGTCGGGCGGATGCAGGAGAAGACCGGGATGCCGACCCGGTCCAGGCCCGTGATCTCCGCGACCCTGGTGATCCCGGTCGCGGGGACGGCGGCCTCGGCCAGCTTGAGCGTGGTTGCGGGGTCCACGGCCCGCTCGGTCTCGGCCCGGTAGGCCTTGGGGCAGGAGGCGAGCGCGCGCACGGTCACCCCACCGGCAGGGCGAGCATCCGCTCGAGGGCGGCGCGGGCCCGGCCCGCGATCCGCTCGGGGACCGTGACCACCGGCGAACGGGTCGCGATCGCGGCCTCGACCGACTCGAGCGTGATCATCTTCATGTCCGGGCAGACCAGGTACGGCGAGGCCGGCACGAACCGCTTCTCCGGGGCCTCGCGCTCGAGCCGGTGGATCAGGCCGATCTCGGTCCCGACGATCACGGTCGCGGCCGCAGTCGAGCCGACCCGCCGGATCATGGCCGAGGTCGAGCCGATGAAGTCGGCCTCGGCCTGGACCGCGGGCGAGGTTTCGGGGTGGACCATCACCTCGGCGCCGGGGTGGGCTGTGCGGGCAGCACGGATCTCGGCCACGGTGAGGGCCTGGTGGACCGGGCAGCAGCCGGTCGCCGGGACCGGGAAGACCGTCTTCTCCGTCCGGGCCGCGACAAAGGCCGCGAGGTTCCGGTCGGGCACGAAGATCACCTCGTCCTCGTCAAGCGAGTTAACGACCTGGACCGCGTTCGCCGAGGTGCAGCAGATGTCAGCGGCGGCCTTGACCGCGGCCGTCGAGTTCACGTAGGCCACGACGGCCGCGTCCGGGTGCGTCGCAAGCGCCGCGAGCACGTCGGCGGGGGTGAGCCGGAGGGCCATCGCGCAGCTCGAGCACGGCTCCGGGTGGAGCACGGTCCGGTCGGGGTTCAGGATCGCGGCCGTCTCGGCCATGAAGTCCACGCCGGCCACGACAAGGTACGGCGTCTCCGTCCGGGTCGCGAGCCGGGCGAGCTCAAGGCTGTCGCCGACGAAGTCGGCCGCGTCCTGGACCTCGGCCCGGACGTAGTTGTGCGCGAGGAGGGTGATGTCGGGGTGCAGTGTCGTCACAGATGAATCGCCCGTAAAATCGTGAAGAGCGTTCGCCGGGAGGCCCCTTTAATGCTTCTCCAGGGCGGAGCCGAGGAGCGCGCAGGCCCGGCACGCTCCTCCGAGGACGGGCTCGCCGCAGTCGGGGCAGGTCGTGAAGTCGGCCGGCGGCAGGAGCCCGCGGAACCGGGCCTCGAGACCGGCCTGCCCCGCGACGACCCTGGCCATGGTCCCCGGGGAGCGAAACTCGGCCCGGTGAACCAGGCCGCGGACCCCGGCGCGGAGGGCGTGGCGGGTGTACGGGCACTCGGGGAGGTCGGGGGCCAGGTCGTGCAGGAGAGCGTACGAGACCACCTCCTTCTCGGGGATGCGGGCGAGCGGCTTGGTCCTCGGCACCATCCCCTCGCCGCCCCTCGGGCGCGCCCCGGCCGTGCGGTACAGGTCGCCGCGGAGCCAGTTCATCAGGACCGACTCGGCCTCGTCGTCGAGGCAGTGGCCCATCGCGAGCCGGTCCGCGCCGCACTCGCGAGCCGACCCCTGGAGGAGCCGGCGGCGGAGCACGCCGCAGACCGTGCAGGCGCGGTGCTCGCGCCCCCGGACGAGGTCGTCCAGGTCCCGGCCGCAGGCCATCTCGAACCCGACCACCCGGTGTTCGACCCCGAGCCGGGCCGCGAGCTCCCGCGCGGCTCCGATCGTCATGTCGCGATACCCCGCGATCCCCTCGTCGATGGTGACCGCCACGAGTTCGAGATGGAGCTCGGGCGGGGCCGCCGTGGCAAGCAGATGCAGGAGGACCGAGCTGTCCTTGCCGCCCGAGAACGCGACCGCGACCCGCTCGCCGCCGACGAGGCCGCCCGGCGCGCGAAGCGTCTCGCGAAAGGTCGCCTCCACGCGCTCGGCCAGGTGGCCGGCGCAGAGGTGCTCGCCCGAGACCCGGTCCAGGTATGCGGCCGGTTCGGGACAGGCCGCGCAGGTCGGGTGCGTCATCCGCCGTGGACGATCGCGTGCACCCGGAGCGAGTCGTCGTCGTCGAGGGGGGCGTCGTCAGGGAGGAGCCGGCCGTCGCGGGTCACGATCACCTCGCACGGGTTCAGCCCGAGATCGGCGAGGAGCGCGTCGAGTCGCCGGCCCGAGAGCGGCTCCTCGAGCCGCCGCGCACCGGGGAGGGAGAGGGCAACCATGTGCGGGAGCGTGGCTGCTGCTCCGGGTTAAGCCCTTCGATGGGGGCGCAAAGGGATTATTACGCCGACCGACCCATCCTCTGCAGACGGGGAGGACGGAATGGGACATCTCAGGGAGGACATCGACACGGTCTTTGCCAAGGACCCGGCCGCGCGCTCGGTCCTGGAGGTCCTCTTCCTCTACCCGGGGCTCCACGCGATCTGGTTCCACCGGCTCGCTCACTGGGCCTGGGTCCGCCGCCTCTTCTTCGCCGGCAGGCTCGTCTCGCACCTCGGCCGGTTCTTCACGGGGGTCGAGATCCACCCCGGTGCGACCATCGGCCGCCGGCTCTTCATCGACCACGGCATGGGCGTCGTCATCGGTGAGACGGCCCAGGTCGGGGACGACGTGCTGATCTACATGGGCGTGGTCCTGGGCGGGACCGCGCTCGTCGCCAGAAAGCGCCACCCGACGATCGGGGATGGGGTCGTGATCGGCTCGGGGGCCTCGGTCCTGGGGCCGATCACGGTCGGGGACTACGCCAAGATCGGCGCCGGCTCGGTCGTGGTCCGGCCCGTGCCGGCCGGTGCGACCGTGGTCGGGGTGCCGGGCCGGATCGCGGGCGGCTGCGCCCCGGGCGGGGCAGAGGAGGGGGTGATGCCGGACCCGATGCTCCGGGTCGTCTCGCGCCTGCTCGACCGTGGGAACCAGCTCGACGAGCGGCTCCGCGCGCTCGAGCGGTCCCTGCCCGGGCCCGGAGGGGAGGAGGCGCGGATCGAGCTCGCGCGCGAGGACGAGGTCCGGGACGCCCTTCGCTCGGTGATCGACCCCGAGGTCGGGATCGACGTGGTCGACCTCGGGCTGATCCGGGAGATCCACGTGGACCCGGGGACCGGGGCGGCCAGCGTGGACCTGGTTTTGACCACCAAGGGCTGCCCGCTCGTGGACTACCTCTCCGAGCAGGTCCGCCGGCGGGTCGCATCCCTTCCCGGGATCACCGGTGTCGAGGTCCGGGTCCTGGACGAGCCCTGGGACTGGGAGCGGTTCCAGAGCCGGTCCGCGTTGTTGAGGAAGATATAGAGGGGAAGAGCACGCATCAAAGGAGGAGCGGTATGACGGTGAGAGTGAGGTTCTTTGCGCAGTTCCGGGAGCGGTACGGCGGCGACCACCGGGTCGACCCGGGCGAGGGGGCGACGATCGCCGACACGGTCCGGGCCGTGACCGGGGGCGGCGGATCGGAGGACGGAGCGATCGGGCCCGGCGGCGCCCTGCGCGACTACGTGATCGTGATGCGGAACGGCAAGCGGGTCGAGCACGACGAGGCCGAGGCCGTCCCGGTCGAGGACGGCGACGAGCTCGCGGTCTTTCCGCCGGTCGCGGGGGGCTGACCCGTGGCGACGGAGTACGACGTCCGGGTCCAGGAGGAGGACGTCGCGATCGACGCCCTGCTCCGGCAGGCCCGGCAGAGCGGCGTCGGCGGGATCGTCCTCTTCGACGGCATCGTCCGCGACGACGACTGCGAGGCGCTCGAGCTCGAGGCCTACGAGGAGGCGGCCGTGGCCGAGCTCGAGGAGCTCGCGCGGAGCGCGGCCGAGCGGCACGCCCTCGCCTACGTGGCCGTGGTCCACCGGACGGGCCGGCTCGCGGTCGGCGAGAACATCGTCGTGATCGTGGCCGCGGCCGGGCACCGTGACCCGGCCTTCGCGGCCTGCCGCGAGATCCTGGAGGGGATCAAGGCCGGCGTGCCGATCTGGAAGAAGGAGTGCGGCCCCGGCGGCGACCGCTGGGTCCGGGGCGAGCACTGGCCCGCCCACGGGCCCTGAGCCGCCATGCGCCTCCTTCTCCATCTCAGGGCCACCGGGCCCGCCGAAGATGGCCGCGGCGCCGGCCTCGCCCGGTACGTCGAGCACCTGATCGCCCGCGGCTGGCGCTCGGACCTGCCGGGCGGCGCGGACACGACCTACTCGTTCTCGAACCTCTTTCCGCCGGGCGAGGTGCTGCCGGGAGAGACGCGAAAACTCCTGATCGCGTCGCCGAACCCCGAGCTGGTCCGGGCCCTTGCCCGACAGCTCCGGCACGAACGGGACCCGCTCCGCGTCCACGGCATGGCCTGCAGGGTCGAGCGGCACGAGACCTTCGCGGTCCGGGTCGACCGGGCCGGGCTCAGCATCGTGACGGCCACGCCGATCCTGCTCCGCGTCCCGTCCCCGGCCGGCCGGGGCCTCGTCCACTGGGAGCCGCCCCTCGGGGCCGAGGCGTTCGTCGCCGCCCTGAACCGCGACCTCGTCCGCCGGTTCAACCGGTATCACGGTTCACGTATGGACGAGGGGATCCGGGTGATTGAGAACGGCACGCTCCTCCGGGCCACGCGGAGCGGCCGCGCTCCGTCCGGGTACTGGGAGTTCGCGGTCGGCCGCCTGGCCGCCCCGGCCCGGCGCGTCCTCGAGTTCGGGGTCGACGCCGGGTTTGGCGAACGCGTCCGCCAGGGCTTCGGTTTCGTGAACGTGGCGAAGGCGGAGACGGCCGAGAGAAAGGATATTACCGATTCCCATAGTACTAGGTGAGCATGACCGAGAAGAACGGAGGATTTGTCAAGGGCCGCTACGTCGAGGAGCTGCCCGCCACGGTGCGGTCGACCGACGAGCCCCCGGGCCCCGAGCTGACCGCCGGGGCTCCCATCGACCCATCGACGCCCGCCACCGAGTCCACGGCCGATTCGGCCGGACGCGAGGGGCCCCGGCCGTCCAAAGACGAGCCCGGAGCAGGCGCGTCGGAGACGCCGATCGAGGAGCGGCTCGGCGTTGCCTCGGCCTCGGTCACGAAGGCGGTCGACGACGTGATCGGGGCCGTTCGGACCCTCGTCGGGACCGAGGAGGGGCACCGGTACCTCGAGACACGGGTCGAGCGCACGGGCGAGGCACTCATGGGCGTCCTCCGGGAGCTCCAGGGACGGGTCGACAGCACGATCAAGAAGAAGTGAGCACGGGGGGGCTGGCGCACCCCGATACGTGGTTGAAATGGCAATTGCCGGCCCGACGGGCCGATTTTGACAAGGGTATAAGTACCAGGAGCCCGTTAAGACGTTCGAGGTGGCACACACCATGCGAACGTATTCGGCTCTCTACTGGATCGCGCTGATCCTGACCGTGATCGGCGGACTGAACTGGGGCCTCATCGGCCTGATAGACCTGAACATCGTCCAGGCGATCTTTGGCGCCGGCACGATCATCACGCGGGCGATCTACGTCATCGTAGGGCTCGCCGCCCTCTACCTGATCGCGGCTGCGCTCATGGAGCGCCCCGTGGACACGGCGCGCCCGGTGATCTGATCGGCCTCGCCCTCTCTCCTCTTTTTTCCCCCGTTGCTCCGGGCTCGTCATCCGCGCCGTGACGCGGGTTCGAGGAAATTATTTATAGTATCAGGTCGATGCAGCAAACGTCTCTGCCCTGCAGGGACCCACTTCAAACACCCTCTACAGCATCGTGCCATGAACAGTGGTTCGAAAGAAGAGTCACCAGATACGTCGTGATCGCGAGGATCACGGGAAGGCCGGACGGGGAGGCGTGGGGCCCTGCCGGCCACTCGTTCCTCCAGGTGCGTTTTTGTCCGGGGCTATTGACCTTGGAAAGGTTTTTAGAGGACTCACGAGAGTACTGTTCATCAGCAAGTTGAAGGGTGATTGGCGTGGCGAAGTGCATCCGAACCGGTTCAGGCCCGCAACGGGACGTGGCATCGGAGATGCACGGAACGGCGGAGCACCCCGGGGATGCGGGCTCCCCTGCCATCGGGATTGCCGGGGGTGATGACGTGGAAACACCGCCGGCAGAGCTCCGCCCTCACGAACGCCTCCTCCGGGTGGGGCGCGACCTGCTGCGGGAGATCGCCCGCCGCGAGGAGCCGGCCGTCCTGGTCGAGCGGGCCACGGAGTGGATCAGGGAGGCGGGGGGATACCGATCGGTCCGGTACCATATCAGCGACGGCCTCCGCCTGCAGGGGACGTACGGGGGCTCGACGGGGCTCATCCTCCCCGGCGGAGTGAACGGCCGTCGGCACGGACTGCTCCTGATCGAGACCGACCCGGGCCGTCCGCCCGACGAGACCGAGCGGCGCCTGCTCGAAGAGTACGCCGACGACCTGGCCCTCGCGTTCCACCTCGAGCACCTCGAACACGTGCGGCAGGAGACCGTGGTCCGGATCCTCGAAAGCGAGGAGCGGTTCCGACAGGTCTTTCACCAGACGAACGACGCGATACTGCTCTACGAGGTGGACCAGGCCTGTGGCGAGCACCGCTGCCTGGAGGCGAACGAGCAGGCCTGCCGGTGGCTCGGGTACTCCCTGGACGAGCTCCGCCAGCTCCGCCCGGGAGACCTGATCGAGCCGCCCTGCCGCACCGGGCCTCCGCCATGGGACCGGGTCGAGACCGGGCCGTTCCGGTTCGACGCGCCCGTCCACCGGCGCCACGGTGCGACCTCGGCCGTGATCAGCCTCCACCGGTTCAACCTGCTCGGCCGGCCGGTGATGCTCATCGTGGCCCGCGACGTCGCCGAGGAGCGGCGGCGAGAGCAGGAGCAGGTGGACTCGCTCCGACAGATCCAGAAGAACATGGAGCAGTTCCAGATCCTGAACGACCAGATCCGGAACCCGGTCCAGGTGATCATCGGCCTGGCCGACATGGAGGGCGGAGACGTCGGGGGCCGGATCATCCGCCAGGCCTACGAGATCGACGAGATTGTCCGCCAGCTCGACGCCGGCTGGCTCGAGTCGGCGAAGGTCTCGGCGTACCTGCGCCGGTACGACACCTGAGCCGGGTCAGGCGAGGAGCTGGAGCAACAGGGCGGCGCCGAGGACCAGGAGCCCGACGCCTGCAAGGGGCAGGGTGTACTCGCGCACCACGGTCGAGGGCGGGTCCCCCGTGGCCCGCTGGACCAGCCAGAAATACGGGTCGGTCACGTAGCTGAAGACGCAGGCACCGGCCCCGACCATCAGCACGAGCGGGACCGGGTCGATCGCGGCCGCGACCTCCGTGCCCGCGAGGATGCCGGCGGTGATCACGGCTGTCACGACGCGGGATCCCTGGACGGTCTGGACCAGGGCCGCGAGCAGGAACGGAACGAGCAGGACCGGGACGGCCCCCGTGAGGGCGGCGAGCGCCTCTTCGGCGATCCCGCTTGCCACGATCACGGACCCGATAGCGCCCGCGCCGACCAGGTCGAAGATGATCACGCCCGCGTGCTTGGACCCGGCGAGCACGGCCGGGTGCCGGCGGTCCGGGGTCGCGAGCGCGAGGGCGGCCGCGGCCCCGGCGAGCATGACCAGGTTGATCAGCGTGGTGTGGGAGAGCCCGGCATAGAGGCCCACGCCGGCCGCGGCCAGGATCACGGCGAACGGGGCCCAGGCCCGGAGGTGAAGCACCGCCTCTCCGCCGGGCGCGGGAGCAGCCGGAGCCGGGCCGAGCCGCCGCCGGGCGACCAGGACCAGGAGGAGGACGATCAGGAGCGAGAGCGGGATCGCGACCGCGTCGTAGAGGAGGAGGGAGCCCTCCGCGTCGAACGCTTCAACGAGTGGGATCACCACCGGGGTCGGGTAGACGAGCGCGTAGCTCGCGACCGAGCCGAGCGCGGCCAGGTAAAGAAGGTTGTTCCGCCGCCGTCCCTCCCTTTCGAGGGCCTCGAGGATCGGGACGAGGAGCACGAAGGCCGTGATGCAGCAGGTGAGCGGGACTGCGAGGAGGTATCCGAGCAGGCCCGAGGCCGCGACCGGGTCGCGGACGTACCGCCGGACATCGGCCGCGATCCCCTCGATCCCGCCTTCGGCCTCGAGGACCTTGCCGATCACGGCCCCCGAGAGGATGATGATCCCGAAGGCTGAGAAGACGCGCCCGACCCCCGCGACGATCTCCCCGACGGTCCGGTCGATGCCGAGGCCCGCGAGCAGGCCGAAGAGGAGGGCGCCGCCGACCAGCGCGAAGAACGGCGGGACCCGGTACCGGTGGGCTGCCACCGAGACGAGCACGAGGACGAGAACGAAGACGGCGAAGAGCCCGGCGGAGTCCATGGTCGGAGAAGAATGGGCGCCAGGGGCGGATAAATCCCCTCAAGCCCGGAGCCGCTCGGGGTGGGCGTAGCAGACGAAGCCGTTCGCGCCCCCGAGGCCGCAGAGGCAGAGCCCGGTCCGCTCGGCCAGCTCGACCGCGAGCCCGGTCGGAAGGCCGGCCGTCGCGAGCACCGGGACCCCGGCCGCGACCGCGGCCCGGGCGAGCTCGGCCGTGGCCCGGTGCGAGACGGCCGCGACGGTGTCGGAGCACGCAGTCCCGATGAGGACCGCGGCCCCGATCACGCGGGCGAGCGCGGTACTGAGGCCGAGGTCGTCGCTCGCCGCGACCGGGCCGTCCGGGCCGAGAAGCGCGGCCGAGAAGAGCCCTTCCGGTGGGGAGGCGACCGCGCCGAGCGCGGCCCGGACCAGGGCCAGGGCCACGGGAGGCCCGGGCGGGAGCGGGGGCAGGCGCCGCTCGGCAAGGTGCGAGGCGGCCCCGCCGCAGCCCGTGACCAGCCCGCGGCGCGGGACCACGACCCGGAACGGGTCACGGGTCAGGATCCGGACGCAGGGGCCGTCCTCGCGGACCGACTCGACCTCGTCCATGGACCGGATCACCTGCTCGGCGACCAGGAGGCCGATTGCGAGCTCCCGGAGCCGGTCCGGGACGGTCATCGCGGCCGTGAGGGGCCGGCCGTTCAAATAGACCGAGACTGCGAGCTCCTCGAGGACCGGGGCGTCAGCGCCCGCGGGCCCAAACCTGACCGGCTCAGGCACCGCGCGCCATCTCCCCGACGCCCGCGAGCAGGGTCTCGACGTCGGCGTTATTCGAGTAGCAGTGGAGGCTCGCCCGGACCGTGCCGTCGGCGAGACCGAGCCGGCGCATCAGGGGCTCGCAGCAGTGGTGGCCCGAGCGGACCATCACGTTCAGCTCCTCCGAGAGGTATTGCGCGACCTCGTGGGGGTGGAATCCCTCGAGCGTGAACGAAACCACGCCGATCCGCATCTCCGGGTCGGCCGGCGCGTACACGGAGACGCCCTCGATCGCGGCGAGCCCGTCCACGAGCCTGGCGGTGAGCCTCGCTTCATGGGCGCGGACCGCGTCCATGCCGAGGGCGGAGAGGTAGTCGACGGCCGCGCCGAGGCCGATGGCGCCGCCGATGTTCGGCGTTCCGGCCTCGTATCGCGCCGGGCCCGGCGCGAGGGTCCAGCCGTCGGGCCCGACCGATTCCACGGCGCCCCCGCCGAGGAGTAGCGGCTCCAGGTCGGGCTCGCGCATCCAGAGCGCGCCTGTCCCGGTCGGGCCGAGGAGCTTGTGCCCCGAGAACGCGAGGTAGTCCGCGCCGAGGGCTTTTACATCCACGGGGAAGTGCGGGACCGACTGGGCCCCGTCCACAAGGAGGCGCGCGCCCGCGGAGCCACAGAGCCGGCCGATCTCGGCGACAGGCGTGATCGCCCCGACCGCGTTCGAGGCGTGCGTGACCGCGACCAGCCGGGTCCGCTCGTCGATCGCGTCTTCGAGCGCCCCGAGGTCGAGGGAGAGGTCGTCCCCGATCTCCACGACCTCCACCTCGACCCCGCGCTCGCGGAGGCGGAGCCAGGGGAGGAGGTTCGAGTGGTGCTCCAGGACCGTGGTCACGACCCGGTCGCCGGGCTCCCAGGGGAGGCCGTGCGCGACGAGCTCGACCGCCTCGGTCGTGTTCCGCGTGAAGACGAGCGTGCCGTCATCGCCGTTCACGAACCGCGCGACCTTCTCGCGCGCGAGCCAGTAGCGCTCGGACGCGAGCTGTGAGAGGCGGTGGACCCCGCGCCCGATGTTCGCGCGGTAGTGCCGCTCGAACTCGAGCTGGGCCGCCAGCACCGGCTCGGGCGAGAGGCTGGTCGCGGCCGAGTCGAGGTAGACCGTGTCCCCGAGGACGGCGAAGTCCGTGCGGGGCGCGGCGCCGCCGACTGGAGCCGGGGCCTCTTCCGTCGGGGGCTTCGCGGGTGCCGCCGGGGGCGGCGACGGCCGTTGTCCTCCCGGGGCCGGCGCGCGGTTCGGCGCAAGGCCGCCCTCGTCCGTCAGCTCGAGGCCGCGGGTGCGGCAGAGCTCGGCCATCTTCCTCGGGAGCGTTTTCCACCGCCAGAGACCCCAGTGCGCGAACTCTTCGGGGAGGCCCTTGCCGGCCGCGTACTGGTGGAGATACTCCTCCCATCGCGCCGCGAGATCGGGGTGGGTCCCGCGGAGCCCCTCCCACTCGCTCTCGAGCATGGCCGGGCAGAGGTAGCAGCCGAGCCGCTCGAACCCGCGGTTGTAGAGCGGGTTGTACGGGAGTTCGCGCCACCAGAGGTAGAGCCAGACCTCGAGGGCGCGCCAGTTCCGGATCGGCGAGATGTTGAGCTGGAGCGGGTTGTTCGGGTTCTGGCTCGCCTCGTCGAGCCCGGCCCGGTTCCAGGACTCGTACCAGCGGTTGCCCTGGATGGTCACGCAGGGGCCGGTCTCGGCCAGGTGCCGCTTCAGGGGGGCGAGCTTGAGAAGCTTGCAGCACCAGCGGTTGTCCTTGCCGGGCGGCCCGGCCCGCTCGACCGCCTGGTAGAAGTCCCCGCCCTTCTCGATCACGCGGACACCCATGGCCCGGACGAACTCGTACGTCTCGGGAAACTCGAGGCCCGTGTCGATGAAGAAGGCGTCGGTCACGCCCGCTCGCCGCGCAAGGGCGAGCACGGCCGTTGAGTCCTTGCCCCCCGAGAACGAGACGTTCGCGCAGGGCCGGTCGTTGATGTGGGCCCGGATCGTCCTGACGGCCTGCCGCTCCAGGTTCTTGAGGTGGTGCCGGTTCCGGTCCACGGCCAGGTCCCAGCCCGGGTCGGCATATTCTTTCGGCGTCACCGGCACGAGCTCCCGCACCTTCAGCCGGCCCCCGGCGAGGACGCCGGTCCCGTACCGCCCCCGGTATTTCACGATCACGGCCCCGTCGGGCTCGGTGGTCGAGACGTCGACCCGTTTGCCCCCGAGCCGGACCTTGGCCCCCGCAAAGGCCGGGTCCGCGTCCAGGTCGACCACGCCCTTTGTCGCGGCCCCGATCATGGCCGGGAGTGCCGCTGGCTCGGGCTCGAAGCGGTGGCACCGCTCCACCGGGTCAAACGTGAGCCAGCCGAACCGGTCGCCGTTCGCGATCACGAGCTCGTTCCGGTCCGTCCCCCCGGTCTTGTTCAGCAGGAGGACCTGCGGAACCGGGACCGGGCCGAAGCGTTCACGCACGAGCGATGCCACGAGCTCGCGGTCGGCGCCAAGCGCAGGGCGCACATCGTACGGCTCGAGGAGATCGATCGGCCGCCCCTCGTGGCCGGCCGCGCAGCCCCGGCCGAGCAGGGGCACGTTGTCCTCAAAGCACCAGTAGAGGGTCTTCTTGACGGGCGGCGCCTCGGTCCGCCAGCTCCCGCGTTCGCGCCGCATCCATGCACGTTGGGGCGGCGCAGGTACTTAAAACAGGGTCCTGGGGGCCGGCGTCGTCGCCGCCAACCAGCCGGCGGCAGGTCTCCTCGCCCCCGCACTCACATGCATACCGGCACCACTTCACGCAGGGCTGGATGTCGTTGTAGACCTGCCAGCCGCATTCGCTGCAGCTCACCGCGCGGTCGTCGGAAAAGATCTCGACCTCCGCGCCGCACTGCGGGCAGGCGCGGACCTCGAGGGTGAGGGGCCGAATCCGGGACGCTCCCGGGCACCGGTCGAACAGGAGGGCCCTAGGGCCGGGTCGCGAAAACTCCGTCGTGTTCGCTGTCGAGGGCGATAACGAGCCTCCCCTCCATCGCGTCCAGGCGGGATGAGAGCCGTCGGAGCTCCTCTTTGATCTCGTGGATGCTCACGACGAGGGTCGTCCCGACATGGTCCTCCACGGCCGAATGGCGGAGGTCGATGTCGGAGAGAACCTGCGTGATCAGACCGATCCCCTCGCAGACCTGCCGATGGGAGCAGATCAGGTCGCAATACTGCTCCGAGACGAGGTCGATCTTCTGCTCGATGGAGTCGTGGTCCATGGTACATCAGCCTGTACTGGATCCGTGGCATGCGATCTGCATTAATGGTATTGGCCCTCCCCATGCGGCACCGGATCGGGCCCGGTTCATGCCGGAAGAGACGCGTGGACCTGGGCCACGAGCCAGGCATGACCAGTCCCGCGCAGGACCGCTGTGAACCGCCCCGTGCTGCCGGGCAGGTCGGCAAAGACCAGGCGAGCAGTCACCCAGGCGATCGTCCCCTCGCACCAGACCTCGACCCCGTCGAGGGCGCACGGTCCGGCCATGGCGGCACCGAGCCCGCCCGGGCCCCGGACGGAACGGTCTCTCCCGAACCCCGTGCACTCCGGGGCGGCGAGGCGTGCCAGGGCGTCCTCGTCACCCCGCCGGGCGGCATCGATCAGGCGGTCGAGGACGGCGACGACCTGGTCGTGGGTCTGCCTGCTGACGTTCATTGCGGATCAGAGGTGCCACCTGCGGAGGGATGGGCCTTTTCCCGCATCGTGTTCGAACAATTCCGGAAACTGTATCAACCTCAAAGCAGATGCATCTACACCCGACCCCAAGGTGCATCACCATGCCCCGTCTCCTCGCCCTGCAGCCGGACAAAGGGCTCCAGCCCCTGCTCGAGGCGCTCCGACGGCGGGGGT
This sequence comes from uncultured Methanospirillum sp., assembly GCA_964461885.1. Classification (GTDB taxonomy): domain Archaea; phylum Halobacteriota; class Methanomicrobia; order Methanomicrobiales; family Methanospirillaceae; genus UBA288. The sequence goes on along the minus strand of CAYWVY010000009.1, from coordinate 18,765 downwards.
TCGAGATCGACGAGGGGGAGGTCGACGGCACCGACCTCGTCCGGTACGACGTGGTCCTGGTCCCGCCCTCGCCGACGCCCTCGCCCGCGCCGGACGGCGAAGGGCCGATCCGCTTCCTGACGAGCTGGGTCGCGGGGGACCCCGAGGAGTGGGCGGCACGGATCGCGCGCATGGCGGATGAGCGGAGTCGCCGGCGACTTCTCTCGTGCGTTCTCGAGACCTCCCCCGACCTCGAGGCCTGGATCGGCCCCGGGGGCGACTGCCAGTATATCTCGCCGTCGTGCGAGGACCTGACCGGGTACGCGCCGGAGGCGTACATGGCCGACCCGACCCTCCTGGCCCGGTCCGGCCACCCCGACGACCAGGGGCGGCTCCGCACCTCGATCTTCGGAGACGGTACGGTCGCCCAGATCTTCTGCTGCCGGATCGTGACCCGAAACGGCGAGCTTCGCCGGATCGTGCACCGGTCCATCCCCTGCCAGGACGAGGCCGGACGCCCGATCGGGGTCCGGGTTCACCAGCAGCGCGCCCCGGACGAGGACCCGGCCCAGGAGGTCCAGCGCCTGCGCACCCTGCTCGGCCAGACCGAGGGGGACCGGGCCCTGCTCACGGCCGTGATCGAGTCCCTTCCGGTCGGCGTAGTCGCGCTGGGCGGGGCCGGCGAGCTCCTGGTCGCGAACCCGGCCGCGATTCCGTACCTCGAGCAGGTCCGCGGCGCACCCCTCCCGGCCGAGGCCTACCTCGGGCACTACCGCGAGCTCGAACGGCAGCTCCGGGGATCCGACGGCCAGCCCCAGTACCTCCACCTCACGGCCGGGCCCCTCGCCCGGACCGGGCACCGGATCTTCGGGGCCGTCGGCGCGATCCAGGACATCACCCACGCCCGGGCCTCGGCGCAGGCGAGGCGGCGCGAGCTGGCCGAGGCCAAGCAGCAGGTCTGGCGGCTCGAGGGGGCGATCACGGACCTCGAGCTCCGGCTCGAGGCCCTGGAAGAGGAGCTGGACAAGGCCGCCCGGAGCGCGGCCGCGACGCCTGCCCCGGAACCCGGCGGGCCCCCCGTGTCGGAGACCGTCCCGATCGACGAGGCCGCCGCCCCGGCCGTCCTCGCGGCCGTGCCCGACCAGGTCTGGGTCCTGGACGCCGAGCTCCGGTGCCGGTACGTCAACCCGGCCGGCGCGGCCGCCGCGCGGCAGCGAGCCGCCAGGCTCGTGGGCCGGCCCTGGTCGGAGGTCCGCCTCGCCTCGGGCCTCGTGCGCGAGATCGGGAGGCGGGCCTCCACGGTTCTCGCCGAGGGCGCCGAACGGACCGGGATCTGGTCAGACGGGGTCGAGGGGGCTCCCCAGGTCTTCCACTACGCGGCCGGGCCGGTGACCGACACGGCCGGCGGGCCGGGAGTGGTCGTGACCATCCGGGACGGCACGCTCCTCCGGCGGCACTTCGAGGAGCGCGCCCGCGCCGGGGAACGGCAGGAGCGGCTCCACGCGGTCCTCCGTGCCATCCTGGACCAGATGCCGATCGGCGTGGTGATCGCGGAGGCGCCGTCCGGGCGGGTGATCTTCCGGAACCCGGGCTTTGTCGAGATCTGGGGGGAGGGCGTCCCCTCGCCTGCACGCCTTGACGAGTTCGGCGCCTGGACTGGCTTCAGGACCGGCGGCGCGGCGTACGGGCCGCTGGACTGGCCCCTCGCGCGTGCGGCCGCAGCCGGGGAGCGGGTCCGCGACGAGGCGATCGAGGTGATCTCGGGCGACGGGGCCCGGCGCATCTACAGTGTCAGCGCCGGCCCGATCCGCGACGAGGAGGGGACGGCGTACGCCGCGGCCGCGACCTTCATCGACATAACGACCCGGCGCACGGCCGAGGACGCGGTCCGCGCGAGCGGCGAGCGGCTCAAGCTCGCCGCCCGGTCCATCCCCCAGATCTTCGCCCTCTACGACCGCTCGGGCCGGTACCTGTTCGTGAACGAGGCCGGGACCCGGCTGGTCGGGCGGGCCCAGGACGACCTGCTCGGCCGGAGCGACGAGGAGGTCTTCGGCCTCCGCGGCGCGCCAGCCTACTGCCGCCTCGTCCGCGAGACCATCGCGGCCCTGGAGGAGACGCACGGCGAGTTCCGGGTCGCCGGGGCGGACGGCGACGAACGGCTCGTCCTCGCGATCTGCCGGCCCCTGCTCCAGGAGAACGGGGAATGCCGCGAGGTGCTTCTGATCGGTCACGACGTGACCGGCGAGCGCAGGGCCGCGGCCACGCTCGAGAAGTACGCGGCCGAGCTCGCCCGATCGAACGACGAGCTGCAGCAGTTCGCGTACGTGGCGAGCCACGACCTGCAGGAGCCCCTGCGGTCAATCGTCAGCTTCGTCCAGCTCCTCGAGCGGCGCTACCGCGGGCGCTTCGACGAGGACGCGGACGAGATGATCACATACATCGCCGAGGGCGGAAGCCGCATGCAGGTCCTGATCAACGACCTGCTCGCCTTCTCGCGGATCTCCACGCGAGGCCGCGCCTTCGCGGCCCTCCCCCTCGACGAGGCCGTGGCCGACGCCGTTCTGGATTTGCGGACCCTGATCGCGGAGAGCGGGGCCGTGGTCCGGTACAGCGGGCTGCCGACGGTCCTGGGCGACCGGGGACAACTCGTCCAGGTCTTCGAGAACCTGATCGTGAACGCGATCAAGTTCCGCCGGCCGGACGCCGCGCCCGAGGTCACGGTCTCGTCCGTCCGCGACCGGAAGATGTGGCACGTGGTGGTCGCCGACAACGGGATCGGGATCGAGCCCGAGTACTTCGACCGGATCTTCGTGATCTTCCAGCGGCTCCACACCCGCGACGTCTACCCGGGGACCGGGATCGGTCTCGCGATCGTCAAGAAGATAGTCGAGCGCCACGGCGGGCGCGTCTGGGTCGACTCGGTCCCGGGCGAGGGGACGGTCTTCCACGTCACCCTGCCCGTGGTGCCTGCCGAAGAAGAGAAGCCGGCCGCAGCCGACGCCAGCCTCTCAGTGCCGCCCTGACGCCATTCCCGGGACGGCCACGCGCTTCTCGAGCAGGTGCGCGCCGATCGTGGTGACCGTCACCAGGGCGAGGTAGACGAGCCCGATCACGAAGAAGCTCTCGTTGTAGGTGAAGTACCGGGTCGCGACCATCTTGCCGGCCCCCGTCAGCTCGATCACGGTGATCATGTACGCGAGCGACGAGTACTTGATCAAATAGACGAACTCGTTGACGAGCCCCGGGATCGAGCGGCGCAAAGCCTGGGGCAGGATCACGTACCGGATCACCTGGGCACGGGCCATGCCCAGGGCGAGTCCGGCCGTGAACTGCCCCTCCTTGATCGACTTGATGGCGCCCCGGATGTACTCGGAGTCGTAGGCCGAGTTGCAGAAGATGAACCCGAGGACGGAGGCCAGGAACGGGGAGAGCGAGATGCCGATCGAGGGGAGGCCGAAGTAGAGGATGAAGAGGAGCAGCAGGAGCGGGCAACCCTTGAAGAAGGCCACGTAGGCCCGGGAGAAGTACTGGACCGGCCGGCTCCCGTACACGCGTCCGACCGCGATCCCGGCGCCGATCAGCACGCCGAACGGGGCGGCGGCCGCGATCAGCTGGAGGGTGACCAGGAGACCGCCCCAGAGGGCCGGCAGAAGGACGTCGGTGATGAACGCGAGCTGGTCCATCTCCTCACAGCTCCGCGAACCGGCCCGCGAACTGGCGTGTCCGCTCGAAGGCGGGGCTGTCCCTGAGGTCGGCGGGCGGGCCCCGTTCGAGGATGGTCCCGTGCTCCATGAAGCAGATCTCGTCTGCGATCGAGAGGGCGAAGCGCATCTCGTGGGTGACGATCAGCATGGTCATTCCATTCTTGGCCAGTTCCCGGATGACCTCGAGCACCTCCCCGGTCAGCTCGGGATCCAGGGCCGAGGTCGGCTCGTCGAAGAGCATCACGTCGGGGTCCATGGCGAGCGCGCGGGCGATCGAGGCCCGCTGGGCCTGTCCACCCGAGAGCTGGGCCGGGTAGTGGTCGGCGCGGTCCTCGAGCCCGACCCGGCGGAGCTCGAAGAGCGCCTTCTCGCGGGCCTCCTCCTGCTTCATCCCCTTGACCTTCAGGAGCGCGATCTCGACGTTCCGGAGCGCGGTCAGGTGGTCGAAGAGGTTGAAGTTCTGAAAGACCATCCCGATCTTGGCGCGGTACTGGTTGATCTTCGCGCCGGCATGGGTCACCTCCTCGCCGTGGAGGTAGACGCGGCCCCGATCGGGGATGATCAGCTGGTTGATGCACCGGAGGAGCGTGCTCTTGCCCGTGCCCGAGGGGCCGATGAAGGCCTTGGTCTCGCCCTTCCGGACCGTGAACGAGATATCTTTCAGGACCTCGGTCGTGCCGAAGGACTTCGCGAGCCCCTCGACCCGGAGGATGGTGTCGTCGGTGGTCATGGCTAGTTGCTCCCGGCCTCGAACCCGGGGACCGAGACCCGCTTCTCGAGGAGGTGGAGGGCCTTGATCCCGGTGTAGTTCAGGACCAGGTAGATCCCGGCGCAGGCCAGGTAGATCGGCATCGCGATGTACTCGGTCGAGACGATCACGGAGGCCCGGGTCAGCAGTTCGGTCACGCCGATCGCGTAGCAGATCGAGGTGTCGGTCAGCACGGTGGGGTACTCGTTCGACCAGCCCGGCAGGGCGATCAGGAGGGCCTGCGGGAGGACCACGTGCCGGATGGCCTGCATCCGGTTCATGCCGAGGGTGCGTGCGGCCGTCATCTGCCCCTCGCCGATCGAGAGGATCGCCCCGCGGAAGATCTCGGCCTGGTACGCCCCGCCGTGAAGCCCGAGCACGAGCGCGCCCACGATGAACGGCGAGACGTCGCCGAGGCCGAGCGCGGGGAAGATCCCGAAGTAGAAGAGGAAAAGGAGGACGAGCAAAGGCAGGCCCCGGAAGAACCAGACGTAGATATTGACCAGGAAGCGGACGAGACGGGACCCGTACACCTGCCCTAGCGCGGCCGGCAGGCCGATCACGAACCCGACGCCCAGGGCCGCGAAGACGAGCCCGAGGGTCGCGACGATGCCGGTGAGGAGAAACGGGAACCAGGAGATGAGAATCGCTGCGAGGTCCATGGTCGATTCCGTGGTGCGCGGCCGGACCGGCCGGGGAAGAGGCACGGAGGGACCGGAGGGGCCCTCTGCCTTTACCAGTAGTATTGTGTTCGATAGTATATGATGCCGGAGGCCGTCAGGCCCCGGTGAGGTTGTACTTGGCCTTGAGCTCGTCCCAGTACGGGTCGTTCATGAGAAGGTCGAGACCCCTGTTCATGGCCTCAAGGAGGGCCGTGTCGTCCTTGCGGATCGCGATGCCGTACTCCTCCTTCGTGTCGATCTCCTGGATGATCTTCGCGTTCTGGCCGGCGATGATGTTGATCGTCGGGGGCTTGTCGTAGACGGTCGCGTCGACCTGCTTGTTCATGAGCGCCGTGATGGCGAGCGGGAAGTTGTCGAAGGACTTGAGGTTCGAAGCCGGCATTTTGCCCGTGGTGATCAGGTTGTCCTGGACCCACATCTCGCCGGTGGTGCCGCGCTGAGAGCCGATCACGACCTTTCCGGCCATGATGTCGTCGAAGGTCACGTCCGAGTCCGAGCGGATCGCGACGGACTGGTTGATCTTCAGGTAGGGCTTGGAGAACGCGACCTGTGCCCTGCGCTCCTCCGTGATCGTCATGCCGGAGTAGACCATGTCGATCTTCTTGGCCTGGAGCGCCGGGATGATGCCGTCCCAGGCGACGGCCTGGAACTGGACCTTGAAGCCGAGCTTGTCCGCGATCCAGCGGGCCGAGTCGATATCGAACCCGACGAAGCTGCCGTCCTTCTCCTGGGATGAGTACGGCGGGTAGGCGCCGTCGATCCCGATGATGTACGAGTCCTTCAGTCCGGACTGGTTCACGCTGCTCGTGGTGTTGGTGGTGTTCGGGGCGGGCGTCGTGCCGGTGCACCCGGCGAGGAGAACGCACCCCGCCAGGAGCAGCACCAGCAGCCCGAGGATCTTCCGCTGCATAAGAGCCAAGCTTGGCGCCCAAACCAAAAAAGAGTTATGGGTTCCATGGTGGAAAAGGCAGACTCCTCCCCGGCACCACCACGCGGCAGGTGCTGTTGGGAGCGGCCTTGGAGACTGCGCGGACGGGGAACGGTGCGCCCGCGAATGGTTCAATAGGGTTAATAAGATAGATATAAATAACATTGGTGCCCAGGGGCGTGATGCCCCTGCTGGACCGGTTGGGGAGAAGGCAGACGGACGGAGACGCGATGATGAGTCGTCGCGGACGGACGGACTGCGATGTTCACCGACGTGCCACCCTGCGATGGTAGGGTTCACAGATCCTGCGGCAGGGATCTGAACAGGCCTGAACAAGCAGGCACACAGTCACAGAACAGACCAGGAGTGGATCGGAGATCCCGCCATTGGGCGTGATGACGGACAACCGACCCGAAGAGATGACCGATCGGTCCACGGGGCACCATTTCTCGAGCGCCCAGGCACGGAGATCCCCCGCCGCCTCCCCTCCTCCCTCTCGCTCCCCGACAGGCACGCGTCCGCGTCGAGCGACGTCGCGGGGGAAGACCTCCCGCCGCACGAATCCCGGTCCCGGATCGGTGCGCATCCGCTGTGGCGGTGAGGGGCGCATGGGTCCGCGTTAAGTCCAGAAGGTCTTGAAAAATATCATTAAATACCTGAAGCGCCTATGGGCACTTTGCCCTTGCTGGACTGGTTGGGGAGAACGCAGACGGACCGGAGACGCGATGAGAGTCGTCGCGGACGGACAAACTGCGATGTTCACCGACGTGCCACCCTGCAATGGATGGGTCGCAGATCCTGCGGCAGGGATCTGAACAGGCCCGGAGGCAGGCGCACACAACCGCTGAACAGATCCAGACCGGAAACCCCGTCGTCGGAGGTGTTGACGGACGACCGGTTCGGAAGAGATGACCGATCGGTCCACAGGGCACCCTTCTCGGAGCGCCGGGCACGGAGATCACCCGCCGACCCCCCTCGACAGCCTGTAGCCCGACGCCTGCCCGCGGCAGGCGCCCGGGGCACGTCACCTCGAAAGAGTGATGAGGCCGCTCTCGAACTCGGCCAGGTAATCGGCCCGCGATAGCGACCCCTCGGGGAACGGACATTCCGGGTCGTAGACGCGCCGGATCGCGGGATCGGTCGGCAGGAGCAGGTCGAGCCGGACTCCCGACCGATCGACGGCCCGGACCATGGCCTCGCGGAAGAGCCCTATGCAGTAGGCCGCACGCCGCTCGTACAGCCCGCGCGTCGTCTCGAGGAAGGTGGCGAGCCGGTCGGTCTCGATCTCGAGAAAATCGCGGCGAACCCGCTCGTCGTGGACGTTGCCAAGCATGTACCGGTAGTGGGCGAACGGGTACATCCGCTCGAGCTCGGCCGGCACGACGCCGCAGGTGCCGAAGATCAGCAGCTGGTACTCTTCAGGCGCGAGCACCCGGTCGAAGACGGCGTGGAAGAGACGGTGGCTCGGGCTCGTGCTGTACGGCTTCCGCACCGCGCACGGAATGAAGATCGCGAGACGCCGCGCGGGGAGGCGGTAGTCCTCGACGACGAAGCGGAAGGCCTCCTCGAATGTGTCCATGTAGAACGGCGGATCAAGAAGCCCGTCGTGCGCGGCCCCGGCACCCATGCCGATCCCGTCCGACTGCGGGCCGCATCAGGCTTGCGCTCCCCGACGAATAGCTTGAATAAACCTCCTCGCGCAATAAATGGTGCACGGTGATGTCCCTGCAGGTCAACTTCGGCGGATTTGTCCCCGTCAGCACGGTCGACTGGCCCGGCAGGGCCGTCTGCACAGTCTTCCTCCGGGGATGTCCGGCCCGCTGTCCTTACTGCCAGAACGCGCCCCTCCTCGCGGGCGAGGACCGCCGCGAACTCGACGAGGTCGCGGCGATGATCGCCGAAAGCGCCCTGGTCGTCTCGGCCGTGGTCTTCTCCGGTGGCGAGCCGACCATGCAGGGCGACGCGCTCGTCGGCCTCGCCCGCGAGGGACGGCGGCTCGGGCTCGCAGTCGGGGTGCATACGAACGGTGTCTATCCGGATACCGTCGCCCGCCTGGTCGACGAGGCAGTCGTGGACCACGTGGCCCTTGACATCAAGGCACGGTGGGAACGCTATCCCAACCTCCTCGGGGCCGACCTCACGGACCGGGTGAAGGCGTCGCTCGCGCTCTGCCGCGACGCGTACGCCGACGGCCGTCTCCCCGAGTTCGAAGTGGTCGTGACCCTCTTCCGGGGGTTCGAGGACGAGGTCGGGGCGATCGCACGCGAGGCGGGGGAGGTCCCCCTGGTCCTCCAGCAGGGAGTGACGGAGAGCGTGGCGCCGCTCTCGTTCGAGGAGCTGGCTGCTATCGCGGAACGGCTGGGGCGATCGTGCCGGATCAGGACAAGAGAGAACGGGGAGCAGGAGTGTGAGGTTGATCGGGGTCGTCGGGCTGCCGGGAAGCGGCAAGGGTGAGTTTTCGAGGTGTGCCGGCGAGCTCGGCATCCCTGTCCTCGTGATGGGGGACGTGATCCGCCGGGTCGCGGCCGAGCGCGGGCTCCCCCCCGACGATGCGGTGCTCGGCGGGATCTCGGCAGAGCTCCGCGAGGTCCACGGCCGGGGCGCGATCGCGCACCTGATGCTGCCGGCGATCCGCGACCTGGCCGCGCCGGTGGTGCTGATCGACGGGATCCGGTCGGACGCCGAGGTCGACGAGTTCAGAAGGGCCTTCCCGGAGTTCGTGCTCGTCGGGGTCCGGTCCTCGTTCGAGACCCGGCGGCGCCGGCTCCGCGGGCGGGGGCGGTCGGACGACCTTGCCGACGCCGAGGCCCTCCACCGGCGCGACGAACGGGAGCTCGGCTGGGGCCTCGGGACCGCGCTGGCCGAAGCCGAGCGGACCGTGGAGAACGAGGGGAGCCTTTCCGCGTTCTGCACCGAGGTCCGGACCCTGCTCCTCTCGATCGCGGGGGGCGCATGAGCCCCCGTATCCATTTCTCGTCCTCAGCCAAGGTGACCGCGCCGCCCGAGTGGGTCCACGGGATCACGGACGCCGGGTTCGACGGCTGGGAGGTCGTGGCCGAGGGCGATTACCGGCTCGACGACCCGGCGGGCCTGGCACGGGTTCGCGACCTGGTCGAGACCACGGATCTCGCCATCTCGGTCCACGCACCGTACGCAGACCTGAACCTCGCTTCGCTCAACTACCCCATCCTCCGCGAATCGGTTCGACAGATAACCACCTGTATCGAGCGGGCGTCCGAGTGGACCGACCGGGTGACGATCCACCCCGGCTACCTCTCGCCCCTCGGGCGGCTCGACCCCGGGCGGGCCTGGACAACGCACAAGGAGGCCCTCCGCGAGATCGGCCGGTGCGCCGTGGATCACGGCGTCCTGGCCTGCCTCGAGAACATGATTGCCATCCGCGAGTTTCTCTGCCGCGACCCCGGCGAGCTCCTCGGCACGATCGAGGGGATCGAGGGTATCGGGGCCTGCTTCGATATCGGGCACGCGCACACGGTCGGGGCCGTCCCGGCCTTTCTCGACGTGCTCGGCTCCGCCGACCACCTGCACCTCCACGACAACCACGGGATGTCCGACGAGCACCTGCCCCTCGGGGCGGGCACGGTCGACTGGGCGCGGGTCGGACCTGCAGTCGCGGCCTCGTACGGCGGGATCGTCGTGGTCGAGGGGCGGAACGTCGACGAGGGGTGGCAGTCGCTCGAGCGCATCCGGGGGTGGTTCCGATAGCCGGCGAGACCCTCCAGGTCTACTTCCTGGGGACGGCAGGGGCGCTCCCGACCGTGCTCCGGAACCCGGCCTGCTTTCTCGTGCGGCGCGGCTCGGACACCCTCCTCTTCGACTGCGGCGAGGGCGCCCAGCAGCAGATGATGCGCGCCCAGACCGGCTTTACGGTCGACGCGGTCTTCATCACGCACTGGCACGCGGACCACTACCTGGGCCTGCTCGGGCTCGTCCAGACCCTCGCCTTCAACGGCCGGACGGACCCCCTCCCTATCTACGGCCCGCCCGGCATCGACGAGATCGTCCACGTTATCGAGCACCTCTCGACCGCGACCCAGCGCTTTCCCGTGCAGGGGCGCGCGCTCAGGGCCGGGGACGAGATCCGGTTCGACGGCTACTCGGTCCGGGCCTTCGTGACCCGCCACGGGATGCAGTCCCTCGGGTACGCGCTCGTCGAGGACGGCCGGCCCGGCCGGTTCGACCGCGAGGGCGCGATCGCGCTCGGCGTCCGGCCGGGCCCGCTCTTCGGGAAGCTCCAGCGCGGGGAGGCGGTCACGGTCACAATCGACGGCGAGGCCGTGGAGGTCCGGCCCGACCAGGTGCTCGGCCCGGGCCGGCCCGGTCGCTCGATCGCGTACACGGGCGACACGCGCCCCGTCGACCTGGTGCGAGCCGGCCTGCCGCAGGGGCTCGACCTCCTGATCCACGACGCGACCTACGCCGACGCCGACGCGGCCCGTGCAGCCGACGTCCATCACGCGACCGCCGGCGAAGCCGGCGAGGCAGCGGCCCGCGTGGAGGCCAAGAGGCTCGCGCTCGTCCACCTCTCTTCCCGCTACACCTCGGCCGCGGACCACCTCAGGGATGCCGCGGCCCGCTTTTCGGGCGAGGTGTGCGCTCCCGACGACCTGACGATGCTCGAACTCCCGTTCTCGGACCGCTAGCCGGGACGAGGCACCGCGGCCCGGCCCCGATAAGATCGTCCCTGCCGGCCGCGCGGAGCCCTTCCATCACCAGCTCTCGGTTCCGCTCGTCCCGGTAGTGGAGGAGGGCGCGCTGGACCTGCTTCTCGCGCCCCTTCGGGACATGGACCGGCTTGCCCGTGCACGGGTCGAGCCCGGTCGCGTACATGGCCGTCGCGAGGGTCATGGGCGTGGGCGTGAAGTCCTGGACCTGCTCGGTGTAGAGCCCCTCGTCGCGGATGTACTCGGCGAGCTCGATCATGTCTTCGACCGTGCACCCGGGGTGGCCGGACATCAGGTAGGGGACCAGGTACTGCCGCTTCTTCGTTCCCTTCTGAAGCGCATCGAACGCCGACCGGAACGCCTCGAAGACGGCCCGGCCCGGCTTGTGCATGCGTGCCAAGACCGCGTCGACAACATGCTCGGGCGCGACCTTGAGATGGCCCGAGACGTGGTGACGGCAGACCTCCTCGAGGTACTCCGGCCCGGCTGCGAGGGCGAGGTCGTGCCGGATCCCCGAGCCGATAAAGACCCGCTTGACGCCTGGGATCGCCCGGAGCCGGGCGAGGAGGTCGAGCTGCGCCTCGTGGCTCGTCTTTAGGTTCGGGCAGTCCGGGCCGCACCGCCGGTCCGCGCAGGCGCCCGCAGTCGCCCAGCGCGGGCAGAAGAGCCCGAACATGTTCGCGCTCGGCCCGCCCACGTCCTGGATCACGCCCTTAAATCCGGGCATCTTCGCCATCCGCTCGGCCTCACGGACGATGGAGTCAGCGGTCCGCGACTGAACGACCCGGCCCTGGTGACAGGAGATGGCGCAGAATGAGCAGTCGCCGAAGCAGCCCCGGTGGGTCGTGATCGAGAACCGGACCGGTTCGAGGGCCGGCACGGGCTCGCCGTACGACGGGTGCTGCCGCCGGGCGTACGAAAGCTCGTAGACCCGGTCGAGTTCGGCCGGCAGGAACGGCGGCGGAGGCGGGTGCTGGACCACCACGGTCTTGGGGTGGGGCTGCGCCAACGGCCGGGCTGTACACGCATCCTGCTCGGCCGCGAGGAGGGCATGGGCCGCGGCAAATGCAGCCGGGTTCCGGGCGACCTCGGTGTACGACGGGAGCTCGACAAAGTCCTCGTGGTCCATGCCCCGCCACTCCTTCGGCGCGCACTTCCACATGGTCCCGTGGACGCCCCGGATCGCCCGGACTTCCTCGCCCGCATCGAGCCTTTCTGCGATCGCGACCACCTGCCGCTCGCCCGGGCCGTAGACCAGGAGGTCGGCCGGCGCGTCCGCGAGGACCGAGGCGCGCACCGTGTCCGACCAGTAGTCAAAGTGGGCGAACCGCCTGAGGGAGGCCTCGATCCCGCCGAGCACAACCGGAACCCCGGGGAAGAGCGCGTGCACACGGTCGGCGTAGACGAGCACGGCCCTGTCGGGCCGGCGTGGCACTCCGCCGGGCGAGTACACGTCCTCGGCCCGCCGCCGCCGGTTCGGGGTGTAGCGGTTCACCATCGAGTCGACCGCGCCCGCCGAGACCGAGACAAAGAGGCGGGGTCGGCCAAGTGCCAGGAGGTCCCCGGGATCGGGGCCTGGTTGGGCGCAGACCCCGACCGTATACCCGGCATCCCAGAGCACCCGGCCGATCACGGCCGCGCCAAAGGACGGGTGGTCCACGTACGCGTCCCCCGAGACGAGGAGGACATCGATCTCATCGATCCCGAGGCGCTCGAGTTCGCGCCGGCTCATCGGGAGGAACGCGGGCTGTTCTCGTCCTGTCATGGGATCCGGTGATCCGTTGCAGCTTCGACAGGTATAATACCCGGTGGAGTTACTATTCGTAACTTGGAGAACGACCATGACCGTCCGCCGTTTCAAGTGCAAGTACTGCGGGTATATCTACTCGCCGCTCCGCGGCGAGCTTCGCCAGAACATCCCGCGTGGCACCGAGTTCGAGGACCTGCCTGAGACGTACGTCTGCGCCGTCTGCGGCATCCAGGGCAAGGGGAAGATCGGGACCTGGGCCTTCGAGGAGTGGATACCAACCAAGTACCGGTGCGGGTACTGTGGCTACATCTACGACGAGAAGCGCGGCGAGCCGCAGCGCGGCATCGCCCGCGGGACGAAGTTCGAGGACCTTCCCGACGACTACCTCTGCACGATCTGCATGACCGACCCACAGCTCCTCAAGACTCTGGGCAAGGTCGGCAAGGAGGCCTTCGAACCGCTCGACACGGACTGACCGCCCCCCTTTTTTTAATTTCACCGGAACCGCTGCCAGAGAACCCGCCCCATCACCCGGAAAGTGAAGTCGAGCTCCTCGAAGGACGGGATCTGGTGCTCGCGCAGGATGTCGCGGCCCCGCTGCATCGAGTCGCCGCCGAGCAGGGTGCCGACGATCATCTTGCCAGTCTGCTCCGAGAACCGGACGATCTCGTTCGCCATCTGCTCCGAGCCGAGCACCAGGTTCGGGAACGAGACCACGAACGCGATGTCCCAGCAGTCGTCGTGCCTCGCGAGGAGCTCGAACGTCTTGCGAAAGCGCTGGTCGGTCGCGTCGCCGAGCAGGTCGATCGGGTTGCCCTTGTTCCAGAAGTCCGGCAGGAACCCGTTCATCTCCTCGATCAGTTCGTGCGACAGGTCCACGAGTTCGATTCCGTAGCGCTCGGCGTAGTCGCTCGACAGGACGGCGAAACCGCCCGCGTTCGTGATCACGACCGCGCGCTTCCCCTGCGGATAGCCCTTGGGCGACGCGAGCATCTCCGCGACCTGGAACGCGCCCGTGAGCGTGTGCACCGGGATCACGCCCGAGGAACGGAAGGCCTCCATGTAGACCTCGTAGCTCCCCGAGAGCGAGCCCGTGTGCGACGAGGCCGCGGCCTGCCCCCGTGCGGACGAGCCCGACTTGATCGCGACCACGGGCTTCTCGCGCGAGACCTCCTCGACGATCTTCATAAAGGCCCGGCCGTCCTGGATCTCCTCGATGTAGAGGATGACACCCTGGGTCTTGGGGTCGCGCCGGACCCAGTTCAGGTAGTCGAGGAAGTTCAGGTCCGCCTGGTTCCCGACCGAGACCACGGCCGAGAAGCCGATATCCTCGGCGAGCGACCAGTCCACGACCGTGTTGATGATCGCGCCCGACTGAGAGATGAACGCGATGCTGCCCGGGCGCGGGGACTGGTGCACGTAGGTCGTATCGAGGCCGCGGGGCGGCACGATAAGACCCAGGCAGTTTGGCCCGATAATGCGCGTGCCGTAACCCTTTGCGATCGCCATGATCCGCTCCTCGAGGGCCCGGCCCTGCTCGCCCATCTCCTTGAACCCGGCCGTAATGATCACCACGATCGGGACGCCCTTCTGGCCGCACTCCTCGACCACCTTCGGCACGAAGTTCGCCGGGACGACAACCACGGCCATGTCCACCGGCGCCGGGATCTCCCTGACCGACTGGTAGGCTTTCAGCCCCTGGACGTCGCTGCGCTTGTTGTTGACCGGGTAGAGCTGTCCCGGAAACTGGAGCAGGTTGTGCATGACCGCGTACCCCATCTTCCGCGGATCGGACGAGGCGCCGATCACCGCGACCGACCGGGGGTTGAAGTACTCGAGCGGGAGCTCGATCCGCTCCGCGGCCACGACCTCGGTGATGCAGTCGTCGACGATCACCCGCGCATCGACGGCGCACCCGCCCTGCTCGTAGAGGCGGAGGGGGTTGACGTCGAACTCGACTACGCCCGGCGCCTCCTCGAAGAACCGGATTACGCAGAGGATCGTCTGCACGAGCCCCTCCTCGTCCCGCGGCTTCATGCCGCGGTAGCCGGCGATCAGGGGGTACGCGTTGATATCGCGGATCATGCACCGGACGTCGGCCTCCTCGATCGGGAGGATCCGTAGCGTGACGTCCTTCATCAGCTCGACAAGGGTGCCGCCCATGCCGAAGGTCAGCACCCGTCCGAAGGCGGGGTCCGTCTTGCCGCCGATGATCAGCTCGAGACCGGGCGCTGCCTGTTCTTCGACGAGCACGCCCGTTATCTCGGCGCCGGGGTCGTACTCCAGGGCCGACTCCGTGATCTTCGTGAACGCGGCCGCGGCCTGCTCGGGCGAGCCGACGCCGACGATCACACCCCCTGCGTCGGACTTGTGGACGATCTGGGGTGAGACGATCTTCATCACGACCGGGAAGCCGATCCGCTCGGCCGCCTCTCCCGCGGCTCTGGGGGTGGTCACGTGCTCGTACCTGGGCACGGGAACACCGTATTCGCGGAGCAGGTCGTAGCCTTCGGACTCGCTGAGCATTCTTCGCGTCATGGGATCCTCATCTGTAGACCTGATGGTTTTCGTCGATTACCGAATAACCTTTCGCGAATCGTGACAGACCCCGGTTGGCTCAGTTAAAAGAGAGAAGCGAGCGCGCGGAATCAGGCCGCGAGTTCCCGGACTTTCGCGATGTTCCCGGCGCCGTCACGCCGGTCATCCTCGGGGGTCTCGCAGATGAACGGGATCTCCGCGAGCTCGGGGCGGTGGAGGAGGAGGCGGAAACCCTCCTCGCCGATCGCGCCGAGCCCGACATGCTCGTGCCGGTCGAGGCCCGAGCCGAGTTCGCCCTTCGAATCGTTGCAGTGGACCACGCGGAGAAGGTCGAACCCGATCGTGTCATCGAAGGCGGCCAGGGTCTCGTCCACGCCGTCGCGGGTCCTGAGGTCGTACCCGGCGCCGAAGGCGTGGCAGGTGTCGAGGCAGACGCCGAGGCGCCCGGGGCAGGCGCATCCCTCGAGGATCCGGGCGATCGAGGCGAAGTCCGACCCGACGCTGTTCTTCTCGCCGGCCGTGTTCTCAAGCAGGAGCGTCACGCCGTGGGGGGCGGCGGCGACGGCCCGGTCGAGGGCCGCGACCACGCGCGCCTCGCCCGCCTCGTCCCCGGCCCCCAGGTGGTGGCCGAGGTGCGTCACCACGAACGGTATGCCGAGGGCATCCGCGCGCACGAGCTCGTCGATGAGCCCGAGCACGGACCGTGCGTACACCTCGTCCTTCGGCGACGCGAGGTTCGGAAGGTACGGCATGTGGTCGACCGCCGGCGCGAGCCCGGACGCGGCCAGCGCCGCGCGGAACGCGTCGACCTCCGGGGCGGCGAGGGGCTTCGCCGCCCAGCCGCGCGGGTTGCGCGAGAAGATCTGGAACGCGTCGCAGCCGATTTCCTGCGCCCGCTCGACGGACTTCGCTATCGATCCCGCGATCGAGACATGGACGCCGACCCTGACCATCCAACACCGTGGAGCCGGACGAGGCATCAGGATTTCGATACACTGTACGGGAATTCTTAAGTGCACGGCGTGCCAATTAGGTAAGGCAACGGGCCGATAGATCAGGGGTAGATCGCTACCTTGGCATGGTAGAGGCCGCGGGTTCAATTCCCGCTCGGTCCACTCGTTTCTCGTTCGTTCTTCTTGTCGCTCCCTTCGCACGACGGCGCCGTCTCCGGCCGATACCGACTCCTTTACCTGCGAAGACGATCAACTACCCAGGGATCCACCGTGGGCCTGAGAGAGGTGTTGATTCCGCAGGACCAGGTCTTCTTCGACCTGTTTGAAGAGATGGTCGACATCCTGGTCGAGGCTGCAGACCTGCTCGTGCAGTTCACCGAGTCGGGGGCGAACCCTGTCGGGTGCTGCCCGCAGATGAAGGACCTGGAGCACGCGGGCGATACGGTCGCGCACCGGATCTACAACCAGCTGAACCTGGTGTTCATCACGCCGCTCGAACCCGAGGAGATCTCAAGCCTTGCCTCGGTCCTCGACGACGTCCTGGACTGCATCGAGGGCTCGGTCCAGATGATGCGTGTCTACGGCGTCGAGGAGTCGGACGACGTGATGCGACAGTTCGCGAAGTTGATCCAGCTCTCGGCGGTCGAGGTGCAGGGCGCGATCCGGAGCCTCCGGAAGCTCTCGAACGGCAAGGGGATCAGCGCGCGCGTGATCGAGATCAACCGGCTCGAGAACCTCGCCGACGACGTGCTCGGTCACGCCCTCTCCGATCTCTTCAAGACGAACGACGCCTTGCGGATTCTCAAGTTCAAGGATATCTACGAGGAGCTCGAGCGCGCGACCGACCGGTGCGAGACGGTCGCGAACATCATCTCAGACATCGTGATCAGGCACTCCTGAGCGGAGCGCCGGCCCAGCACCCCCTTTTTTACGCCCGCTGCGTCTCCCCGTCAGATGAAGAACTGCATGACCCAGTAAGCGGCAAACCCGACCGTCGCGCTGGCCGGGATCGTCAGGATCCAGGCCCCGACGATGTTCCGCGCGATCCCCCACCGCACGGCGCCGGGCCCCTTGGTCATGCCCACGCCCATGATGGCCGTGCTGATGATATGGGTGGTGCTGACCGGGATGCCGAGCATGGACATGCCGAGGATCGTCCCCGCGCTCACGGTCTGGGCTGCGAACCCGTGGACCGGGCGCATGCGGGTTATTTTGTAGCCCATGGTCTTGACGATCCGCCAGCCGCCAGAGAGGGTGCCCAGCGCGATCGCGGCATGCGCGGCGAGGATCACCCAGAGCGGGACCGGGAGGTTTCCGGGGTCGGCCCCGGCGCCGAAATAGCCGATGCTGAAGAGCAGGGGCGTGATGATCCCCATCGTCTTCTGCGCGTCGTTTGTGCCGTGGGAAAAGCAGTATGCGCCGGCCGAGACGAGCTGCAGGCGCCGGAATCGGCGATCCGCCTGCTCGCGCTGGAGGTTCCGGGTGAAGCGGAGCACCACGACCATGAAGAGGAAGCCCGCGATCAGGCCGATGATCGGGGAGAGCACCATGAACTCGGCCACCACCAGGATGGTCGAGATCTTCACCCCGGCAACGCCGGCCGCGGCGATCCCGGCGCCGGCCATCCCGCCGATCAGGGCGTGGGACGAGGAGGTCGGCAGGCCGACGATCCAGGTGATCAGGTTCCAGCTGATGGCTCCGATCAGGGCCGCGAGCACGACGAAGGGGATGATCTCGGCGGCCACGAGGTCCAGGTTGATGATCTTGCTGATCGTGGAGGCGACTGCGACGCCGAACCCGAAGGCGGCGATGAAGTTGAAGAAGGCTGCGAAGGCGACGGCCGCCCGCGGGGAGAGGACCTTGGTCGAGACGATCGTCGAGATCGCGTTGGCCGAGTCGTGGAAACCGTTCGTGAAGTCGAAGACCAGTGCAATACCGATGATCAGGATGATCAGTTCAACGGGCGGACTCGGCATCCACCGTGTACTCTGTCAGGAGAACACATCAAGGATCGTATCCTGGTGAGGCCCGGTCCGGAACGGGGGCCGGGGCCGGCAGCAGGCCCCGCTTCACCCGGGCGATTCGGACCGGGACCTGCGGTAGTACCGGCAGTGCTCGCTGATCGGGCAGACCTCGCAGCGCGGCCGCCGGGCCGTGCAGATCGCCCGGCCGTGCGCGATCAGCAGGTCCGTGACCGGGCCCCACTCCCCGGCCGGGAGGCAGGCCATCAAATCCCGTTCCACCCCGGCCGGATCCGTGCGGTCCGAGAGCCCGATCCGCTGCGCGAGCCGGAGGACGTGGGTGTCGACCGCGACCCCCTCGTTTTGGCCGAAGGCGTGGTAGAGCACGATGTTCGCGGTCTTGCGGCCGACCCCGGGGAGGCGGACCAGGTCCTCCATGCGGGCCGGCACCTCCCCGCCGTACTCGGCGACGAGCATGCGCGCGGCCCCGATCAGGTGGCGGGCCTTGGCATGGTAGTAGCCCGTCGGCCGGACGATCGCCTCGAGCTCGGCGGTATCGGCGCCGGCCAGCGCTTCCGCCGTCGGGTACGCGTCGAAGAGCGGCCCGCGAAGGGCCCAGACCTGCTTGTCCGTGGTCTGGGCCGAGAGGATGGTCAGGACCAGCACCTGGAACGGGCTCGAGAAGAACGGTTCGGGGTCGCAGGCGTGCGGATAGGACGCCGCGAGCACCTCGTAGATCGGGGAACAGGTCGCGTCGTTCATGGCCGCACCCGGCATCGAGATGGGGTAGGGCAGATTCGAACTGCCGTCAAAGCGTCCCAAACGCTCTAGGATGG
>CAYWVY010000008.1:14460-44733 GCA_964461885.1 uncultured Methanospirillum sp. | reverse complement strand
CCGAGAGCCCGATCAGCTGGAGCGAGGGGTTGAGCCGGCGGAGCTTCGCGATCACGAGCTCGAGGGTCGCGCCGCGGTCGGGCGATCCGACCAGGTGGACCTCGTCCACGACGAGCAGGGTCACGTCGGCCAGCCAGGGGGTCCGGTTCCGGAGGAGCGAGTCGACCTTCTCCGAGGTCGCGACTACGATCTCATTCCTTCCCAGGTAGTCGTCGCGCCGGTCGAAGTCGCCGGTCGCGATCCCGACGCGGGCCCCCTCCGCGAACTCGGCGTACTTCTCGGCCGCGAGCGCGCGGAGGGGCACGATGTAGAGACACTTGCCCCCAGCGGCGATCGCGCGGTGCATGGCCAGCTCGGCAACGAGGGTCTTGCCCGACGCCGTCGGGATCGCGACCAGGAGGTTCCTGCCGTCGAGCAGGCCCTGCTCGACGCAGGCCGCCTGCGGCGGATAGAGCTCGGTGATCCCGTGTGCCGCGTGCCGCTCGATCAGCGCGGCCGGGACCGGGAGGTCCGCGAGCTTCATGCCGACCCCTTCACCGCGAGTGGAACGCGCGATGAACGCTGCTGATTCGGTTTTTTGCCGTCAAAAAACAAAGTATTGGTCTCCAGTGGAACCGCTTCCCAGAGATCGTCTCGCGGGTGGATCAATAATAGTAACTGAGCATGTCGGCCTTGGCCTCTTTCCGCTTCCGGTCGAGGAACGTGAAGACCGACTCGTGGGGAACGCCGCGGAGCAGCATCTCGATGGCCGTCCGGGCGTCCTTCACCTGGTCCGGCAGGCCGATCAGGGCGACGGTCTTGCCCTGGACCGAGAGGTGCGTGCCGGTCATGTGCTCGATCTGCTCACGCGCCTTCCCGTCCCGGCCGATCACCCGTCCCCGGATCCGGTCGAGCTGGCGCTGGCTGTCGGCAAGACCCCCGAGGTCGA
Organism: uncultured Methanospirillum sp.; assembly: GCA_964461885.1. GTDB lineage: Archaea > Halobacteriota > Methanomicrobia > Methanomicrobiales > Methanospirillaceae > UBA288. The sequence continues at coordinate 43,805 of CAYWVY010000008.1, read as the reverse complement.
TCTGCTCGAAGATGAGGTCCTCGTCCTGGAGAAGCGCGAACGCGTTCTCGGGCGAGAAGCCGCGCCCGATCGCCTGGACGACCGAGCCGGCCAGGAGCACCTGCACCGGGTCCTCGCCCTCGACGGTGACGAGCCCTTCCTCCGAGTCGATGGTGAGGGCGCTTGCCGTCTGCTCCTCGATCGCCCGCTTGGTCTCTCCACGCTTTCCGATCAGAACCCCGATCCGGTTCCCGACAATCTTGAACTCCTGTTGCATGCTCTCTCCTTAATGTTCCCGTTGGCCCGCGAGGACCGCCTCGAGCGGGATCCCGGTCGTCTCGGCAAAGACCTCGAACTCGGACCGGACCTCGCAGCGCTCCGCGAAGTAGCGGTTGACGTTCCGGATGTCGCGCATCAGGAACCGGAACGCCTGCGGGTGGTCCGGGGTCACGGACTGGCCCATGTCGATGACGTACACCTGATCGCCGACGAGTATATTAAACTCGCTCAGGTCCGCGTGAACGAGTTTCGCCTCCTGGTAGAGCCGGCGGACGAACTCAATCACCCAGGCGTAGGTCGCGGCCGGATCTGCGGGCGCCGCGTCCTTCATGCGCGGGAACGGCCGTTCGTCCTTCCCGAGGAACTCGAGCAGGAGGATGTTCCGGTCGAACGCGATCGGCTCGGGCACGGCGAGGCCCGCGTCGTGGGCTCGCTTCAGGTTCGCGAACTCCTTTCGCGTCCAGGTGAAGATCACCTCCTTTCGGGTCTTCCGGACCGACGAGAAGCGCCGGTCGCCGACCAGGTACGCGTTCATCGTGTTGAAGTTCGCGGTCTGGATCCGGTAGATCTTGATCGCGACGTCGCGCCCCCCGCCCTCGGCGAGGTACACGTTCGCCTCCTTACCGGTCGAGATCGCCCCCCCGATCGCCGAGAGGTGCTTCTTGTGGACGAGCTTGTAGAGTGCGAGCAGGGTCACCTCGTCGAAGACGTTGTCGCGGACCTTGAACTCGTCCGCGTCCTTGACCCGGACGCCGAGCGCCTCGAGCTGCTGATCGAAACGGTCCTCGTCGCCGCGCCCCATGCCTGTCACCCGAGGTACTCGCGGACCGGCCGGAGGAGTTCGATCATGGCCTCGCCCGTGGCCTTCTTCAGGTCGGCCGGGTGGACCTCGCCCGCGCCGTACGCGGCAGCGAGGGCGTCGTACGACTCGAAGGTCCGGTCGCCGCCGAACTTCTCCGCCCGCCGGATCTCGAAGGAGCCCTGCCGCGGGAAGACGTGGTGCTGGAGCACCTGGAGCACAGGGTTCTCGGCCGTCTCGGGTGGACAGAAGGCCTTCTGCATCTTCTTCCGGACTGCGCCCTCCTCGTCCGCGACGGAGATGTAGTTGCCCGCGGATGAGGACATCTTCTTGCCGTCGAGCCCGTTCAGGATCGGCGTGTGGAGGCAGACCGGGGCCCGGTACCCGAGGTCGGGCAGGTACTCGCGCGCGAGCATATGGATCTTGCGCTGGTCGATCCCGCCGACCGCGGCGTCGACCTTGAGGGCCATGATGTCGACCATCTGCATGAGGGGGTAGATCATCTGGGAGACCGTCGGCGCGTCCATGGCCCGCCCGACCTCGTCCATCGAGCGGCGCGCCCGGGCGAGGGTGACCGACTGCGAGGCCTGGAGGACGGGGACCACGTAGTCGCGGTCGAGCTGGAGATCGGTCCCGAGGACGTACTCGACGTCGGTCAGCCCGAGCCCCTCGAAGCAGCGCCGGTTGTACTCGGCGAGCTCGCGTACCTCGGTCATCGTCCCCTTCCGGTTCAGAAACGCGTGGAGGTCGGCGAGGAGCACGACCACCTCGAAGCCGGCCGCCTTGAGGTCGAGGAGCTTGTTCACGGTCACCATGTGGCCGAGGTGGACCTCGCCCGAGGGCTCGTACCCGGCGTAGACCCTCTTTCTCGGCGCCTCGAGGAGCCCGCGGAGCTCCTCGTCGGTCACGACCTCGACCGTGTTCCGCGTCGCAAGGGTGTACGCATCCATGCCAGTACTGGGGCGAGGCAGCCCTTAGCGTTATTCGTCGCGCCTGCGCCCCGGAGCGCCGCGTCTCCACCCGGCGCCGGCCGGAAGAAGAGGGGGGGGCGTGGTCCTACTTGACCGCGACGAAACCGAGTGCCTGGTTCGTCGTCCGGACCGACTCCCCGGCCGGGACGTCCGAGCACATCGCCCGAATGGCGTCCACGTTCTCGACCACGACGTCGGCCTCCTGGTGGATCGCCTGGAAGAGCCAGAGCTCGTTCCCCACGACCGAGATCGACTCCTCGAAGATCCCGTTCTCCCACATGTCCGAGCGGGGGCGGTTAAGATCCGACATGTGCTCCCGGAGCTGGGCCGTGGACGTGATCCCGGCCGGCTTCCGGACCAGGCCCAGGCGCGGGTGTGCCTCGATCAGCTCGATCACGCGTTCGCGGGTCGCGGGCTTTGCGAGGGTCATCTGAAGTACGTGCATGTGCATGAACGTGGTCGGCACGATCATGGCGGCCGTCGTGATCTTGATGTGCTTGAGCACGGACTGGACGTCCGGGCCGTGGTGGCTCGGGAGGGTCACCGGGTCGAGCACTATCGCGTCCACCGGCCCGCGCTTGATGTCGCCGGGGTCCGAGGCGCGCCGGACCATCACGGCCCGGACCATCTCCACGCCGAACGCCTTGTCCATCTCGTGGATGATCCGGACCAGGCCGGTCGTGTTGCACGAGACCACCCGCGTGAATTGCCGCTCCTTTGCCTCGGTGTAGTTGACCGAGGAGTTGAACGAGAACCCGGTCGTCGCGTGCTTCTCGCCGCCCTGGTAGATCGCGCGGACCTTGTGCTCCTCGTACATGGGCTTGTTCTTGAGCCCGACCCCGCCCGGCGTCGCGTCGACCACGACGTCGGCCTGCTTGATCATCTCGACGACCGTGCCCGCGACGGGAACCCCCGCGTTCTCGAAGTCGGCCCGCTTCGTCATGTCCGCGATGTAGAGCGGGAACCCCCTCTCCTTCGCGACATAGGCCTCGGCGTTCATCGAGGTCTTCGAGACGCCGACGATCTCCATGTCGGGCTGTGCCGCGACCGCGTCCGCGACGCGCTTGCCTATGGTGCCGTATCCGTTGATGGCGACTTTAATTGTCATGCTTCCCCCGTGCGGTCCTCATGCCTGCACGCCCGTGCGGGTGCTGCCAATACCGGGTCACGCTCCTGAGGACACTATCATCTGTCAGGGCACGGGATTATTTAAAGCTGGCCTCTCCCCGGCCTCGCCGCCATCGCGTCAAGAACCGCCCGGCGAGCCCTGCGTACCCCCGGTAATCCTCGCGGAACAGTGCCGCGAGGCCCGCTTCCTCGTGCCGTGCGACGGTTGCCTGTGCCGGTACAAAGAGCAGGGAGGGCAGGGCGGGGAGGTTGAGGGTCAGCAGGACGACGCCGGCGAACGCGAGGAAGTAGCCGGCGTACATCGGGCCGCGGAGACGGGCGTAGGGGCCCGTCGTCGTGAGCCTCACGGGTTCGATTGCGCGGAGGGACCAGAAGATTAGTCCGGCCCCCGCGGCGAGGAGGGCCTTGCCGCAGGAGCTGCACGGCCGTGCCGCCGGAAGGGCGGAGTTGAGCGCGGAGCGGGTGAGGAGGCTGACTTGGCCGAGCAGGTAGAGGACGGGATAGGTGACCGTCACCAGTGCGAACGCGCCGAGGCCCGCGTACCCGAAAACGAGCAGGGCTGCCGGCAGCCCGGCCACATCCTGATCGCGGGGAGCTTCCGCGAATCCCACCCGCGGCAGACGACGAAGAAGAGGAACGCGAAGAGCGCGAGGGCACCCGCCACAACGGACTCGGACAGCACCGACGATCGGTGGTCCCGTGCGGAGGATAAACCTGGTCGCGTGCATGCGCCCTATTCGCTGCCCGCGATCTCCTGCAGGACCGCCTCCAGCCCCACCCGGTCGATCGTTCGCCCGAACCGCTCCTTTGGCCGGCCGTTCTCCCGGTAGAACGCGAAGGCGCGCTCGACAAGTGCATAGAGCTCCTCCGTCGACTCGATCACCCCGTCGAGTCGGTCGGCGAGGCGAGGCGTCTTGCCCATTGTTCCGCCGATCCAGAGGACGAACCCGCGCCGGGCGACGGTCCACGCGCCCCGTGGGCAGCTCGTGGTGCACCGGCTGCAGTTGAGGCAGAGGGTGGTGTCGACGACGTACCGTTCGTCGACCTTCCGTATCGCGGAGACGGGACAGATCTTCTCGCACGCCCCGCAATCGTCGCAGGCGGCCCCGTCCCAGGCGGGGACGATCGCGCCCATGACGCCGATGTCGTTCTCGGTCGCCTTGGCGCAGTTGTTGGGGCAGCCGGTCACGGCGATCTTGAACTTGTATGGCACCTCCCTGGCGAAGTACCTGCGATCCAGCTCCCGGGCGACCTCCTTCGTATCGAAGATCCCCCACCGGCAGGTCTCGGCGCCGGGGCAGGCCGTGAGGATCCGCACCCGGGGGCCGTTCGCACCCATGGTCACGCCCGCGGCCTCGAGCTCCCGGATCGCCGGTTCGATCCCGGAGACGGGCACGAAGTGGATCTCGATTCCCTGCCGCGTCGAGAGGTGCAGGCGGCTCCTGCCGTACGTCTCGGCCACCCCGGCGATCGCCTGCATCTGCGCGGAGGTGAACTCGCCGCCCACCGCGTGGAGCCGCAGGGCGACGTACCCCTTCTGCTTCTGCCGGACGACGCCGTGGGTCGTTGCCGGGTCCCGGCCCGGTGTAGTCCCGGTCATGTCCATCTCATCCCTTGTCGATGCCACGACCCTTAACGGTTCGTCATCCCGGGGCGGAACCGGCCGGGGTCGGGCTCCGTCCCCGCCGCCGCTCAGAGATACCGGGCCTGTGCTGTGACGACCCCGGTCGAGTCCTTCGCTGCCGCGTACTCGTCGAGGGGCTCGCGGTTCAGGACCAGGAAGTGCGGGCCCCAGCGGAAGGCGTCGAGCACGGATGCCGCCTGTTCGGGCTCGCCGAGGATGTAGAGGGCCGCCGCGAGCGCCTCGGCGGACGAGAGCCGGAGCGGCCGGCCGTAGTTGGTCGGGTTCGCCGCGACGAGGTACGGGAGGGCACGGTGGTGGCGCCACGCGCCGAAGACACCCGCGTCGAGGACCTCCCACGAGCAGTCGAGCGCGGTGAGGGAGCGGATCGTTCCGCCGTTCTTCGGGGCGTCCGCGGGCGAGAGTGCCTGCTCCGCGGTCGGGTCGAGGATGAGGGTCGAGCGCGGCACCTGCCCCGGCCGGTCCACGAGCCGGACCAGCCCGGTCCTCGCGAGCCGGACCATCGTGCACTTCTTCGGCGCGCAGGTGTTGTCCCGGTAGGCGAGGAGGGGGATCATCTGATAGCGGGTTGGCATCCACATTCCATCAATGTACGTGCTCGCCGCACCCTGCCTGATCGATCCGTTGCTCAGGGCCGACGGGATCACCTCGGACGCGGATCGCGTGGTCTACGCCCGGGCACTCGAGCGATGTCGCGAGTTCGGGATCGAGGTCGTGCCCCTGCCCTGTCCCGAGACGCTTCACCTCGGCAGTCCGCGCCCGCCCGGCCCGCTCGTCGGGAGGCTCGACACGCCGGCCTTTGCCGCGTTCCTCGACGAACTCGAGGCCGACTTCCGGGCGATCGTGGCCGAGCGCGGCCCGCCGCTCTGTCTAATCGGCGTCGATTCGTCACCCTGCTGCGGCGTGACGAGGCACTACTACGACGAGGCGCGCCGCCCCGGGCGCGGGTGTTGGTTCGCCCGGTTCCCCGATCTTCCCGCCGTCGACGCGGCGGCCTTCGCGCGCTACCGGGTATATCTCGCGGCCCCCCTCTTCTCGGCGGCCGAGCGCTCGTTCAACAGGGAACTCGCGTCCTTTCTCCGGGCGCGCCGGTTCCGGGTGTACCTGCCCCAGGAGCACGGCGACGACAGTGCCGGACGCAGTCCGGCCGCGCTCCGCGGCCTCTATGACAGGCTCGTTGCGGCTCTCGACGCAGTCGATCTCGTCGTCGCCGTGATCGATGGCGCGGACGCGGACTCGGGCACGGCCTGGGAGATGGGGTACGCCTACGCCCGGGGGGTCCCCGTGGCCGCCCTGCGCACCGACTTCCGGCGGGTCGGCGACGGGGAGTGCGCGAACCTGATGCTCGAGTGCTCGTCCGCGGTGGCCGGGTCGTTCGACGAGCTGGCCGCTCTGCTCGGGGCACTGCCGTCGAAAGAAGAGGGGTAGGGTTACCAGACCTCGGCGAAGGCCGTGTTCACGTAGATGTCCTCGAGCCGGGTCTTGTGCCCGCGCTCCATCGCGGCGAGCTCGGTGAAGAGCTTCTTGACCTCCGCGTCGTCGGACGCGTTCGCGAGCTGCGTGTACATCTGCATGGCCGCGAGCTCCTTCTTGATCGCGACCACGAGGCCGTCGACGGGCTTCATGTCGGGGGTCAGGGGCGGCGTGGGGATGGAGTCGCCGACCTTGTAGTCCTTCGTGGTGGAGAACCCGAGGGACGTGATGTCACGGCTCAGCAGCTTCTGCAGGTACTCGCGGTGCCCCTTCTCCTCGCCGGCGAGCTCGCCGAAGAGCTTCTTCAGGTTCGCGTCCGTGACCTTCTCAGAGATGGTGTGGTAGAACGTGTACGCCTCCACCTCGTTGTTGATCGCTTCCGTGATGATGTTCCTGTATTCCTCTGGAGTCATGACTAACGACAACCTCCGTTGTAATCAGAATGTACTTCTTGACCCTATTTAAGGGGATTGTTTTCAGGTCCCGGCGCGGTGCGAGGTGGCAGGACGCTGGACCACCCAACCGGACCTGCTTATGTACTATTGAATTTGCCTTCCTTCTTCACTTATATCATAGGGACGCCCCCGGGCCGGGCAGAGCGGGCGCGCGCAGGTGCGGATCCATGGCATATGCGTCTGCTGTGAGCACCTGTTGGACCACTTGCGGGGCCTCCGCGTCACCGAGGAGGAGTGCGTCGGCTCCCATACCTCCCGGCACGGCGAACGGATCTCCTGCTAGCAACCTTTTTACGATGCCGCCCCTGATCAGCTCACATGTCTCTGGAGAGGGTCGTCTTCGTGCTCGCCATCGTCGGGCTCGTGCTAGGTGCCGCACTCTGTGCCGGCTGCCTCGGTGATGAGGGGCAGCCCGGTGAAGAGGAGAGCGCGACGCAGTCGCCCGTGACCGGTTCGGACGGGGTCTCGACCGTCGCCCCACCCTCTGGCGAGGAGACGACCCTCCCGATCCCGATCCCGATCGGGAGCTGATCGCGTGGCACGGCGCAGCCGGCGGCGGGTCTCCCGGGCCACCAGCGGGGGCCTTTTCGGCGCAGCCCTGCTGGCTGCCGGCTGCTTCGCCCCGATAGCGGCCCTGCCCGGCGGCGGGGCGGCGACCCTCCTCGGGAGCGGGTCCGTCCCGGCCCGGCTGATCCTGGTCGCAGCTCTCAGCTCGATCGTGCTCATCCTCCTCCGCCGCCGCCGGGCCCTGCTGATCACGGGGACCTTCGCCGGGTTGATGATCCTCGTGGAATTTCTGCAGCACCGGAACGAACTGGCCGTCGTGACCGGGTTGGGCTCGTCTGCCAGTGCAATCCTCTCGTCGTTCGCCAGCGAATGGGGCTGGGCCCTCCTGGTGCTCGGGGCCGCGCTCCTGCTCCTCGCGGGCCTCTTTCCCGGCCGCCATCGGTCCGCTCGAGCGGCCCCGTCGAGGCCCGGCAAACCCCGGGCCCGTCGCTGATCCCTCATCGAGGCGACCTCGTCATGTCCAAGTGCAGATAAATCGGTACTTTTATTACCGATAAATGTAATGATTAATCATTACGTTTATGGGGGGATGACCGAGTCCGTCACACGTTCGACTGTGGGCACAGGCCCCGGCATGGAGGCGACGGCAGGCCCCGGCGACTCCGGGATCGACCCCAGAGCACCCGCCCCGTAAGGCGGGCGGGACAAGTGCAGGACCGAGAGACCCATGGATGAAGACATTGACGCCAGGCGCGTAGAGGAAGTCAAGTACTACGAGCCCTCGCCGGAGTATAAAAAAAATGCATGGACCGATGACTACGAGCAGGCGTATGCCGGGTTCCTGGCCGACCCGATCGGCTTCTGGGAGCGGCAGGCCCGCGAGCTCGAGTGGTTCCGGCCCTGGGACACAGTCCGCGAATGGGACTATCCCTACGCCCGCTGGTTCGTCGGCGCACGCCTGAACATCACCCACAACTGCCTCGATCGGCACGTTGCCGACCACCGCCGCAACAAGGTCGCCCTGATCTGGCGCGGTGACGAGGGCGAGGAGCGGATCTACACCTACTACAAGCTCTGGCGCGAGGTGAACCGGTTCGCGAACGGCCTCCGCTCCCTCGGCGTGAAGAAGGGCGACTGCGTCTGCATCTACATGCCCGTCGTGCCCGAGCAGGCGATCGCGATGCTCGCCTGCGCCCGGATCGGCGCCGTCCATTCGGTCGTCTTCGGCGGGTTCGGCTCCCAGGCTCTCGCCACGCGGCTGAACGACGCCGAGGCCAGGATCGTGATCACGGCCGACATCGGGTACCGGCGGGGCAAGCGGATCCCGCTGATCACGATCGTCCAGGATGCCGTCATCGACGCTCCCTCGGTCGAACGGATCATCCTCCTCCGCCGCCAGCAGGAGCACCCGGTCGACATCCACCCCGAACGGGAGACGGACTTCTATGACCTGATGGAGGGGCAGCCCTTCGAGTGTGAGCCCGAAGAGATGGACGCCGAGGACCCGTTCTTCATCCTCTACACCTCGGGCTCGACGGGGAAGCCGAAGGGGATCGTCCACACCTGCGGCGGGTACATGGTCGGGGCGTCCTACACCACGCGCCACGTCTTCGACTTCAAGGACAACGATGTCTTCTGGTGCACGGCCGATCCCGGCTGGATCACTGGCCACACGTACGTGGTCTACGGCCCCCTGATGGTCGGCGGCACGGTCGCGATCGTCGAGGGAACCCCGGACTATCCCGATCCCGGAGCGTTCTGGAAGATCATCGAGGACCTCGGGGTCACCATCTTCTACACGGCCCCGACCGCGATCCGCATGTTCATGAAGGTGGGGGAGCAGTGGCCCGGGAAGTACGACCTCCGCTCGCTCCGCGTGCTCGGCTCGGTCGGCGAGCCGCTCAACCCTGAGGCATTCGAGTGGTACTACCGCGTGATCGGTAAGGGGCGCTGCCCGATCGTTGATACCTGGTGGCAGACTGAGACCGGCATGCAGATGGTCACGACAATGATCGGCGAGCCCATGCGCCCCGGCTTTGCCGGGAAGCCTATCCCTGGTATTGTGGCCGACGTCGTGAACAAGGCCGGTGATTCGGTGCCCCCTGGGACGGGCGGTTTCCTCGTCATCCGCGAACCCTGGCCCGCGATGCTCCGGACGGTCTACGGCGACGATGCTCGGTACCGGCAGTACTGGGAGACCGTTCCCGGCTGTTACCTGGCCGGCGACCTTGCGATCAAGGACAAGGACGGCTACATCATGGTGATCGGCCGGGCCGACGACCTGATCATCGTCTCGGGCCACAACATCGGCACGGCCGAGGTCGAGAGCGCTCTGGTCTCCCACCACGCGGTCGCCGAGGCGGCCGTGATCGGCAAGCCCGATACCATGAAGGGGAACCAGATCAAGGCGTTCGTGATCCTGAAGCTCGGTGAGGATGCGACTGAGCGGCTGAAGAACGACCTGGTCTACCAGGTCCGGATGAACCTCGGGCCGTTCGCGGTCCCGTCCGAGATCGAGTTCGTGGACACGCTGCCCAAGACCCGGTCGGGCAAGATCATGCGCCGCGTCCTCAAGGCCCGCGAGCTCGGGGTCGACCCGGGCGACCTATCGACCCTGGAGGAGTGAGGGATGGCAGCTCCGCCCCCCACCCTCTTCGGGATGCCCCCCGAGCGGGGCCGCTGGGTCTTTGTCCTGCTCGGACTCGCGATCAACCTTGCGATCGGCTCCATCTACGCCTGGTCAGTCTTCCGAAAGCCGCTCGAGAAGTTCTTCGCGGTCGGGGCGATCGAGTCCCTGCTGCCGTTCATCGTCTTCCTGGCACTCTTCGCGTTCACCATGCCGCTCGTTGGGGGACTCCTCGACCGCTACGGGCCGCGGCTGCTCTGCGTCGCGGGCGGCGTGATCGTCGGGGCCGGCTGGCTCCTCGGGTCGCAGGCGACCTCAATGACGATGCTCACCCTCGCCTACGGCCTGATCGGCGGCGTCGGGGTCGGCATCGTGTACAACTGCCCGATCGCGGTCGCGGCGCGCTGGTTCCCCGATCGGCGAGGCTTCGCGGTCGGCACGGCCGTACTCGGCTTCGGGCTCTCACCGCTTTTGACTGCCCCTCTCGCGAACGCCCTGATCGCCTCGATCGGGCCTCTCGTAACGATGGCCTACGTCGGGGTCACGGCGCTGATCGTGATCGTACTGCTGGGTCTGCCGCTACGGTTTCCGCCCGCCGGCTGGGTGCCGCCCGGGTGGACGCCGACCGCGGCCGCCGCGGCATGCGTCGACCTGACCCGGGCTGAGATGGTCCGCACGCGACAGTTCTGGGGTCTCTGGCTCTGCTTCTTCGTCGGAACTCTGGCAGGGCTGATGGCGATCGGGATCGCGGCACCGGTCGGGCAGGAGGTCTTCCTGCTTTCGGCCGCGACGGCTGCGGCTCTCGTCGGGGTCTTCGCTATCTTCAACGGCGTCGGCCGCCCGATCTTCGGTGCGCTTGTAGACCGGCTCGGCACGAGGACCACCGCGATCGCCAACCTGGGCCTGATCGCAGGTGCGGCTCTGTTGCTCTGGGCCGGGGCTGGTACCACGGCCCCGGTCGTGTACGTGGTGGGATTCGCCATCCTCTGGCTCTGCCTCGGCGGCTGGCTCGCGATAGCGCCGGCCTGCACGGCAGCCTACTGCGGCACGAAACACTACGGGCCGAACTATGGTCTCGTCTTCACGGCCTACGGCGTGGGAGCGATCGTCGGGAACCTGCTCGCCGGGAGTCTCCGTGATCTCGTGGGGTCGTACGCGGCCGTCTTCCTCCCTGTCGCGGCGCTCGCCGCGGCCGGTGTGGCAGCCGCGTTCCTCTTTCTCAGGCCCCCGGTGCTCGCCGAATGCGAGTGAGCGGGGGTCAGCCCCACTTCTTTTCTGCCGCAGTCTGACTGGACTGTCGATCTGGTGCAGATGCACGTCGCCGTAGATCATTTGCTGATAGTTGGTTTTTTAAACTAAGGAATACAACTTCCTTCCTTGATTGGGTGTGACCGACACCTGTCTGCGGATGGGATCGGGCTCCTCCCGGGCCCGGTGCCGTCCGGACGTGAGGTTGATAACCATGGTACTTGACACCGGCACAACGGCCTGGCTTCTCATAGCGACGGCGCTCGTCATGCTGATGACACCCGGGGTCGGGTTCTTCTACGGCGGGATGGTCCGGCGTAAGAACCTTATCTCGATGATCTCGCTCTCGTTCATCGCGTTCGCACTCGTCTCGCTCCAGTGGGTGCTTGCCGGGTATTCGCTCGCGTTCGGCCACGACATCGGGGGGTTCATCGGGGGGCTCGACCTCCTCGGGCTAGCCGGCGTCGGGCTCGATGCGGGTGACGGTGCCTACCCGCCGCTCCTCTTCGTGGCGTTCCAGCTCACCTTCGCGGCTGTCGCGCTCGCTATCCTGACGTCGCCCATGGCCGAGCGGGTGAAGCTGAGCTCGTTCCTGGTCTTCGGGCTCCTCTGGACGACGCTGGTGTACGACCCGCTCGCGCACTGGGCGTGGGGCGGCGGCTGGGCCATGACCCTCGGGGCGCTCGACTTCGCGGGCGGCACGGTCGTGCACATCAGCGCCGGGTTCGGGGCGCTCGCCGTGGCGCTCGTGCTCGGCAAGCGCGTCGGCTTCGGCCAGCACACGTTCGAACCGACGAACATCCCTCTGACTCTGCTCGGCGCGGCGCTCCTCTGGTTCGGCTGGTTCGGGTTCAACGCTGGCAGCGCGCTCGCGGCCGACGGGATCGCGGCGAACGCGTTCCTGGTCACCAACACCTCGGCGGCGGCCGGGGCGCTCGCGTGGCTCATGGGCAGCTGGCTCCGCGGCAAGCCCTCGTCGCTCGGGTTCGTCTCGGGCGCGGTGGCGGGGCTGGTTGCGATCACGCCGGCTGCCGGCTTCGTCACCGTGCCGGCGAGCGTCGCGATCGGCCTCGTGGCCGGGCTGCTCTGCTACGGCTGCATGCTCTGGCGGCTCCGGGCCGGCTTCGACGAGACCCTCGACTGCTGGGCCATCCACGGCATGGGCGGGCTCTGGGGCGCGATCGCAACCGGCATCTTCGCGAGCACCGCGGTCAACAGGTACCCGGGCCTGCTGGAGGGGTCGACGGCCCAGTTCCGGAACAACCTGCTCGGCGCCGGCGCCGCGGTCGCGTACGCGTTCGTCGCGACCTTCGTGATCGCCTGGGTCGTGAACAGGGTCCTGGGCATGCGCGTGACCGAGGAGGAGGAGTACGTCGGCCTCGACATCGCCCAGCACGGCGAGCGGGTGGGGACCTGAGGAGGAATCAAAGATGCACCTTGTCACAGCCATCATCCGCCCCGAGCGGCTCGACTTCGTCAAGAGAGCGCTCGAGGACGAGGGGTTTGCCGGCATGACGATCAGCGAGGTCCGCGGACGTGGCGAGCAGAAGGGGATCGCGCTCCAGTACCGCGGCGGGACCCTGCTGGTCGACGTCCTCCCCAAGTGCCGGGTCGAGGTCGCGGTCAGCGACCACCGGGTTGACGACGCGATCGAGGCGATCTGCGGCGGGGCGCGCACCGGGAAGGCCGGCGACGGCCGGATCTTCGTGACGCCGCTCCCCCGGATGGTCCGGGTGCGGACGGGCGAGGATCTCGGTGACACGGCCGCACCGTCGCACGAAGGGTGAGGGGTTCTTCCCCCTGCCCGCCCCCTCCCGATCTAAGAGTTCAAGTCGTGCCGTGACCAACGCTCTGCACATGCGGGTCACGGCTCTCTCCTCCGGCTCGAAGGGGAATGCGGTCCTGGTCGAAGGCCGGGACGGGGCGCTCCTGGTCGACGCCGGCCTCTCGGCGCGCGACCTCCTCGCGCGGATCGCCCTCGCGGGCGCGGACCCCGCTGCGATCGAGGCCGTGCTCGTGACCCACGAGCACACGGACCACGTCCGCGGGCTGGACGCGTTCGTGAAGCGGCTCGGCATCCCCGTGTACGCTACGCCCGGGACGATCGGCGAGTTCCTGCTCCACCGCAAACCCTCGAAGCAGGCGATCACCACCCGGACCGTTCGCCCGCTCGAGGCGTTCGCGATCGGCGAGTTCACGATCGAGCCCCTGCCCCTTTCGCACGACGCCCGCGAGCCCTGCGGCTACACCATTGCCGCGGACGGCGGGCGGCTCGGGTACTGCACAGACACGGGCGTCGTTCCCGACGGTGTGCGTGACCGCCTCGCAGCCTGCGGCGCCCTCGTGCTCGAGGCGAACCACTGCCCGCAGATGCTCGAGAAGGGACCATACCCGGCCATGCTCAAGCGGCGCATCCGCTCGCGGCGCGGCCACCTCTCGAACGACCAGACGGCCGACCTCCTGCGGTCCTTCTCGGGGGACCTCGCCGCGGTCATGCTCGCGCACCTCTCGGACGCGAACAACACCCCCGAACGCGCCCGTATCGCGGCAGAGTCGGCCTTCGGCCTCTTTTCGTCCGACGTCCGGCTCTCGGTCGCGCTCCAGCAGACCGTCTCGGCCCCGATGGTGGTCTAGGTGGAGTTCGCCGGGTTCGCGACGCTCTGCGAGCAGCTCGAGGCGCTCGCCGGGCGGCTCGAGATGCGGGATCTCATCGCGTCCGTCCTGCCGGGACTCGACGAGGACGAGCTCCCCGTCCTCGTCCGGCTCGTCCAGGGCAAGGTCTTCCCCGACTGGGCCCCGGAGAAACTTGGGATCGGGCCGATGCTCCTGTATGAGGCGGCCGCCTACGTCGCGGGCCGGAAGAAGGCGGACGTGGTCCGGCTCGTGAACGAGACCGGGGATGCCGGGCTCGCGGTCGAACACCTCCTCGAACGGCGGCAGCAGTCGGCCTTCTTCGACGACGCCCTCTCACTCGCCGAGGTGCACGCGCTCCTCGTGCGGGTGGCCGGGACGTCGGGCCCCCAGTCGCAGCTGGCCAAGATACGCCTCCTCCGGCAGGGCTTCGGGGCCATGACTCCACTCGAGGCCCGGTACTTCGCCCGGCTCGTGCTCGCCCAGCTCCGGATCGGGATCGGCGAGGGAACGGTCCGGGACGCGATCGCCCTGGCGTTCGGCGTGGATGTCGCCCTGGTCGAGCATGCGCAGCAGGCGCTGAACGACCTCGGGGAGGTCGCGCTCCTCGCCCGGGCCGGGGAGGCCACCCTCTCGTCGGTCCGGATCGTTCCCTTCCGCCCCGTCCGGATGATGCTCGCGCAGCAGGGCACGATCGTCGAGCAGCTCGCCGACTACGGCCCGGTCGCGGTCGAATACAAGTACGACGGGTCGCGGATCCAGTTCCACCGGGTCGGGGCGGTCTGCCGGATCTGGTCGCGGCGGCTCGAGGAAGTGACCCATGCCCTCCCCGAGGTGGTCGAGGCCCTCCGCGCCGCGACGGAATGCGATGTGATCCTCGACGGCGAGGTGGTCGCTCTCGGCGAGGACGGTCGCCCCCTCCCCTTCCAGAACGTGCTCCGCCGGTTTCGGCGCAAGCACGGCGTCGCCGAAGCGCGCGAGGCGATCGCGCTCGTTCCCCGCGTCTTCGACTGCCTCTACGCCGACGGCGAGACCCTGCTCGACCAACCGCTCTCGAATCGACGGCAGGTGCTCGAGAGCACGCTCACCGATCACCTCGCTCCCCAGCAGGTCCTCGACGACGCGGACGCGATCCGGGCGGTCTACGAAGAGGCCCTCCGCGACGGGCACGAGGGCGTGATGCTCAAGCTCCCGGGCTCGCCGTACACCCCCGGCGCCCGTGGGCGGGCCTGGGTCAAGATCAAGCCCGAGGTCGAGACCCTCGATCTCGCGGTGATCGGGGCCGAGTGGGGAGAGGGGCGGCGTGCGCAGCACTTCGGGTCCTACCAGCTCGCGGTCCAGAACCGGGGGAAGCTCCTCTCGGTCGGCAGGGTCGCGACCGGGATCACGGACGAGCAGCTGGCCGAGCTCCACGCCCTTTTCAAGGACCTCGTCATCGCCGAGTCCGGCAACTCGGTCTCGTTCGAGCCCCAGGTCGTCTTCGAGGTCGGGTACTCGGAGATCCAGAAGAGCCCGAACTACGCGAGCGGGTACGCGCTCCGGTTCCCGCGCTTCGTCCAGGTCCGCGACGACAAGGGGGTCGATGAGGTCGAGCCGCTCGGCAGCCTCGAGGCCCGGTACCGGCGGCAGGCGACGCAGAACGGCGCCGGCGAAGACTGACCGCGCCCGTTCGCCGGGACGGGCGCGAAAGCGTTAAGGCTGTGCGGGTCGAGGCGCATCCATGCTCCGCGTCTCCGTCCTCGTTTTCTTTCTCCTGCTCCTCGCTCCGATCGCGTCCGCCGCCCCGTCCGTTGCGCTCCTCTCGGTCCCGTCAACCGGGTCGGCGCAGGACTGGGTCTCGGGCGTCGTCGAGGAGGCGGCGCCGGCCGATTACGTCATCGTCCTGTACGTCGAGGTGGACGGATACTGGTGGGGTCCCAAGCCGACCTGGGACGCGCCGCTCACGCCCGTCCGGAGCGACGGGTTCTGGAACGCGACCTTCGTCTCCGGCGGCAACGACATCTCGGCGTCACGGTTCGCCGCGTACCTCCTCCCGGTGAGCTCGATCGAAGTTGGTGTACCCCCAAAGCTAGCGGGCGATGCTGCCCTGCCCGCGTCGCTCTCCGGGTTTCCGCACGCGGAGAGCAGCCGTCCGGCCGCTGCGCCCCTCCCGGTCCCCCCGATTGTGCGGAACGAAACCGACCTCGTCGGCCTCTGCGTCGGCCCGTACGTCGGCGGCGAGGCGCCCGGCGTGACCGTCCTCGCCGAGCCGGTGCTCCGGGAGCGGCTCGCCGTGGTTGCTGAAAACACCACCTGGATCCGGACCTACGGGGTGGACAGGGGCCTGGAGCGGGCCGGCGGGATCGCGCACGACCTCGGGATGAAGGCCGCAGTCGGCGCCTGGCTCGCGGCCGACCCCGGTGCGAACCGGCGCGCGCTCGAGGCCCTGGTGGCGGTCGGCAACGCGGGCGACGCCGAACTGCTGGTCATCGGGAGCGAGACCCTGCTCCGCGGCGACCTCTCCGAGCGTGACCTGGTCACCTACATCCAATGGGTCCGGCGCGAGGTGCCCGGGGTGCCGGTCTGCACCGCGGAGCCATACGGTGAATTCCTCGAGCACCCGGCCCTGGTCGATTCCTCGGACCTCCTCCTCGTTCACGTCTACCCGTTCTGGGAGGGAGCCGCCATCGACGGGGCCGCCGGGTGGACCGTCGACGCGTGGGAGCAGGTGGTCGCGGTGGCCGGCGGCCGGCCCGTGGTCGTGGGAGAGACGGGCTGGCCCGATGCCGGGAGCCCGTACGGCTCCGCGGTTCCCGGCCCGGAGAACGCGGCCCGATTCCTCCACGAGGTGACGGCGCTCTTCCACGACCGGGGCGTCCCGTACTTCTACTTCTCGGCCTTCGACGAGGCCTGGAAGTCCGGGGAGCCCGGCGGGGTCGGCCCCCACTGGGGGATCTGGGACGGAACCCTCCGGCCCAAGCCTGGCCGGCTCCCCCTGCCGTTCCCCCTTCTCCCCGTCCCAGGAGGAACCGATCTCCCCACCGACTCCGATGGCGACGGGCTGTGCGACGACGTGAACGGCAACAACCGGTCGGACTTCGCGGACGTCGTGCTCTTCTTCAACCAGATGACCTGGATCGCGGCGAACGAACCCCTCGAGGCGTTCGACTACAACGGCAACGGCCGGATCGACTTCGCCGACGTCGTCTGGCTCTTCAACCACCTCTAACCCCTTTTCTCACCGGTCACGCCTTCGCGATCAGCGCCCGTACCCCGGCCGCGACCTCGGCCGTATCGATCTCCGCGCCGCAGAGCCGACAGACCCGGCGGACCAGGGCCTCCCAGTCGTCCAGGCGATCGCCGTGCGGGTTCTCCCCGATGACCTGCAGGAGCGCTTCGACGATCCCGTCCTGCAGGTCCTTCACCGCGTCTCGTTCGGCCCGCATCACGCGGATGGCGGCCCGGGCGCGCTCTACGTCGGCATCGTGCTCGGCCTGGGCCGCGCGATGCCGGGCAAGGCTCTCCTGGGTTGCCTGGACAAGTCGGTCGCGGCTGTTGTTCTGGCTCGCGGCCGGCTCGCTGTAGAGGAGCGCTATCTGGTCGCGGATGAACACCGAGATGTTGAGCTTGTCAGCCTTGATGAGCTGCACCATCTCGACAGGGAGCCAGACAGTGACCTGCTGGATGAGCCGATCGTCGCGGTCAACTCTCACCGGTCACCGCCTCCGTGAATTGTGTACTCTGAACAGACAGTAACTGTGTACTCAGAGTACACAGTAGATCATACGAGAAAGAGAGAGAGAAAGGCTATCACATCAACCTCCTGAACTCGTCGAGCTCGCGGAACGCCTGCCGGAGCTCGGACCTGATCCCGCTGGTGAAGGTGGGGAAGGACGCATCCACCACCACTTCGTTAGTCACGCCGCAGGCGTAGGCGGTCCCAATCCGGGAGAGCCAGAGTCGGGCTGCGTTCTCGTTGAAGTCGCGCTCGAGAAGCCAGCGGAGCCATGGCCGCATCTCGTCCTCGTCGACCGCGATCCCGGGCCGGACCGGCTGGTAGAGTTCGACGACAAGAAGGTACAGGGCCTCGGCGATCGTCACGACCTGCGCCTGGCCGGTCAGGTTGATCACGAGCGTCAGCATTCAGCCTCGATCACGGGATGCTCGACCACGATCCCGGGCTCGTCCACCCGGACGAGGCCGCACCGGATATGCTGGTCGTTGCAGTATTGCATGAACCGGTCCCGCTCCGCTCGGTTGTCACGATCTGGATGTCGCCGCCGTTCTGGAGGTTGACGAACTTCCACCTCACGTCGCCCGTCTCCATCGCTCGGCGGTCTGCCGGTGCTCGCAGTTCGCGCGGCACGGGCCGGCCGGGGGAGCCGGTTCTCCGCGCCGGGCCACCCGCTCTCCGTCGCCGTCAGAAGAAGTCGCTGAGCGTCCGCTCGGTTCGCATCCGCGGGAGCAGGGTCGATCTCTCGCGCCACGACGCATCCCCGTAGAGCCGGTCGAGGGCGGCGGCCCCCTCCGCGAGGGTCGCGAACCGTTCCGGGGGGCTCCGCATCGCCTGCCGCGCGGCCTCGCGCACGACCCAGGTGCCGAGCGGGGCCCAGTACTCCCCTGTGACCGACCGGAGCACGAGCGCCCGGGCCTGCCGGCGCACCGAGGCAAGGTAGTCAGTCACGCCCAGCCGGGCCGAGTAGTAGGCCCCCGCGATCGGCGAGTACCCCGACTTCTTCTTCCCCTCGCCGTCGACCGTGACCGAGTCGTGGTCGTGGGTCCAGAGGCTGTGGGCGCGCCAGCACTCGACCATCTCGTACTGCCAGCCGCCCGGCGCGAGGAGAACAGCGATCGTGTTCCCGTAGAGCGTGGCCCCGAAGACCAGCACCTCCTCAATCGGCGGGTATTGGGCGATCTCCCGCTTCCTTGCCTTCCCGAGCGTGTCATCGACGGCCGTGATCGCCCAGCGGGTCGGTACGACCCGCGGGGCCTTCCCGAGGGTCCCCGCCGAGAGCAGGTCCGTGAGGTGGTAGACGTCGACCTCGGCCCGGTAGAGCTCGGCGAGCCCCTCGGAGGCGGCCAGGTCCGAATCGCCCGCGACCCTCTCCACCGTTCGCGGCACCACCGGGTTGTCGAGCACGTCGAGCCGCCGGACCGACCCCGAGCGGCCGATCGGCGTCAGCACGCCGTCGAAGCGGAGGTCGGCCTCGACCGGGCGGGTGAACGCGACCTCGACGTCGAGCGGGCGCGCTGAGAGCGCGACCTCGGCCATCGCGTCCCGCACGCGGGCGATCGGCGCCCGCGCGGCGATGGTCGAGGCCCGGAGGTTCACCACGTCGTCGATGGAGAGGCCGCGGGCGAGCCACTCGGTCGGCCGGTCCGGGTCGCCGAGGAGGAGGGGCCCGCCCTGGACCCCCGGGTACCCGTGCGAGCCGACAAAGACCGAGGGGGCCGCGCCCATGTACGAGCTGATGGGCTTGGTCACCGTCCGGGCGAGGAACCGGGCCGTGATCGGGCAGCGCGCGAGCCCGCAGAGCCCCCTGCCCTTGCACGAGGCGCAGAGCATCCCCCCGGTCGTCATTAGACCACCCGGGCCCGCCCCTCGAGGAAGCGCCGTGCGCCCGCGACGAACGCCTCCCACTCGACCGTTCGGCCGTCGCAGCCTGCGGCGAGCTCCCACCCGAGGTCGTCGTCGCGCCCGTCGATCGCCCGGAGGACGAGCGAGCCCGGCGCGCCCCCGCAGTCCGCCACGAGCCCGTCGCCGTCGCCGTCGGTGATCCCGAGCACGGGGAGACCCAGGTGGGCGCCGAGGTGGAGCGCCGCCGCGGTCGTATCGTCACCGATCGCGAGCAGGCCGCAGAGGTCGTCGGCGAGGCGGTGGTAGAGCGCGACCGCGTCGTGGTCGAGCACGAGCACGCGGCCGGTCCTCCGCCTCCGGGGCCCCCCTGCGGGGGGGGACGCGCGGAGCGGCCCGGCAGTACACCAGGCCCCGGGGAGGGCGATCGGCCCCCGCCGCCGGAGCTTCTCGACGCCGTGCTCCTTGAGCCGGCACCCCCGCTCAGCGACGATCCCCTCGCCGTCGGAGGCGAGCACCACCTCGTCCGCGGTGGCCCGGCCGACCACGAGCCCGTCCACGAGCACGGCGTCGCCGGGCCGGCACCCCCGGATCACGCGCCGGTTACCTGCCGGCGCCGGGAGAATGGCCGTCCGGGCCTCGAGCCGCCACCCGAGCCGTCGTGCGACCGCCTCCCCGCCGGCCCCGTTCCAGTCGATCACGGTCTTGTCCGCCAATTCCAGCTGGATGAGCGGCCGGCGGAGCCGGGCCGCGACCCCCTCGCCGAAGATCCGCCCCGACTCCGGCGAACGCCCCCGGTTCGCGAGCACGGCCGCCGGGTCGGCCTCGAGCGCCGCGGACGGGCGTTCCCCGGTCCAGCAGGAGAGGAGCCCCTGCTCTTCAGCCGCACACCGCCCCATCACCCCGGCGACCACGACCCTCGCCGGCCGGAGCGCCGCGATGAGGCGGGCGGCCTCGCCCGAGTCGATCACTTCGGGCCCATGGAGCACCAGGCTACAGCCGGACCCGCCAGCCAAGATCGAAGCGGGCCCCGCATTCGGGGCAGCAGAGGACGACCGGACGACCCCCGGCGTCGTCGAAGGGGAGGAGCGTGAAATGAAACCCCCGCCCGTACCCGCAGTCGGGGCAGACGCGGGTCTCGCCGGCGGGGTCGAGGTGGCGGATCGGTCGGGCATCGTCCATGACAGAGATGGGGCCGCCCCGACTTCAATCCGCCTGTCGGGGCGTGGAGACCTCGAGGGTCAGGTCCAGCGACCGGACCGAGTGGGTCAGGGCCCCCACGCTGATCAGGTCCGCGCCGGCCACCGCGTAGGCGCCGATGGTCGCCTCCGTGACGCCACCCGAGATCTCGACCCGGACCCGGTCGCGCAGCCCGGCGGCCGCGAGCGCGTCGATGGCCTCCTTTGCCCCGCCGGGGGTCATGTTGTCGAGCATCACGATGTCGGCGCCGGCACGGGCGGCCCGGACGGCCTCGTCCGCCGTCTCGACCTCGACCTCGACTGTCTTGTACGCCGTATAGGCCCGGGCCCGCCGGACCGCCTCCTCGATCGAGACGAGGGCGAGGTGGTTGTCCTTGATCAGCACGCCGTCCGAGAGCGTGAAGCGGTGGGGATCGCCCCCGCCGAGGAGAACGGCCCTCTTGTCGAGCAGGCCCAGGCCAGGCGCGGTCTTGCGCGTGGCGGCGACCCGGGCACGCGGGTCGCTCTCCCTCGCCAGCGCCGCGTACCGGGCTGTCGCAGTCGCGATCCCGCTCATTCGGCCGACCAGGTTCAGGGCCGTCCGCTCGACGAGGAGCACCCCCCTGACCGGCCCCTCGATCGCGAGCGCGACCGCTCCCGCCGCGACCCGGTTGCCGTCTTCGGCGCAGCGCTCCACCGCGGCGCCGTAATGGGCGAAGAGGGCTTCGGCCTCGGCGAGCCCGGCGGCGATCCCCGTCTCGCGGAACCGGAGCCACGCCGTGCAGTCGCCGCCGTCGAGCACGGCCTCCGAGGTCACGTCCCCGAACGGCGCGTCTGCTTCGACGAACGCGAGCAGGCGCACGAGCTGCACCGCGGTCACGTCCCCACCACGATCGGCTCGCTGAGGTCACGGAGCAAGACCAGGATGGAGAGGGCCGCGAGGTACGACGTGGCCGGATTGTCGGGGCTCGGCACGTTCTCGATTCTGAGATAGGCGTCTCCGAAGGCCCCCTCGGCCGAGATCTCGTGGATGTTCCGGTCCACGGCCGGGTCCGCCCAGAGTTCGACCTGGACCTCGCTCCCGGTCGCGAGCTCGAGCGCGACCGAGACGTTGACGTTCTTGGGGTACAACTGCACGCAATCGCCCGCGCGCCCGCGGAAGACGAGTGTTCGCTCGGACACCTGGAGCCCGAGCGACGCTGGGCTCTTGGTGGTCTTGAGGACTACAGTATCGATCCCGCCGATCCGGCCGACCTTGAGATTGTCCAGGCCCATCACGGCCCCGCTCGGGATGTAAATTCGCCGCCTGGACGCGATTGCCGCCTCACGGAGGCGCGCGCGGAAACCCCGATCGGCGAGAGCGCCGACCGACATCACGACGAAGTCCTTGCCTGCGCCGAGTACCGTCTCCCCGTGGGCCCGCACGGCCCTGATCGAGGCGGCCTCGACCACGAGGTCGACGTCTGCGCCGACGAACGCCTCGAACGAGTCGTACGCAATCCCTTCCGAACGCTGCGCGAGCTCGTGGGCACGTTCGGGGACCAGATCGTAGAGGGCCGTGACCGCGAAGCCCTTAGCGTGAGCCGCGAGCAGGTGGCCGATGTTGCCGCAGCCGAGGAGCCCGACCCGCATCATGGTAGTGTGTGGTCTTGAGAGAGTATAAGATCGGTGGGGCGCGCCGGGCAACAAGCCTGATGTCGTGCGCCGCCGAATCCTGGTGGATGACGAACGACGAGATCGAGCGCGGGCTCGCCGCCCTTGAGGAACGTATCGACGCGAGCCGGGACGCGATTGCGGAGGCCGCGGACGCCGTGCAGAAGAACGAGGCCGCCCTGCTCGCCCGGATGGCCACGATTGCCGCCGCGATCGTGCCGGCCGCCGGCCTCGAGGTGATGGCCCGGGGCAAGATCGACGTTGCGGGCGAGATGTTCGACCAGACCTTCTTCCCCGGGAAGATGCTGATCCTCGGTCGGACCGACCCCATGCCGTTTCGCCCGGACAACCCGGAGAAGGCGGTCACGGACCAGTTCTGCGTCCTCCATGCCGACGGCACCCTGGCCGAACTGATGTTCTCGAACGACACCGTGCTCGTCGACAGCCTGCTCGTTCCCATCGCCCCCGAGGAGGCGCTCGACGTGTATGGACCCGAGCTCCTTTTCATGCTCTACCGGGCGCTCCGGCAGTACCTCGAGGGGCAGGAGGCGCTGCTCGACGCGCTCCGGATCACGCTCGAGTACATCCACGGGTGAGACCCTACTTCCAGCCGAAGATCCCGAACGCGGGCCGCAGGGGGTCGTCCTGACCGTGGAGGGCCGAGAGGAGTGCGGTCCGGTGGAAGGGCTGACCCTTGCTGTTTTTGAAGGCCACGATCACCTTCACCTCGGTCATCTGCTCGGGAAGCGGCAGTTCATGAACCACCTCGACCGCGAGCGTGGGGAGGTCGGCCTCGACGTCGATCGGGACAACCGAGACGTGCACCTGGTGCGCGGGCGCGTTCCCCCTGTTCCGGAGCGTTACCGACCGCGCGTCCTCGGCGAGCGAGATCTCGATGTCGGGGAGATCCCGGGTGTCGCGCCCGATCGCGAGCGCCATCACCGCGATCCCGGTGATAACCACAGCGATCAGCGAGAGGTAGGGCGAGACGAGGAGAAGAGCAGCCGCGGCCACGAGGCCGAGCACGATGACGATCACGAGCGAGCGCTCCATGAGAAGAGATTGCCGGGGAAACGATAAAAAACAGGGCGTGAATGGGCCCGATGAGATTCGAACTCATGGCCTCCCGGTTATCAGCCGGGCGCACCACCTAGCTATGCTACGGGCCCCTTCGGGTTACCCTACTAGATCCATCGTCCCGGTTCTTATAGATTATCGATGGCGTCCAACAGACGCCTTTGTATCCTCGCCCGGGCAATATTCCTGAACGGGGCCGCTGGAGCGGCCCTCCACGGGAGTGGTCCATGGCACGTCAGTATCTGCTGGGCAACGAGGCGATCGCCCACGCCGCCCTCGAGGGCGGGGTCGGGTTCGTGGCCGGGTACCCGGGCACGCCCTCATCCGAGGTGATCGACCTGCTCCGGGCCGAACGGCCGGAGGGGGTGCATGTCGAGTGGTCGACCAACGAGAAGGTCGCGTTCGAGAACGCGCTGGCTGCGGCCTGGTGCGGTGTCCGATCGCTCTTCACGACCAAGCACGTCGGCCTGAACGTCGCGGCCGACCCGCTGTTGACGAGCGCGTACACGGGCGTGACGGGGGGGTTCGTGGTCCTCTCGGCCGACGACCCGTTTGCGCACTCGTCCCAGAACGAGCAGGACAGCCGGCTCTACGCCGCGATGGCCGGCCTCCCCTGCCTCGACCCGACGACCATCGAGGAGGCGCACGCCCTTCTCCGGGGCGCCTTCGCTCTCTCGGAGGAGTTCGGCCTGCCCGTGCTCTTCCGGCCGACGACGCGGATCTGCCATTCGAAGGCCGACGTCGAACTCGGCCCGATCTCCGTTCCGCACGCCGGGGCTGATTTCCGCCGCGACCCGCGGCAGTACGTCGTGATCCCCGCCCATACCCGGGTGCTCCACCGCCGGCTGAACGAGAAACAGCCGCGGATCCGGGAGCGGCTGATCGAGCTCGGGTATAACGAGGCGGTCGTGCGCGGCCCGCGGGCCGTGGTCGCGAGCGGCATCGCGGCCAGTTACGTCCGCGAGGTGCTGCCCGACGATGTCTCGCTCTTCACAGTCCGCGCCTATCCCCTCGACCCCGAGCAGCTCCGCTGCTTCTGCCTGGAGCACGAGGAGGTGCTCGTGGTCGAGGAGGGGGCGCCCGTGGTCGAGGAGCAGGTCCGGCAGGTCGCCGGCTGCGTCCGGGTCTCGGGCAAGCGGACGGGCCACGTCCCGTCCGAAGGTGAGCTCTCGCCCGCCGTGGTCCGGGCCGCGCTCGCGGCGGCGGGCTATCTGGGGGCCTCC
The DNA here is from genome assembly GCA_964461885.1 of uncultured Methanospirillum sp. Classification (GTDB taxonomy): domain Archaea; phylum Halobacteriota; class Methanomicrobia; order Methanomicrobiales; family Methanospirillaceae; genus UBA288. The sequence goes on along the minus strand of CAYWVY010000008.1, from coordinate 19,382 downwards.
CCCCCTCCTCCCGCTCCCGAGGAGGGGCTTCCACCCCGGCCCCCGATCCTCTGCGCCGGCTGCTCCCACCGCGCGGTCTTCTACGCGATGAAGCGGGTCTTCCGGGACGGGGTCTTCCCGTCCGACATCGGCTGCTACACCCTCGGGCTCCAGCTCGGGGCCGTGGACACCACGATCTGCATGGGCGCGTCGATCACGGTCGGATCAGGGATCGCGCAGACGGCCGGCGGCGACGTGGTCGCCACGATCGGCGACTCGACGTTTCTGCATACAGGGCTGCCGGGCCTCGTGAACGCGGTCTACAACGGCGCGAACATGCTCGTGGTGATCCTGGACAACCGGACCACGGCCATGACCGGGCACCAGCCAAACCCGACGACCGGGCGGACCGCGACCGGCGAGCCCTCGCCGCAGGTCTCGCTCGAAGCGCTCTGCCGGGCCTGCGGCGTGGCCTGGGTCGAGACCGTGGACCCGTACGACATGACCGGCCTCCTCGTGACCCTCCGCGAGGCGAAGGGGCGGCGGGGCGTCCGGGTCGTGATCGCGAAGAAACCCTGCGTCATCAACGAGCGGCGGGCGAAGGTCTCCCGGCCCCACTTCACGGTCGACCCGTCGGCCTGCTCGGGCTGCCGGATTTGCCTCCGCTTCGGCTGCCCGGCGCTCGCATTCGAGGGGGAGACAGCGACGATCACCGCGCTCTGCTCGGGCTGCGGGGTCTGCGCCGCCCTCTGCCCACAGGGGGCCATCGGCCGGGAAGGCCGGCCCCCGGCGAAGGGAGGTGCCGCATGAGCTATGACGTCATGATCGTCGGCGTCGGCGGCCAGGGGACCATCCTCGCCTCGAACGTCCTTGGCGAGGCCTGCGTGGTCGAGGGCCGGTCCGTCCGCGGCGCCGAGACGCACGGGATGGCCCAGCGCGGGGGGTCGGTCGAGTGCTCGGTCCGGATCGACGGCCAGTTCGGGCCGCTGATAGACCCGGGCTCGGCCGATCTCCTGCTCTCGTTCGACCTGCTCGAGGCGCTCCGGTACCGGCATTTCCTGAAGCCGGAGGGGCGCGTGGTCACGAACACCGGGATCATCACACCGACGCCGGTCTTCACCCAGCAGCTGCCCATGCCATCCCCTGCGGAGTGCATGGCGCGGCTCGCGCCGTTCAATCCCCTCGCTGTTGACGCCGCGGCGATCGCCCGCGAGGCCGGCTCCGAACTGGTGCAGAACGTCGTGCTGATCGGCGTCGCCTCCCACCTGCTCCCAATCGCACCCGAATCCATCCTCGCTGCGATCGAGCGTTCGGTCCCGCCGAAGACGGTCGAGCTGAACCACCGGGCGTTCGAGCTCGGCCGCGAAGCTGGTCTGAGCTGAGGGCTGGGCGACGTACCACGCCCCCTCCCAGGGCCGCCACCACGGAGCGGCCGGAGTGCGAAAAACTTTTTACATCCTTGGCACCGCACCGTCGGTGCATGCACAGATCCACGTTGAGCCTTCTCGTTGCAGGCGTGGTGCTCTCTTGCATCCTCGCGAGCGGTTGCACGACTCCCTTCACGACGAACACGACGACGCCCGGGGTCACGTCTCCTGCCGCCGGCGGCGCGACCCTCGCGGTCACGGCCGAGAGCATGGCCTTCAACACGTCCGAGATCACGGTCCCGGCCGGCGAGGGCGTGACGATCACCTTCACGAACAACGACGCAGGGGTACCGCACAGCATCGCGGTCTACACGGACTCTTCGGCCTCGACAACGATCTTCATGGGGCCGATCATCACCGGCCCTGAGATCACGACCTACTCCTTCGTCGCGCCGACGGCGCCCGGCACCTACTTCTTTCGGTGCGACCCGCACCCGACGACGATGACGGGGCGGTTCGTCGTCCGGTGACCGACCCCCGGGAGACGGGCAATCGACCTGCGGACCGTCGGTGACGGCCCCAGGCCGGCAACGCCCCACGACCCTGGAGATCCCGCCAGCCGCCGTTCCGGATCCGGGCGTGTCCGGGGGAACGGATATCAGCCGATTCTACCAGGGGGAGTGGCGGAAACGGTCCAATACCCCGTGACGCACGGGCCGGTCGACTCGGCGATCGGCGTGCATGTCCGTATCGAACCTGCACAGACCTCAGCGATCCATTACTGGCTCTGCATAGGACGTCCATGGGCGAGGTGATCGCCCTGCACCGCCGGGCCCGGCGCTCTCCTCGACCAGGCCGACCAGATCTGCCGGGTTTGGGTCAACAGGAGCCAGATCGATTTAGCCGATCTGCCACCCGTCGTCGTGGACGCATTCAAGCGAAGCCTGCTCGTGCTCCGCACCCAGATCGACAACCGCGGCGCCATCTTGAGTTCGTGTGATTTGGACATCTATGCGTTCAACCACAGCAGTTACGCGCATGCCTGGCCGTGCGCCGGCGCCTTCGTCTCCATCGGTCTCGATGCGGCACGCTATTACGGCGTGACCCGGCACTTCTTCCGGTTCTGCGAACGGATGATCGCGCCCGAGAGGTGCGTCTCTTCCACAAGTATCACCCCGACGGGACACTCGGGTCCCACCTGGCATCCCTGGATCGACCTCGACGGCAGGCCGCAGTACCCGATCCTGGAGGACGAGATCGCGCTCGTCCTCTTCGCGCTCTGGAGCCGCTACGACGGCGTCCACGACATTGAGTTCGTCATCTCACTCTACGACCCGTTTGTCGGCCGGCGGCCGAGTTCCTGACCCGGTACCGGGACCCCGCGACCAGGCTGCCGCTCCCGAGTTACGATAGCTGGGAGGAACGGCACGGCGTCTTCAGCTTCGCGGCATCAGCCGTATACGGGGGCCTCCTCGCCGCGGTCCACGGCGTGCGCCCCTACCCGACCTGCGGACTCTCGTCCTACGGGGGATCCCATCTCCGTCCGTGGATCTGATCGGACGGCATCCGGGCCCCGCGGATGGCGCGGGGCCACATGGTTTCCCCACTCTCCAGCCTCCATCGGTACCGCAACGGTTTATTGCTCGGCCGGAGAAGAGTGGCCCCATGGACACAGCACTGGAACACCATACGCGGGTTGTCGAGGTGATCCGCCGGGGGGGGCATGCGGTCTCGGTGCGGCTGGAGCGGCCGGAGGGCTTCACGTACCTGCCCGGGCAGTGGGCGTTCGTCAGGTTCGACCGGGGTACGGAGATCCTGGCCCACCACCTGACCCTCTCGAGCAGCCCGACCGAACCGTTCCTCGAGATGACGAAGGGGATGACCGGCCACCCGTTCGCCGAGGCCTTCGCCGCGCTCGCCCCCGGCGACGAGGTGACGATCGAGGGCCCGCACGGGCAGTTCACGATCCGGGAGGGGGACGAGGACGCGGTCTTCGTCTCGGGCGGAATTGGTGTCACCCCGCTCAGGAGCATGGCCCGGTACGCGGCCGACGCCGGCCTCCTGTTCCGGATCCTCCTCCTCTACTCGGCGCGGACCGAGGCCGACCTGCTCTTCAGCGAGGAGTTCGAGGAGCTGCAGCGCACGAACCCTCACTTTACCCTGCGCGTCACCCTGACCCATCCCGATCCCGGGTGGCAGGGGCATACCGGGCGGATCGACCGGGCCCTCCTCGAGGAGGCGGTCGGCGGCATCCGGGGTCGTGCCTTCTACGTCTCGGGCCCGGCGACCATGGTCGACGAGATGGCGACGGTCTTCAAAGCGATGGGGGTACCTGACGAGCTGGTCCGGCGCGAGGTCTTCACGGGGTACTGAGCGATACGGAGAGCCCCGGGACCCCCACGGCCGGCCGCACCGTTCACTTCGAATGACTAAAGAGGCCGGCCGTCCACCTCAGGATAGCGCATGACACCCGGCTGGACCGTGCACCTGCTGGTCATCCTTCTCCTAGCAGCGGCAATGCCGCTGGCCGCGGCCGCTGACGAGGCATGGATCTTCGCCTATCGGCCCGGGTGCGGCGACTGCGACCGGGCGCTGCCCCTGGTACAGGCCTACATGGCGAACCACACGGAGCAGCCGGTCGAGCTCCTCGACCTCACCAGGGGCCCGGAGGCGATCGAGCGGTTCTCCGCGCTCTCCCAGGTGGCCAACGAGTCCGGCGTGCACCCCCACGTCCCCGCTCTCTTTGCCGGGGGCCGGGTCGTGATGGGGTCGGAGGAGATCCGCGAGTTCCTCGACGGGACGTCTCCTGCCCCGACGCCGATGCAGAACGCGACACCGCTCACCCCGCTCGCTGTCGCGACGGCCGGGCTGGTGGACGGGATCAACCCGTGCGCGTTCGCCGTGCTGGCGCTCCTGCTCGGAGCGCTGACGGTCACCGGGACGCGCCGCCGCGTGCTCACCGTCGGGGCCGGGTACACGCTCGGGGTCTTTGTCATCTACCTCGCGGCCGGGTTCGGGATCACGGCCGTCGTCGGGGCTGCGGGGCTCGCTCCGGCCTTCCGGCTGCTGGCCGGGGCCGTGGCGCTCGTGGTCGGTTGCGCCGTGCTGGTCGCGGCCATGCTCGAGCGGCGGGAGCTCGCGCCGGCCATCACTGCCGGCGGACGAAAGCGGATCGCGGGCTGGCTCTTGGCGGCCCCGGCGGCCGGGCCGCTCGCAGCGCTCGCCCTCGGCATCGGCGTCGGCCTTGTCGAGCTCCCCTGCACGGGCGGCATCTACCTCGCCGTGCTCGGGCTGCTCGCGGGCGGGGCGCTCGCCGACGCCGTGCCGCTCCTGCTGCTCTACAACCTCTGCTTCGTGCTGCCACTCGTGCTGATCGTCGGGGCGGTCGCCTTCGGCCTCTCGCCTTCGGCTGTCGACGAGTGGCGGGGAGAGCGGCGCCGGCTCGTCCTGGGAATCTCAGGGCTCGTCATGGTCGCGCTCGGCGCCGCCCTCCTCGCCGCGGAACTCCTCTGAGGCGTGGTGACGGCCGGCCCGCCGCACGGGGCGGCAGGGGTTGCCCACGGCCAGCACGCCGGG
>CAYWVY010000008.1:0-14360 GCA_964461885.1 uncultured Methanospirillum sp. | reverse complement strand
CACGCCGGGACAGACGATCGCTCCGCCCCCGATCCAGACGTTCTGTAGATCTGGACCGACGGGCTGATCAGGGTGTGGTCGCCGATCCGGACGGCGGCGCAATCGAGCACGACACAGTTGAGGTTGACGGCGACGTGGTCGCCGAGGTGGATTTGGGAACCGAAGTCGGAGTAGAACGGCGGCTCGACCAGGACGCTCGTGCCCACGCCGCCGAGGAGCTCGGCCAGGAGCGAGGTCCGCAGTTCCTCTTCGCCCTCGCGCGATGCGTTGAACTCCCGCGTCAGGCGGCGTGCGCGGATCCGCCGTCGCACGAGTTCCGGGTCGCCGGCGTCGTAGAGCTCGCCCGCGAGCATCTTTTCGAACTCGTCGCCCTCCCGGCCCCTCTCCATCATACCGGGCCTATCAGCGGCTACCGACCTTAGGCCTGACAGTTTTTGCCGGCGTGCCGCAGCGACACGCCCGGCCCGGGCCCTTCAGCGCTCGGGCGCCGGGTTCGCCGCCATATCGGGACCGGGCCCGGGCGTGGGGCCGTCGCCCTGCCCGGCGCTGTTGAGGCGGATCATCCGGTTTACGTAGAAGCGCGCCCAGAGGTAGCCGAGCGTCCCGCCCATCATGTTCCCGACCACGATTCCCCACCAGACACCGGCCTCGCCGAGCCCGAAGACGAACGCGAGCAGGTAGGCCGAGACGACGATGAAGACGAGGTTCCGGAAGATGTTCACCACGAGGGAGTAGACCCCCCGGCCGGTCCCCTGGAAGATCGAGCCCGAGACTATCCCCGGCGCAACGAACGGGAAGAAGAAGCACATCGTCGCGAGGAAGGACGCGATCATCGGTGCGAGCGGCGCGCTCTCGGGGGCGTAGGCGAAGATCGAGGCGATCGGCTGGGCGAAGATGAAGGTGATCGCGCTCAGGGCGAGGCCGATCCCGGCCCCGAGCCCGGTCGCGAACCGGTGGGCGACCCGGAGGTTCGCGAACTGCCGCGCCCCGTACGCCGCGCCGGCCACCGCGACCACTGAGGTCCCGATCGCCGCGATGGGGATGACCACGAACAGCGCAACACGCCACCCGGCCGTGTAGACGGCGACCGCGTCCGTTCCGGCTGTTGCCACGAGCATCCAGTTGACTATGATCGCGAGCGCCGACATCAGCCCGAACTCGAGCGACGCCGGCAGGCCCACCTGGAGCATGTCGGCGATCACCCGGCGGTCGGGGACGAAGTCGGCCCGCCGGATCGAGATATAGGTGGTGCGCTTCACAAAGAACCAGTAGAGCAGGATCCCCGTGACCATCGCGATCGAGATGATCGCGCCCCAGGCCGCTCCGGCGATCCCGAGTCCCGCCCAGTAGATCAGGATCGGGTCGAGGACGATGTTCAGGAGCGCCGAGGCGACCATGGCGTACATGGTTCGCTTCGAGTCTCCCTCGGCCCTGAGCACGGCATAGCCGATGTTCACGAAGAGGAAGAGCGCGGTTCCGGCGAAGATCACCCGTGCGTACTCGGCCGCAAGCGGCGCGATCGCACCCGCTCCGAAGAGGGCCGCGATCGGCTCGGCAAGCAGCACGAGCGGAACGGTCATGACCGCTGCGATCCCGAGCGCCAGCAGGAGCGCGTGCACGGCCGCGTTGTTCGCCCCGGCCCGGTTGCAGGCGCCGATCTTCCGGGCGATCGTCGAGGTGACCCCGGCGCCGAGGCCGGCTCCCAGCCCCATCACGATCATGAAGACTGGTGTGATGAACCCGATCGCGGCCATGGCGTCCGATCCCAGTCCCGCGACCCAGATCGCGTTGACGATGTTGTAGCTCGACATCAGGAGCATGGCGGCAATCATCGGTGCCGAGAGGCGGATGATTGCGTTCTTCGGGTCGCCGCGGAGGAGCACGACACCGGCAGTCTCGGGCCGGCGCGGAAGGCAGCCGCTGTCGAGGTCGCCGGTCTCACTCATGGCAGCATCCTCCATCGGCACAGCTCCCGGCCATCCTGGCCAGAAGGGACCGGAGCATGACCTGCTCGCCGGCGTCGAGCCCAGTCGCGACCGTCTCTTCCCATTCGCGGCCGAACCGGGCGAACTCCGGGACGACCCGTTCGCCTTCGGCGGTCAAAAAGAGCCGGACGGCCCGCCGGTCGTCCGGATCGATCTCGCGCCGGATGAACCCGCCCTCCTCGAGCCGCCGCGCGGCGCGGGCTATCGCGCCCTTGTCGACGTGGAAGTGGCGCGCGAGCGCCTCCTGCGTGACATTCTGGCAGACGGCGAGGCTGAGCATGACGGGCATCTGTCCGGCGGAGAGCCCGAACGGTCGCAGGCGCTCGTTCAGGGTGGCATAGTAGTGCTGGAGCACGATCCCGAGGAGTCGGGCCAGCGGCATTTCGTCGGACATGGTAGCTCGAATGTGGGACCAGAATAGATTCGCCGGAGTGATAAATGTTGATGACGCAACAGTTGACCGATCATCTTGTGGCGCGACGTCGGCACGCTCTGCTCCCGCCCGGCCGTCTCGGTGTCCGCGCACCCGGGCATCATCTGAATCCTGCCGGTGCTCCCTCCTTCGTACGACGGGCCGCGACCTGCGTCGCTCAACGCCCCGGGTCAGCACCCGGAGACAACCGGTTCGTGGAAAACGGGACGGAGGCCCGGCGTTGCCGCTAGAGCCAGCGTTCGAGACCGGCCTGGTCGAGGTCCGGCCCCGCCCCCTTCCTGACCTGGAGGTCCCGCTCGCGACCGAATCCGAGGACCGCGGCCGAGACCGAGCTCCACGCGAGGACAGGGAGGGGCCGGTTCCGGTGCCGGACGAGCCGGTAGGTCACGGGCGCGTCGGGCCGCGACGACGGGTGGAGGCCGAAGGCGAGGGCGTGCTTCGAACCCGTGAAGAGCTCGAAGGCGGGCGCCCCCCGGGCCGACGCCGCGAACTGCGTGATGGCCCGGGTCTGCCCCCCTTCGCGATCGAGCTTGAAGAGCACCTTCGCCCCGTGCCGGCCCGCGACGACCGGACAGCCCTCGAAAGGGGGGCGTTCGAGAAGTGGCAGGCAGGCGTCGTCATCGATGTCGAGGCAGGCTGCCCGGTGCCCGTCCGCGGTCGGGTAGTTCATGTCGACTGAGATCGAGACCATCTCCGGGCCCCAGAGCCGCACCCCCGGCGTCCGCCAGAACCGCCTGATCCGCTCGAGCCGCTCCGGGGTTGGGAGATGGAACGAGTCGTGGACGGCGGCACCGAAGCGGTCGCGACCGTACACCGCGAGGAGCGCGGCCGGCGCGGGAGGCGAGCCGCCGTAGAGGCCGCGACTCGAGATCGCCCCGATCGGGGCCTTGGAGCCGGGGCGGCACGGGACGGGGACGAGCCCATTCGCCTCGAACCAGTCGAGGACCGGTCCGACCAGGTACTGCCTGTCAGTCATGGCAGGTCTCTCTGTCATGATCGGTCGACGGCCGATGGAAAATAGGTGCGGGTACGGTCGGTCATTGCCCTGCCGTCGGGCCGGGCGGGTGCCCGCCCGTCACCGGCGCGGGCCGGTGCCGCCGTCGTCGACGAGCTCGTCGAGGAGGGCGCGGATAGCGGGCCCCGTCTCGGGGTCGGCGAGGCCGAGTTCGATATTCGCGAGAACCCAGCTCGTGGGATCGCCGATGTCGAACCGCCGGCAGGAGGAGATGCAGGCGATCAGCCCCTCCTCCTTCGCGATCAGCCTGAGGGCGTCGGTCAGCTGGATCTCGCCGTTCCTGCCGGGCGCCGTCCGCTTGAGCGCGGAGAAGATCGCGGGCGTGAGCAGGTACGCGCCCAGGATCGCGAGGTCCGACGGCGCCTCGTGCGGCGCAGGTTTCTCGACGAGCGTCTCCACCCGGAGACAGTCGGACCCGCACGGGGCGCCCGCCACGACGCCGTACCGCGAGAGGTGGCGATGGGCGACATGCCGGACCGCGATCGCCGAGAGACCGTGCCGTTCGTGCGCGTCGAGCAGGACCGGCAGGCAGGAGGGGCGCGTGAACGTATCCCCGAGCAGGACCACGAAGGGCTCCCCCGAGGCGAACGGCTCGGCATACCGGATCGCGTCGCCGAGCCCCAGTGGCTGTTTCTGCCGGACGAAGAAGAGATTGATCGCGTCGAGCATCAGGTCGAGCTGCTCGCTCTCCTCGTTGCCGAGGGCGGGGTCCGCCCGGTCGAAGTAGTCCTCGAGCGCCCGCTTCCCCCGTCCCGTGATGATCAGCAACTCGGTGATCCCGGCCGCGACCGCCTCCTCGATCACGTACTGGATCACCGGCTTCCTGCCCACGGGGAGCATCTCCTTCGGCATCGAGCGGGTCATCGGAAGAAACCGGGTGCCCAGGCCGGCCGCTGGGATCACGGCGCGCGTGACGGGGGTCACCAGCAGAGCCCCTCGTACAGCCGGGCGGTCTTTCGGGCTCGTTCGCATCGCCGGCCGTCGAACACGGCGAGCTCCCCGTAATCGAGGGTTTCGAACTCGGGCCACTCGGTCGCGATCACCACCGCATCGACCGAGGCGAGCACCTCTTCGGGCGTCGCGGCATACTCGATGCCGGGGAAGAGGGAACGGAACCGGTCAATCGCCAGCGGGTCGTACGCGACGACCGTCGCGCCGTGTTCGAGCAGGCCCCGGATCACGGGGATCGCCCGGCTTTCGCGCACGTCGTCGGTCCCCGGTTTGAACGCGAGACCGAGCACGCCGATGCGCCGGCCGGCGCACCCGATCCCCGCCTCCACGAGGTCGAGGAGTGCTGCCGGTTGCCCGTCGTTGACCGCGAGGGCGGCCGAGAGGAGGGCCGACTCCTGCCCGAGCGAGCGGCCGAGCTCGATCAGGGCCCGCACGTCCTTCGGCAGGCATGAACCGCCGAACCCGAGGCCGGTGTTGAGGAAGGACGGCCCGATCCGCTCGTCGAGGCCGACTGCGTGCATCACCTCCGCCGCGTCGATGCCGAGCGCCTTGCAGTGGCGGCCGATCTCGTTCGCGGCCGATATCCGGACCGCGAGCATCGCGTTCGAGGAGTACTTGATCATCTCCGCGGTCGAGCACCCGCACCGGACGACCGGGCAGGAGAACCGCTCGTAGAGCCGGTCGAGCACCTCCGCCCCGGACGGCTCGTCGGTGCCGATCACGATGCGGCTGGGCGAGAAGAAGTCCTCGACCGCGCTCCCCTCGCGGAGGAACTCGGGGTTGACCACGACGTGGAGCCCCTCCCCGGGCCCCCTGCCGGCTGTCTCTTCGACGGCGGGCCGGATCACCCCGGTGGTGGTCCCCGGGGGCACCGTGCTCTTGACCACGAGCGTATGGCTCCGCCCGGTTCCGGCGAGGGCCGCCCCGATATCCCGGCTCGCCACCCGCACGGCGCGAAGGTCGCACGTGCCGCCGTCGCCGGAGGGGGTGCCGACGCAGAGGAAGGTCAGGTCGCTCGCCGCGACCGCTGCCGAGAGATCGGTGCTTGCGCCGATCCGCTCACGGTTGTCGGCGAGGAGCTGTTCGAGCCCGGGCTCGAAGAACCCGACCGAGTTCTGTTCCAACCGGCGCACCACCGTTTCATCCCGGTCCACGAACGATATCCGGTGGCCGAGACCGGCGAGACCGGCACCGGTGACCGCCCCCACGTACCCGGCGCCCACGATGGCGATCTCCATCCGGTGCATATGGTGCCTGTTTATAAAAAAAGGATCCGTAGGAGACCGGGCCTACTCGCCCTGGCACCCGGGTCCGCAGAGATCCGCGCCGCCCGAGAGCGACATCTCGACCCGGAGCTCGGCCTCGGTCACGCTCCGCTGGAGGTCCGTGTCCACGACCACGCCGTCGTCGCCCACCGCGTACACCTCGCCACTGCAGATGAACGCCTGCATCCGGGGGTCGAGCCGTTCGTACACGGCCGCGTTCCGCGGCCCGAGCAGGAGCCCGCGATCCCAGGCCCACCCGAGCACGGCCGCGTAGTCGATCTCGCGCCACTCTGCGTCGTGCGCCTCGCCGCCGAGAGCGTACCACGCGTGCTTCCGCTGGTGGTTGAGTTTGAGCACAAACCCCGACCCCCCTTCCTGCCCCGCCAGGGCCCGCTTCGCCTCGTCGTCGCCGGAGAAGAGCTCGGCCGCGTCCCCGGTGTCGAGGTTGCGCACGAACTGCTCTCCGTCCCCGGTCCACTCGGTCTGCACCATGATCGATACCGACGTGTCCTCTGTGGTCCCGGTATATGGGTCTTTCTTCCGGGGGGGCGGGTAGAAAAGAGAAAAACGAGTTGGTTCAGCCGAACGGGTACCAGCGCCCGCCGAACGACCCGAACGCCGATCCCGGGCGCACGGCCCCGAAGGTGCGGGAGCGGCTGCCCGTGTCCGTCGTCACGACGGCCTGCACGCCCCGCGAGCTCCGCTTCACCAGGAGCGGCGAGATCTTCCGCTGGCCGAACCGGCTCGTGGGGGTGACGGCCGGCTCGACCACCGGCTGAGCCACGGCCCCGGGGGTGGAGATCACGCTTGGCGGCGTCGCCGGGATGACCGGGACGATCGGGACCGCTCCGGGCGTCACGACAGGGCCCACCGGTGTGATGCCGCCCTGGCCGGCGACGGGCAGGGGCGGGATCGATCTGGCCTGGATATCGGGGTGGGCCGGGATCGGGTACTGCGACGAGGCCCGGTTCAGGATGTAGGTGTTGGCGATCCCTTCCTGGTTCAGCACCTCGATGTTCGGCCCGTAGCCGGTGATGTCGAAGTACGAGTTCGAGACCGAATGGTGGTACTGGGAATCGTGGTAATACCAGCCGATGTTGGACTGAGTGGGCGCCCCGCCGTCGACGGCCTTGCCGCCCATGTTCATCTGGTGGAAGTTCTCGAGCCTGATGTTGTCGCCGAACGCCCCCCAGAAGGCCCACTCCTTCGCGTCCTGGGACCAGCACTCCTTGAGCGTGATGTCCTTGCAGCCCTTCACGATCTTGAACCCGTACGTCGAGCCGGTGTCGATGCAGTGATCGAAGGTCGTGTTCACGCCGTCGTGAGAGAAGAAGCCCGCGTTCTTGTTGTGGTCCGAGACGCAGTTCTTCAGGTAGGAGTTGCGGTGGATATAGTAGCCCGAGAGGTAGGAGTCGCGGTACGGTGCGTCGGCCGGTTTGCGCTGGCCGTTGTTCCGGCTGACGCAGTTCTCCATATAGAAGTTCTTGGTCCCGAGGTACCAGCCCGGCTCGGCGTGGAACCCGTTCTCCCAGTTGTCCTCGGCCAGGCAGTTGATCAGCTGGACGTTCTCGAGGTTGTTCGCCTCCTGGATGTCGAAGCCGCACGAGAACTCGGAGTTCGACCCCGCCGCCTCGCCGAACCCGCACCGGATCGCCTGGCAGTCAATGAACCGGAGGTTGCTGATCGTCCAGGGCTCGACGCCCTCCTTTCTCTCCTGCGACACGTTCCGGTTCGCGTTCATGTTGAAACCGTGCGTGTTGCAGTCGATCGCCTTGCAGTTCTTGAACGTGATGTCGCCCGTCTCAGGGTTGTCGACCCAGATGAAGTACATCCCGTTGCCGCCCGCAGGCTGTCGGGTGCCGGCGATGTCCACGTTCGTGACCGTGACGTCCTCGATCACGACGTTGTTGGTCCGGATCAAAAAGAAGCCCATGCCGCGGAGGGTGAAGCCCTTGACGTAGACGTTCGGCCGGGAGAGGTGGATGGGGTTGTAGTACTGGGTCGGGTTGTAGACGTTGATGACAGTCCGGTCCTCGCCCGCGCCGATGAAGTTCGAGTTCATCTTCGGGTGGATCCAGCCGGCCGTGTGGAAGGTCCCCTCGGTCAGCTGGACCGTTCCGCCTTCGGGAGGCAGCAGGGTGAACGCGTAGTTGATCTGGTTCTCGTCCTGTATTCCATTGCAGAAGATCTGGGCCTGGCCCTTGGATTCCATGCTCGCGTCGGCTGCGGCCACGATGATGGTCGGGCCCGCCGCCGCCGCGTGCAAGGGAACGAGCAGCAGGCAAAGGCCGAATAGCAGTATCACCGGTATGGTTCTCATCTGAATCACGTGCGCTGCTTTGAGCGCGGTATGATTCAGTTTGGCAATCCATGCTAGTTAACCCCATCGGTGAGTAAAAAGCCGAGGAAAATGCGCGGATCACAGGATACGCCGGAGATTTCGGCCGTTTGACAAGTGGTGGCGGGGGGTTGTAGCAGCTCGTACGGGCCCGTTCTGCCTGGTGATCCCGATCTGCGTGGTGTCGACGGGATGGCCCACGCACGCTTTAAACCTGCCGGGGATTCTGAAAAGGAGCGGAATGCATGTATTCCCCTATGAGGGAGGTTTAAATAATGCGTCTGCGGGAACCGCCTGTGTTATATGAGAGTACGGCGAATACCGCTGTGGGATGCAAGGAGTCACACCATGCCTTCTGCTGGCCATGCTCGGGGCTGCGATCGCGGGCGCCGGATTCGCCGCCACTGGTTCGGATGGCGCGTGGGCCCCCGGCAACCCGGACCTCGGGTTCTATCTCTCGGCCAAGGCCCGCTCGGGCGAGATCGTGGACCCCGCGCTCGCTCTGGCCGCCGGGATCCCGGATCACGCCGGGCGGGAGCGCGCACTCGTCTATGCGGCTGTGCGGGACATGGCGCGGTCGGCCGGGATCCCTGCCACAGCCGAGAGCGCGATAGCCACGTTCGAATCCGTCCGGGCGGGCCTGCCGGCCCCCGCACGGCCCTGACACGGCCCGGGCGCACAGCACCTCCAAACCTATTTATCTCCGGTGGCTGATGGGGTGGCGTATGAAGGAACTGAAGCGCTCGCGCACGGACCAGATGGTCGCCGGCGTCTGCGGGGGAATCGGCGAATACCTCGGGATTGACCCGAACGTGATCCGCCTGATCTGGGTCGGCGTCTCGATCTTCACGGTCGGCACCGGCATCATCGCCTACCTGCTCGCCTGGCTGATCATCCCCGAGGAGGCGCTGCCCGCGACGGAGATCATGCCCCCTGGAACCGCCGTTGCCGGCTCCCCGCCGGAGATCGGGACCGTCATCGAGATCGAGCCCGACAGCCCCCGCTAACCCTCTCCCCGCCCGGCCGTGCAGAACGGGTCGGGGCCGTAGATGTCGCCGCTTGCCCTGTAGGCGCGTATCCGGCAGCCGCCGCCGCAGATCTCGCGGTCCGCGCAGGTCCCGCAGGCCCCCCCGATCCGCCCCTCTTTCTCCCGGAACGCGGCAAGCACCGCGTTCTCCGGGTCGCTCCAGAGTGCCTCGAACGGTGTCGTCCGAACTGACCCGATGCAGAACTCGTCCTCCTGCGCGAACTGGCAGGGATAGACATTGCCGGCGGGATCGATGTTCGCGACCCGCCGCCCGGCCGAGCAGGCGCCGCCCTGGAGCACGAGGAGACGCCGTGCCTCGTCGAGCGAGGGCGCCTCCGCCGCCGCCATGCGGTCGAGAAGGGCGACTGCGTCCGACGGCGCGTCCACGGTCAGCACCTCCATCCGGCCCGCGCCGATCGCGTCCGCGCTGGCGTACAGTCGGTTGAGGACCGCTCCGACCTCGGCCGGGGCGACCTGCCGATCCGCGTGGTGCGTCGCGCCCCGCCCGCTCGGGACGAGCCAGTAGAGGCAGAACCGGTCGACTCCCAACTCCATGGCGAGGTCAAGCAGGGGCTCGAGCTCGTCCACGTTGGCACGCGTGACCGTGACCCGAACGCCGCACCGGAGGCCGGCGTCGGTGCAGGCCTGGATACCGGTGACTGCCCGGTCGAATGCGCCGGCCACGCCCCGGATCTGGTCGTGAGTTGACGCGGTCGCACCGTCAAGTGAGACCCCGGCGTACGCGACGCCGGCCCCGATCAGGCGCTGCGCGACCGCCACATCGAGCAGGGTTCCATTCGTCGAGAGGGCCGTCGCGACCCCTCGGTCCCGGGCCCGGGCCGCGATCTCGAGGAGGTCCGGCCGGAGCAGGGGCTCGCCGCCCGAGAGCAGGATGAGCGGGACGCCGGCGGAGGCGAGGTCGTCGACGAGGGCGAGCGCGGCTGCCGTGTCGAGCTCGCCCGAGCGGTCGGCCCCGGGGTGGGCCGAGATGTAACAGTGGTCGCAGGCGAGGTTGCAGGCCCGGGTCAGGTTCCAGAAGACGATCGGGCGGTACGGGGCCGCGTAGGCGAGCGTCGAGCGATCGCCGCCCCTCCGGAGGGCGTGGCTGACCGTGCCGCAGCCGTGCAGGCACTGGGTGAAGCGGATCATGGGGGGGCCTCGAGCCGGGCGGCGGGCCGGCGCATGTACTCAGTCGACGAGAGCAGGACGATCCGGTCGTCGAGGCCGATCATCCGCCCGAGATCGGCGGCGAGCCGGTCGACGGCGTCCCGGTCCTCTGCGTGGACGACCGCAAAAAGCGTGTACTCCCAGGAGCCGGGCACCGCCCTGCGCTCGTAGCAGTGCGTCACCTCGCTTCGGGCCGCAAGCGCCGCTCCGGCCGCGCCGGCCTGTTCGGGGGGCACGCGCCAGGCGATCACGGCGTTGGCGACGAGCCCGAGCCGGCGCTGGTCGAGGCGCGCACCGAACCGGCGGATCACGCCCGCAGCACCGAGCACGCGCAGCCGCTCGACGACTGCCTGGGGGGTCGTCCCGAGGGCCCGCGCCGCCGGGGCGAACGGGTCCTCCTCGAGCGGGAGCCCCGCCTGGAGCAGGGCGAGGAGCCGCACGTCATCGGGCTCCATCAGTCGCCTCCCTGTGGCCTTCCCCGCAGGGGAACCGGACATCGATCTTGAACCGCCGGACCGTCGGCAGCTCGATCAGGTCAGGGGGACCGATCCCGCTCCGCCGGGAGATCTCGGCCACGACCGCTTCGAGCCGCGGCCGGTCCGGCGCGGTGAGCGTGAACCAGAGGGTGAAGTCGTGCTCGCGCCGGTAGTTGTGCGAGACCTCGTCGTAGGAGTTCACGAGCGTCGCGATCTCATCGATCGCGTCGGGGGGCACTCGCATCGCGACCAGGGTCGAGGCGGCGAGGCCGACCTGCCACGCCTCGAGCACGGCCCCTATCATCCGTATCACCCCGTCACTCTCGAGGCGGCGACAACGCTCGAGCACCTCCGCGCCCGAGAGGCCGAGTCGCCGGCCCGCGGCGGACCACGGGTCGCGCTCGAGCGGGAAGTCGTCCTGGAGCAGGGCGAGCAGCTCCCGGTCGAGACGGTCGAGGGTCACGCGGCCCTCCCGGCGCCGGGGACATGCGGGCACCAGGGTTCGGGCCCGAGCAGGTCGCCGCCGACCGCGTAGGCCCTGGCCCGGCAACCGCCACAGCGGGCGCGGTACTCACAGGCCCCGCAGGCCCCATGGAGTCGGTCCGGGTCGCGGAGGGCCGCGAAGACCGGGGCGTCCTGCCAGAGCGTGGCAAACGGCTCGGCCAGGAGGGAACCGACCACGACCGGGAGGTACGGACAGGGGGTCAGGTCGCCGTTGGGCGCGATCCGGCAGTACGCGGTCCCCGCGAGGCAGCCCCGCCGCCACTCCGGCCGTGTCACGCCGAGCTCGTCGGCGATCCGCATGAACTGCGGCGCACAGGTCGGCCGCACGGGGAGCGGGAGTTCGTCGATCCGGCCGAGGAGCCGGACCAGGAGGGCTTCGTAGTCGGCCGGCCCGGCCCAGTCGCGGCCCCGCCCGGTCGGGACGAGGCAGAAGACCTGGGACGAGACCGCACCGTTGTCGGCCGCGAGCGAGAGGATGGCCTCGATCTCGTCGATGTTGTCGGGTGTCACCGTGACGTTCGCCTGGATGCGGATCCCGGCTTCGCGGCAGGCCTGCATCCCTGCAATGGCGCCCGCGAACGCTCCGGACGCGCCGCGGAACGCGTCGTGCCGCCCGGGATCGGTCGAGTCCAGGCTGATCGCCGCGGCCGTCACACCGGCGGCCCGAAGCCCCCGCGCCCGTTCCGGCGAGAGGAGCACCCCGCTCGTTCCGAGCGCGACCGGCAACCCCGCCGTCGTGGCATGGGCCGCTATCCCCTCGAGGTCATCGCGGAGCAGGGGCTCACCCCCCGAGAGGACGAGGAGCGGCCGCCCGGCCGCTCGCACTGCATCGACGACGCCGAACGCCTCCTCCGTGGAAAGGTCGCCCGAGCCCGATCGGCCCGAGGCGTCCATGTAGCAGTGCGGACAGGCCAGGTAACAGCGGCCCGTGACGTTCCACGAGACGAGCCGTGGCGGCGGGTGGGTCGGCGGCATGGGGGCGCGTCTCATTTCGGCGACGACTCTTAAAGCCTTTTCCGTACTCTCCGAACAGGGTCCGGCTTCGGCCGCCGGCATGCGGCCGCCAGGGCGGGACGTGGAGTCGGGGAACGGGCCCGGGCGTGGTTACCGTCATATCTTCCGGTCCCGCCCCTTCGCACCGGGTGCAGTGCTGTCCGTGGTAGAACCGGGTGGAGCCCCTTCCGCGTGAACAGAGGTCTCATATAATCCGGCTCCCAACCTTTTGAGTGCCATGGACCGCTCCCCCAGCACGGCGGCCATCATCGTGCTCCTCCTCCTCCTTCCGGCAGCCTTGCTCATCGCAGGCTGCACCCACCAGGAGTCCCTGACGGTCAGGATCGCCGATCACCCGACCTACGGAAAACTCCTGACCGATTCGACGGGCCGGTCCCTTTACATCCAGGCGCGGGACGTTCCGAACACGGGCGCCGTCGCCAACCTCGGCGAGGTCGGCCGGTTCTACCCCCCGTTCTACGCCGAGAGCGTGGCCAGCGGGAACGGGATCAACGCCTCCGAGTTCGGGTACCTGACCCGAGCCGACGGCAAGCAACAGACCACGTTCCGTGGATGGCCCCTCTATTACTACTTGAACGACAAGGAGCCGGGCGATGCCAAGAGCCAGGGCGCCAACAACATTACGTTCCTGGCCAAGCCCGACTACACGGTCATGGTCCGCGAGAACGCCACGAGCGGCATCTATCTCTCCGACACGACCGGCGCCGCGCTCCTCGTCCGTGACGGCGCCGCGACCGCGGACCCGGCACCGGAGTACGCCCCGTTCCGGGCCTCCCCGGTCGTCGCGCCGGCGCCCCTCGTCCAGGCGGGGGACTTCGCCGAGACGGTGACGCCGTCGGGCGAGCCCCAGACGACGTACCGGGGCCAGCCTCTCTTCGCCTACACCGGCCAGGGGCGGCCCGGCGCGATTACGGGCGACACGGGCGGGTACCGCCCCGTCATCCTCGCCCCGGGCGGAGCGTTCGTCGGCGCCGTCGAGACGCCGGCGGCATCTCCGAGCCCCTCGCCGAGCCCTTCAGTCGAGGACGCAGCCGCGACGACCGCCAAACCCACGGACACGGCGGCGGCCACGGCGACCCGGGGCGGGTACGACTCGTACACGGGCGGTGTGCACACCCCGACACCGTTCAGGACCGTGCAGGTGGTCAGCCACGCTACCGACAGCGGGACCCCGTCCTCGATCTGGACCCCCATCGTGACCGGGGCCCCTACCGCGGCGCCTGCGACCCCCCTGACGACCACCACCGACGTCCCGGTGACGCCCGCTCCGACCGCATCGCCCACCCTCCCTCCGTCGACTCCCACGGACATCCCGACCCCCCTACCGACCGCGGCGCCTGCGACCCCTCTGCCGGTGACTCCCCTGCCAGCGACCCCCCCGCCGGCCACCCCGGAGATCCCGGTGACGGCCGCTCCGACCGCTCCGCCCCCCCTCCCTCCTGCGACGCCCACTGACGTCCCGATCCCCCCGTCACCGACGACCGTGCCCGTGCCCGTGCCCATCAGCACGTCGCCGACGACAATCCCCTTCCCGTTCCCGACCTTCATGCCCAATCCGGCCGCCTCTGTCCAGGGCGACAACGGGAGCTGACCGCCGCCCCCGGTCCGCCCGGCGAAATCGCCGGGCGACCTCATCCTGCAAAATTCTATTATCTGCCCGGCGGAGGCTGTCATGTCGGCCGGCAAGGTCGGCAGGGGGAGGAGATGGAAGAGACGTCCACGCTCGGAACATTGGTGCACTCGCTCGTGAACGGCCCGCCGCACCAGATGCTGGATGCGGCGGAGGCGCTCGGCAGGCGGGGCGAGGGAGCCGTGCTCCTGATCGCGCCCCTGCTCCGCTCGACCCACAGGGAGGTGCAGTGGCGCGCCGCGGCCGCGCTCGAACGGATCGGATCGCCGGCGGTCGAGACCCTGATGGTAGGGGCCGGGGATCCGGACTGGCGCGTCAGGATACCGGCGATCTGGGCCCTCGAGCGCGTCGGCGACGAACGAGCCGTCGCGCCGCTGATGCAGAACCTGCAGGGCAGAAACGAGTGCTTCCGCTGGATGGCCACGGCCGCGCTGAGCCGTTTCGGGGACGACGCGGTCCACCGGACGGTGGAGGAGGTCTTCGTGGCGGACCCGTTCGTGCGCGGGGTCGTCGACGAGCTGATCGAGGGGAGCTGACCGGGGCTGGGTCGTCCGG
>CAYWVY010000007.1:0-53805 GCA_964461885.1 uncultured Methanospirillum sp. | reverse complement strand
GGGGCCGGGGCTGACGCGACCGGGTCCCCGGACCTGTTCGTCCGGCAGCTCCGGCCGATGCGGACGATCGCCGGTCTCCCGGCGCCCACTCGCCCAAGGGGGGTCGACGCAGAAGCTTCTACCCGGTCGGGGCTCCGGATACGGGACCGGGCATGAGCCCGTTCTCCATCCGGATCGTCAATCGCTCCGCATAGGTCAGGCCCGGAGGAAAAGCCGCCCTGATCTCGCGGTCGGCCCGGCCGGAGGTGGACCGCTTGTCCGGGACGCCCATCAGGAACTCGCAGACCACGACCTGCCCGCTCTCCGCCAAACGGCCGGCCGCCCGGGACACGGAGAGCTCGGGGGCTTTCACCGCATTCAACACGCAATACCCCTGCTCTGACACCTGCTCCAGTATGAACTTCTGGACGCTCCCGGGCGTATGTGACATAATAGTCTCTATTGGTTCGTAGCATGTTAAGGGTATGTCAGGCGAACGAACCGCGGGGGAAGATCTCATACAGCCGATGTGATAATATTCACGGATAGGCGGACGACCGTTCCCTGGGCGAAGGGTATGGCGAAGAAGTCAATGGAGATGCGGCTGATCAGGCGATTTCAGGCCGGAGCCGGTATCACACCGATGAGGCCCGGGCTGTCAGAAAGAATCTCTTCCCACTTCCTGCCAGGGAGCATGCGCACGGAATAAAAGTCGAAGCGTACGATCACAATAATCTTCGCCCTTATCTACGAACCAGCAGGCAATACAAGGGCCATCGGCGGTACCAGGAGACAAACTCCACGGGCCGCTCCCGGGCGGCTCGGTGCTGCAATAACCTGCCAGTGCCGTTCCTCGATCGCGGGCGATGTGGAGGCACAGGTTGATGATGACGACGGCCGGGCACATCCCGAGTGGCGGCGCCAGCATCGTCGCGGAGGGGTGTACCCCGTAGCTCTCCCCCTCGTGTTCGGCCGCGGCGCATCGCTGGTTGAGTACGAGGGCCGAACGCTCGCCGGCCCGGGCCTTCCCCCGTTCTGCGCCGGCGATTTCCAGCTCTTCTCCGATAACTGTTTGAGGGTGCCCGGTGGTTGACCGGGCAGTATTCATCACCCCGGGACATCCCGCTCCCGGCCCCGCGGTGCGTGCTGCCAGCGGGAGGTGCGGCCGGCTTCAGGGCTGGGGGACGGGGCCGGATCGGTACCAGGGGCCGGGTAACGCCCTCGCCGATTTCCGCACGTGGTTAAGCGGAAGTGTTTAAGTTCAACAACTGCGATCATCTGAATATGAAGGATGGCCTCCTCACCGAGCGGCAAAGAGTGATTCTGCGTCACCGGAGGCAGGGGTTGTCCCAGCAGCAGATCGCGGACATCATCGGGACATCGAAGGCGAACGTCTACACCATCGAGAAGTCGGCGCTCGAGAACGTGCGCAGGGCACACGAGACCCTCCAGTTCATGTACACCCTCGACGCCGGTTTTCTCTGCGTCATCCCGTCGGGTGCCGACCTCCTGACCGTCCCGGAGATGATCTTCGACGAGGCAAGCGGTCGCGGCGTGAAGGTCCGGTACGACACCATCGGCCTGATCAACCGGCTCTGTGACAGCGTTCCCGAGCACGTCAGGGCCCGGCTTGTGAAGGACGAGATCCAGGTCTACCTGAACGACGACGGCGAGATCTACTTCGAGTAGGTGATCCCCGGCGCGAACCGGCTCCGCGACGCGCACGCTGCGCTCGACCCGGCCCTCGGCGATGCGTACCGCTACGGCCTTCCCGCGGAGCTGCGCGGTCCCGAGCCGCTCCCGCTTCTCCTCGCACTGAATCAAAAATGCGTCGTGGCGGAGAGCGAGGAACACCCGATCGCCGGGCCGGGCCTGCCCCCGTTCTGCGATGGTGACGGCCGGTTCCTCTCCGACCACTGTCTGCGGATGCCGGGCGGTTGTGCGGGCTGTACCCTGCAAAGGCCGCGCAATCACCCGTTTTTCTCTCCGCGCGGATCGCAATGGGGGTCCACGTGGACGACACAGTACAGGCACCCCGTCGTCCGTGCAACGCGAGCGTGCACCTCCTCCGCGATCCGGTCGGCCTCCTCGACCGGCGTCCCCCCCGCCACCTCGATATGAAACCCGGCCGAGACGGCGCCGGGCCCCACGTACTCGGCCCTGATGTCGTGGATGCCGAGAACTCCCGGGACCCCCAGCGCCGTCGCCCTATTCTTCTCGAGAAAGTCCCGCGTCGGAGCGCGGCCGAGGAGCACGTCCGCGTTCTCTTTCAGGAGATACAGCCCGCTCACGAGAATGAGCACACCGATGACAATCGAGGAGACGGCACCGGCCCAGGCAACCCCGTTTGCGACGAGGACAAGCCCGACGAGCGCCACCACGTAGGCGCCCAGGTTCTCGACGAGGGCGACGAACTGCGCCCTGGTGGCCGCACCACCGGTCCTCGTCCGGAGGGTCGCCGCAAAGGGGGCGATCGTGAGCAGGAGACCCAAGACCGTCACGGCGATCCCGATGGCAACGGACGGGGCCTCTTCAACGGCGGGATGCAGCAGTTCCGGGATCGCCTGCCGGAAGGTCTCCAGGCTGAGAAAGAGGATGAAGATCATCGCGGCCACGAGGGCGCCGACGTTCTGGACCCGGCTGTGGCCGTCATGTGCTCTTCGTCGGCTGGCCGCTGCGACAGCCGGAACGAGAGGAGCAGGAACCCCGAGAAGACGACGTCGCTCAGCGTGTCGAACGCCTCGGCGAGGAGTACGACCATCGATGTCGCGGCGTACGCGGCGATCAGTGCGGCAAAGAGGACGGCATAGGCAACGAGGGCGAGCCGGATGCCGCGCGATTCGCCGCCCGCGCCCGCCATCTCCCCCTCAGTCCCGGTGCCGGCCGGGCTCGCCTCCGCCGTGCGCGTGCCCCTCATCGCCGGTCATGGACACGTAGAGGTGGTGGGCATACACGACGAAGTCGATAAAGGCCTGGACGAAGGCCCGGCCTGCTGCCACGTCGTCCGGGTCGTACTCCTTTGTCGCCGTCACCCGCTCGAACCGATGGCGCAGGTCGTCGTCGATTGCATCCAGGATGAGCCCGATCACTGCCGACGGGTCGCCGGTCTCGATCGCGTGCTCGGCCTTCGGGACGACCGGACCCTCGTCCAGCCCGACCGGTTTCAGCCCGGTAAACGGCTTGCCCTCGCCGGCGCGGTGGAGCCGAACGGCGGTCTCGAAGAACCAGTCGTCGGCGAGGTCGCGCGCCTCGCCGCCGGCCGGGCGGACCCGCATGGTCCTCTCGAACGCGGCCGCGAGCTCGGGCTCCGCGCCCGTCGGTACCCAGATCAGTGCATAGTTCACGTTCCCGGTCTCCAGCGCTCTCCGGCAAGCCTGGACGACCGGCCCGTCACGCGTATCGCAGTGGGGTGGCGTCGCTGTCACGCTCCTGTCGTAGCAACCAGCAGACGCCGAGGCATATATGCTTTTTCGGTCAACGGCGGCGGTCTAGGCTGCGGCCGGCCCGGGCGGGCGCGCTCCCCGGCCGGGGTCCGGATACCCGGAACGGTACGGCGATGACCTCGGGGGCGGCGGAACAGGTGCTCCCCCGGTGGTCCGGTACCGGCCGTGCGCTGAGAAGTCAGGGGGCTGCAAGGCGCGAGTGGCGCCGGTATCGTTGACCGTTTCTACCGTATCGACCTGGCCGGGACGATGTACCACCAGGGGTTTCGAGCCCCGGACGATCCTGGTGGATCCGTGGTATCGAGCGTTTCCACCCCTGGCCATGTCTATCAGCGCATGGACCACGCGCTGCCGCGGCGCGTCCCGCGGGGACTACACCGGGCCCGTAATCCCGGCCGGCCGGGCATCGAGGGCCTCCGCGTCCATCGCGTCCGGGCCGACGGTCTCGAGGTAAAACCGGGTCGCGGAGACGACGTCGGCGAGGGCCTCCTCGGACATGGCCCCCTGTCTGACTACGGCTCGCCGATGCACAGGGCCGAGCCTCCCGCCGGGCCCCCCCGGCGTGTAACTCTGAGCGTGAGAAACGGTTTATCGGCGCCCCGCCGATCCTGTCCGTCCGCCTCCATCAACGGTCCCGGCGGACAGGATGTATCGACCATGCTACGATGACTCGCCATCATCGCGCTGATCGCGCTCCTGCTGCTCCCCACCACCGCCCTTGCGGCCGGAGGGGCGCGGTTCGGAGCGGATGCCGGCACGGGTGCGGGCAGCGGTGCAGTCACAGCGAAGACCCTTGCCGCCGACGAGGTGTACTGGCTGCAGTACCTGCGCGAAGAAGAGAAACTCACTCCGCTCGGGACGTGTACAACAAGTTCTATGGTATGTGGAGTGAGCGGGTCTTCGGCACCATCGCGCCGAGGGAGCAGTAGCACATGGACGCCGTCGGCCGCATGGTCGACGCATACGGCCTGCCGGATCCTGCGGCCGGAAACGGCCCCGGGGTCTTCGAGGACGAGAGGATCCAGGCCCTTTACGACGGGCTGGTCAGCAACGGCTCCGTCTCCGGGATCGCCGCCCTGGAGGCGGGGCACCTTGTCGAGGAGACGGATTTCGTCGACCTCGACCGGGCGATAGCGGTGAGCAGGCACGATGACATCACGGCTGTCTACCGCAATCTCCGGCAGGGGTCCCTGAACCACCTGGCAGCGTTCAATAATTGCCTGGCGACGCGTGATACGGAAGCCAGCCGCGGGTATCGGCAGGGCCGTGCCGTGGGCGCGATGTCCTGCCGGGGGGCCCCCGCCGAACTGAGCGGTCTCGAGTCGCCGCACCTCCTCCTCGTGCTGAACGAGGAATGCGCCGCGGCCGTGTGCCACGGCCGGGCCGTCTCAAGGACTGCCGGCGCTCCCGCTCGCGTAATGGCAGTGCGCGAAAAAAGGGGAAGTGTCCGGCTCAGATCGTGCGGTCGATGTCCTCCTTGACGTCGCGCGCCTTCTCCTTCATCTTCTCCACGACCCCGCGGTCGTCCGTGTCGCGCCGGGCGCTGCTCGCCAGGGGCGTCGAGACCTCGTCTCCGCGGCGCTCGAGCCGGGGCTCCTCCATCTCATCGCTCCCGCGCCGGCCCGCCCGGATCCGGGCCGCGTCCGCCTGGCCCTCGGCCGTCGGCACGCCGACGTCCTGCGGGGCGTTGACCTGCGGCTGCCGCTCCCAGTCGGGGTGCACGCTCTCATCGCGGGCGTGCCTGCGGGCGGCATCGTCCACCGTCCCGTAGACCGGCCCCGCTCCGACCACGGGCCGGGCCGGGTCCGTGTCGATCGCGGCCCCCTGCCGGGTCGTCCGCTCGCCGGCCTCAGCCCCGCTCCGCATCGGCTCGTCCGCGGTTGTCCTCTTCTTCAGGTCGCGGACCTCCTTCTCCATCTTGTATTCAACCATACAGGGATTCACCGAACGGGAAAAGGGCATTAATGAATATAAAAGTATCTTGTGCAGGCCCACTCAACCTGCTCCACCGGGAGCGCGCCGCGGTCGTCGCCGGTCCAGCGGGGATCGACCCTGCCCTGCCCGTCCCCCCCACCGGCCCGCCTCCCGGGCAGCATAAACCATTTCTGCCGGTCCCTCGCACTGATACACATGGACGAGGTCGATCCCGCTGCCCTCGGCGACATTGCGTACGGCATCTTCGAGAACCTGCTGCACCGCGAGCTCCGGGCGACCGGGCAGTCGCTCTACCGGCTGGTCGAGGACGGGACCGATATCTCGGTGGACCTGGCCCGGGTCTTCGACATCTTCCGCGAGGACTACCCCCCGCTCGCGGACGCCCTCAGCGAGCGCTTCGGCACCGTCGACGCGATCCTCGGGGCCATCCGGACCGGCGAGGGGGTCGTCCCGACCAGGACCACCCAGATGTACTGGATCGTCGAGGACGCCCCCAGGGTGCGGCCCGACGCCGTTGACGACGAGCTCGCGGGCAAGTGGCTCGTCTTCCTCCCGGCCGACGAGGTCGACGCCCTCTGGCGGCGCGTGCGGGATGCAACGGCCGCGGGCGAGCTCGGGATCTCGGCCAAGGTCTCGACCGCGAAGCCGAACCCCGACGCCCGGGACGACCGCTATGTCGTCTACGTCTACACCGCCGACTGGCAGGACGAGCCCGAGGTGATGCGCGTGCGTGAAGCGCTCCGCGCACTCGGCGTCGCGGACCGTATCGGGTATAAGCGCAACCTCGAAACGTTCCGCGGCGAGTACAGCAAAAAGGGAAAACGGGTTACATATTACAGTGCATGACCACGCGGCGACGAGCCGCGTTCAGGCCTTGCGTTCCTTGTTCTTCGGCCTGAGGTTCTGGTATCCGCACTTGCGGCAGGCAGTCGCCCGCACCGCGTTCCGGGCGTTGCAGCGCATGCAGATCTTGACATTGAGGAGCCTCTCCTCAGCTTCAGCGAATCGTGCCATTCAGAGTCACCACGTGGTATGAGTCTATAATACAGGGATTCCGACCGACTTAACGGTTGTTACCGGCGCCCCCCGCCAGGAACCAGTCACGGAACACCGAGAGCGCCCGCGCCCGGTGCGAGAACCGGTTCTTCTCTTCGAGCGGGAGCTCGGCGAGGGTCCGGTCCCCTACGGCGAAGATCGGGTCGTACCCGAATCCCCCGTTCCCCCGCGGGCCGGTCGTCACCTCGCCGTCGAGCCGTCCTTCGAAGACCCGGATGCCGTTCTCGTCCGCGTACGCCACGGCCGTGACGAATGACGCGGACCGGTCGTCCGCCCCCTCGAGCAGGCGGAGCATCCCTTCGTTGCCGAGCGTGCGGAGGACATAGGCCGCGTACGGCCCCGGGAACCCGCGCAGTGTGTTCACGAAGAAGCCCGTGTCGTCCACGACCAGGGGCCGGTTGAGCGTGTCGTAGGCGAACCGGGCCTTCTCGCGTGCGATCGGCCCGACCTCGTCGTCTCGGTACTCGGGGCAGTCGAGGGGGACGTGCTCGACCTCGACCGCGCCCTCGAGGAACGCGGCCATCTCTTCGGCCTTGTGCGGGTTGCCCGTCACGACCGCGAGCCTCACAGGTACCGCCCCCGCCGCCGGATCTCGGTCTCCCGCTCCAGGACCGATCCGGCACCCGGGAAGGTCTCCCCGTATCCCTCGGCGAACGCCGCCGTGAGCGGGCCCGGGTTGGGCGTGGCGGACGCGAGGGTCTGGAGGAGGACGTGGATGTCGACCCCCCGCGCCTCGAGCTCCTCCGTCGCCTGGGCCAGCCCGAAGTCGATCAGAACGATCCGGCCGTTTCGCACGACCATGTTCGAGCTCGTCAGGTCCCCGTGGACGATCCCGGCGCTGTGGAGCAGCCCGACCGTCCGGCCGGCCTCGCGGACGGTCGCCTCGTTTAGCGCGGCCTTGAGGACGTCGCCGTGCACCCGCTCCATCACGATCGTCGTCCCGTCAATGTCGCGGACCACGGGTGTCGCCACCCCGGCCCGGCGGGCGGCCGAGAGAAGCCGCGCCTCGGACCGCGTCCGCTCCGTGCGGAGCCGCTCATCGAGCGCGGGGAGGCGGTAGCGCTTGGGCAGGCGCCGCTTGGCCGCGTCGGCCTCGCCGAGCTCGACCTCCGCCTCCGCCCCGCGGGGCTCGACCCGGAGAAAGGTCTCGGGCCGGTCAGTTCGCCACGGGCAGGGCACGCGGTCGATCCGGAAGTCCGGGTCCACCTGCGACTCGGCAACGGCCAGGGTCATGCCATGCGCCGCCTGGAGCCGGCCCGTGTACGCGATCATGGCCGCGTTGTCGCCCAGGTAGACCGGCTCCGGAACGAAGAACCCGGCCCCACGGTCCTCGCACATCTCCCCGAGCATCTGCTGCAGGCGTTTGTTCGCCCCGACGCCGCCCACAAGGAGGACCTCCTCCTTGCCCGCGTGGGCCAGGGCCCGCTCGGTCACCTCGACGCACATCGCGAACGCGGTCTCCTGCAGGGACCGGCAGACGTCCCCGAGTGGGGCCGCCGAGGAGGACGCCGCTGTCACGAGGCCCGAGAATGCGAGGTCCATGCCCTTGACCGTGTACGGCAGGTCGACCAGGTCCGCGCCCCGGGCCAGCTCCTCGATCGCCGGGCCGCCCGGGTGGGGCAGACCACGCGAGCGCGCGAACTTGTCGAGCGCGTTCCCAAGACCGATATCGAGGGTCTCGCCGAAGATCCGGTACCGCCCGGAGAGGTACGCGATCACCTGGGTGTTCGCCCCCGACGCGTAGAGCACGACCGGGTCCGTGCAGCCCGTCGCGAACCGCCCGATCTCGACGTGGGCCAGGCAGTGGTTGACCCCGACGAGCGGGACGCCGAACGCGATCGCGAGCGAGCGGGCCGCCGTCGCGACCGTCCGCAGGCATGGGCCGAGCCCGGGCCCCTGCGAGAACGCCACTGCAGCCGGGCGCCCGCCCGCCTCGAGCACGGGCGCGATCACCTCGTTCATCCGGGCCGCGTGGTGCTGGGCCGCCTCTCGCGGATGAATCCCGCCGGTCGGCGGGCGGTACGGGTCCGAACGAAGAGCGACCAGGTCGTCGTCAAAAAGAGCGGCACTGAGATTCCACGCAGTGCCTTCGAGGCCGAGTACCTGACCGGTCGCCGGCATCGATGGAACTATGCCTTGAATTCAGTATAGCCGCAGCGGCCGCAGGCCGCGCGGTCCTCGTGTTCGGCCAGGACCACGCCGGCGCCGCACCGGGGGCAGTACCGCCGCTTGAGGGTCGCCGTTTCGCCGTCGACCGTGAAGTAGGCCGACCGCTTGACCGAGACGCTCTCGGCCTTCTTGCCCTTCGCGGGAGCCATCTAGGCCTCCTCGGCAGGCTTCGGCTGCCCGCGCAGGATGAGGTGCTCGGGCTCGGCGCGGTTCTTCGCCTCCTCCGTGTCGTAGATGCGGAGCATGCCCGCGGCCTTCATCATCCCGTAGCTCGTCGAGAGCGAGTCGAGCACAGAGAGCGCCTCGGCGACGTTGTTCATGGCGCAGATCTTCCCGACGATCTCTTTTCTCGAAGGCGTCGGCCCGTCGTGCATGAGGACGAACCGCAGCTCCCGCCGGCTGAGAAGCTCGTTGCGGTTGTCCTGTATGATCTCAATCTCCATCGATATCCTCTAGCTATATGGGAGCGGGTCTAATAAAATGTCCTGATCACTCCTCGACGAAGAGATCGAGGAGGGCGCGGGCGAGCTCCCGCCGTTCCGGGTCGATGGTGGAGACCACGACCCCCGCTCCCGGCTGGCCGTATACGAGGGCCGCGCCCTCGGGGGCGGCGAGGGCGAGCGGGACCACGGCGAGATCCTCTTCCCCGTCCACCACGATCAGGGCCGGTGGGTGCGCGAGCGCGTCGCGGATAGCCGCCTCGAGCTCGTCCGTCAGGGTGGCCGCCGGGTTCGCCACCCGGAGGACCCGGGCCCCGGGTACCTCGACGGGGGAAACGGGGACGTCCCGCTCCGTGAACCCGTCCACGACCGCGACCGCGGGGAGAAACCCCCCCGCAAGCAGCCCCGCCGTGACCACGTCGCCGACCGACAGCACCGTACGCCCTTCGAGGACGTATCGGGCCGCGTCGATCGACGGGTAAAGCCGTCCGTACGGGGTCTGGAACGCCTCCCGGTGCTCTGCGGGGAGGCGGCGCATCACCGGACCTTCAGCGCGTACCGTCCGGCCGTGTCGATGTTGATCTTCTTCGCGATCTCGGAGCAACGCGGGTCGATGACGACCAGGTACCCGGACCAGTCGGTGGAGAAGTTCGATGTGTGACACCGCACGCACGACTCCCCGTCGACGACGGCGTGGCACTCGCGGCAGACCCGGGGAAGGATCTTCTCGCGACGACGGCGCACCACCATCAGCGGTCACCCCGGCGTTCCTTCTCCTCGCGCTCTTCCCGGAGCTCGTCCTCGAGCCAGGCGTCGGTCCCCAGACCCGTCTGGCGCATGGTCAGTCCGATCTTCGAGTCGCGGGGCTCCCGCTCGTTCAGGGAGAGCGTTACGACCCGGACCCGGACGCGGTCCCCGACTGTGATCGTCCGGCCCGAGTCCTTGCAGATCAGCCGGCCGTTCCCCTCGTCGTAGGAGATGAACTCGTCCGAGATCTGGCTGACGTGCAGCATCGCGTCGATCGGCCCGAGGCTGATGAAGGAGCCGAAACTCGTGGTCTCGACCACGAGCCCCTCGAGCACCTCCTGCAGGGACAGGCGGAGGGCGAGGGCCTCGAAGACCACGTCGTAGTAGATAGCCCCGTCTCCCGGTACGAGCTCGCCCTGCCCCACGTCGAGCACCCTTGTGACGGCGATGAAGATCCCGATCTCCTTGTCGATGCTTCCCTCGAGCTGCTCCTGCAGCACGTCCAGGATAACGAGCTCCAGGTCCTCGCCCAGCCTGTGCGGGGGGACCCGGACCTTGTCCTCGAGTTTCAGTCGATAATACATGGCTCTACCTCTCTCCTCATCTTCTCTCCAGCGTGATCCGTCGCGGGCCGCGCAGCGCGATCACGGGAATGCCGTCCCGGAGCAGCACCTGCCGGAGTGCGCGGTCGCTCGTCGCGACCAGGCAGTCATGGTCGAGTGCGTACCGTGCGATGCCGGCATCGACCGTCCTCTCTGTACCGCCGAGCGGCTCTTCGGTGCAGCGGGCCGCGAGCGAGAGGCCGAACCGGGCCGCGGCCCCGCGACGCCCGTGCATGCGTGCGATCCCCGCGAGCTCCGCACGGACCTCGGTCGGGACGACCGGGTCGAAGGCCCCGACCAGCACCTGGACCTCGGAGAAGAGGTCCACTCCCTGCTCGAGCGGCATCATCAGTGCGTTCGCGTCGAAGAGCACCCTCACTCGGTGAGGACGCCCATCCCGATCAGCCGCCACCGCGCCCCGACCTGCCTGCTGATCGCGATCCGGGCGCCGATTGCGGCGCAGACGGGCCGCTTCAGCTGCACCTCGACCCCGTCCTTCCGCGTCCCGGTGACGACACCGACCGTGACCGCGGTCCCCACCGAGAGCATGAGGGGTTCGTGGTGCTTGAGCGGCTCGATCGCCAGCTCGCTCATCGCGCCCACGACCCGCTCCATCAGGGTTACTTTGAACCGGAGCTTGTCCCAGACCGGCGGCAGCGAGCCGGGGTAGCCGGCCACCTGGCCGGCCAGCGCGTCCGACTTGGTCAGGGCCGGGTCGAGCTTGGTGGCGACGCCGAGCAGCCCGCCCGGCGTGGCGTCCACGAGCTTCTTCGAGCCCATGTTGATCGAGATGATCTTGGTCTCCACCGGTTCCCAGCGGCCGGGGTGGACCTGCCGGCCGGGCCGGATCTCGATGTCATCCCCCTCGTGGAGCACGCCCTGGAGCAGGGAGCCGCCGATCACGCCGCCGCGGATGTCCTTCCACGAGACGCCGGGCTTGTTGATGTCGAACGAACGGGCGACCAGCATGAGCGGGGGCGCGTCCGGGTCCCGCACGGACGTCGGGATCGTCGTGTCGAGGGCCTCGATGAGGTACCCGATGTTGATCCCCTTCTGGGCGGAGATCGGGACGATCGGAGCTCCCTCGGCGATCGTGCCCTTGATGAACTGGCGGATCTGGTTGTAGTGCTCCACCGCAACCTTCTGCGAGACCACGTCGATCTTGTTCTGGACGATCACGATCCGCTTGATCCCGACCAGCTCGAGCGCCATCAGGTGCTCCTTCGTCTGGGGCTGGGGGCAGGGCTCATTCGCTGAGATGACGAGCATGGCCCCGTCCATCAGGGCCGAGCCCGAGAGCATGGTCGCCATCAGGGTCTCGTGCCCGGGCGCGTCCACGAACGAGACCGAGCGGAATGGCACGCCCTCGCCGCCGCAGCCCGGACAGGTGGGGGACGTCGTGTTTGCGTCGCTCCCCTCACACTGGGGACAGCGATAGAAGGTGGCATCGGCGTACCCGAGCCGGATCGAGATGCCCCGCTTGATCTCCTCCGAGTGCCGGTCGGCCCAGGCGCCCGTAAGCGAGTTGACGAGCGTGGTCTTTCCGTGGTCCACGTGGCCCACGACTCCGATATTAACGCTCGGGATGGTTACATCATCCAAAAGTTTCGAACCTCCCTACTGTATGTATATCGATCCTACTTATATGTGGTGTCATGCATAATGGCCCCCTCAGAGCGAGGAACTGGCTTCGATCGGTTGGCCGTCATACGGAGTGTTACGGAATCCGGGATAGCTTCGTAATATTTAATACCGGATTCCGTCTAACCGGAGAGTATGGAGACCGAACTCTCACGGATCGGCATCTCGCTGCCGAAGAGCCTGCTCGACCGGTTCGACGAGATCATCACGGCGCGCGGGTACTCGTCACGGTCCGAGGGGATTCGGGACGCGATCCGGAACTACATCACTTATTACCGGTGGATGTCGGACGTCAAGGGCGAACGGCAGGGCGTGATCACCATGATCTACGACCACGACCAGCGCGGGCTCCTGCCGGTCCTGACCGACATCCAGCACGAGTACCGCTCGATCGTCCAGGCCACCCTCCACTCGCACGTGACCGAGAGCCGCTGCCTCGAGGTCGTGCTCCTTCACGGCGACGCAGCCCAGCTCAAGGCGCTGGCCGAGAAGCTGATGTCGCAGAAGGGCGTGGAGTCGGTCAAGCTGACGACGATCGCGATCGAGGAGTGAGAAGTCTTCAGCCCCCGCCCTCGCAGCTGTTGTCGAGATCAAGATTTGATCCATCCTCGCGGTAGATACCCTCGCGGTCGCGCCGGAGCTGCTCCTCGAGATCCTCGACGATCCCTTCCCGCCGCTGTTCGCGAACCGTGCCGGCCGGCGCGAGCTGGTCGAGCCGGTACAGAAGGCCGGTCGAGTCGAGCACGGCGTAGGTCTCTCCCTCGATGGCCTGGACCGCGGTCACGGTCCCGATAGTCCCGGTCCGGGTGTAGCGGACGCGCGTCCCGACGGCAACCTCTCCGGTGTCCATGCACTCCGGTACGGGGTCCGCCCCGATAAACCTTCTGCTCACCCGGTCAGCCGGCGGAGCGCCGCCACGACCTCGCGCGTGGACCGGCGGGGCGCGCCATCGGCCGGCGCGAACGGGATGCCGGCCAGGGCCTCGAGGATAGCTTCGACGCCCAGCTGCTGGGACGGCCCGTACCCGCCCTCAAGCACCAGGGCGAGGTGCGTGCCGAGCGCGTCGATCAGCTGCGTAGTGAGGGAGCCGTAGTCGGCCGGCCGGAGGCAGAGCGAGCCCTTTGGGTCGTCGGCGAGCATGTCCTGGCCGGCCGAGACGATCACGAGCCCGGGGTCGTGGGCGAGGATGGCCGGCACGAAGGCCTCATCGAGGACGAACTGGATATCGGCCAGGGCGGCGCCGGGCGCGAGCGGGGCGTTCAGGGTGAACCCCTTTCCCTCGCCCTCGCCGATCTCGTCGACCCAGCCGCTCCCCGGGAACTCGGCCTGCTGGTGGACCGAGCAGAAGAGGACCCGGTCCGAGGCGTAGAAGATCTCCTGCGTGCCGTTGCCGTGGTGGAGGTCCCAGTCGAGGATCGCAACCCGCTCGATGCCAGCATAGAGGGCCGCGACCGCCGCGACGGCCGCGTTGTTGAAGATGCAGAACCCCATGGCCCGGTTGCGGGTCGCATGATGGCCGGGGGGGCGGACCAGGGCGAAGCAGTGCTCGCCCTGGAGCGCGTGGCCCGCGGCAGCGACGGACGAGCCGGCCGCGCAGGCGGCGACCTCGAAGGTTCCCGGGCCGATGTAGGTGTCGGCCGAGAGGAACGAGACGCCGTCGACCCCCGAGAGCGCCGCGACCTCGCGGACGTATCCCTCGTCGTGGACCCGGGCCAGGTCCTCGAACGACGCGGCCACGGCGGGCCGGCAGAGGACGCCGTCGGGGATGACGCGTTCGATCGCCTCGAGCCGCCCCCTGTTCTCGTCGTGCCCGGCCAGGTTATGGCGCGAGAAGAGCGGGTCCGCGATCACCGAGCAGGAATGCCGCATGCCATCCTCATGGCGCTGTCATCTCTTCAAGGATCGCCTCGAACGCGGCGGCCTTGGCCCGCCAGTCGTACGACGACATGTCCGTGACGAACCGGGGCCGTTCGGCCGCGAGGGCGATCGCCTGCTCGGCGAACTCGTCGTAGTCCCGGTAGATCTGGAGGTGGTCGCCCCCGATCCGCTGCACGTCCGGGATCGGTGTCGAGAGGATCGGCCTGCCGCAGGCCGAGTACTCGAAGAACTTGTTCGGGAGCGCGATGTCGACCCACTGCGGGGGCGAGAGGGGGATGGTGCAGACGTCCATGGCGCCGATAAAGCCGGGAAGGGCCGCGTACGGCTGGGCCCCGGCGAAGCGGACCCTCTCCGCGACCCCGAGCCGCTCCGCGAGCGCCCGGAGCTCGGGCAGGTACCCGGTGAAGAGCGAGCCGCCGACGATCAGGAGCAGGGCTTCGGGCACCCGCTCCAGGATCTTCGGCATGGCCCCGATCACTTTATCGAGCGCGTACCACCGCTCGACCGAGCCGGCGAAGCCGATCACGAAGTCCCCGGGCGCGATCCGGTGCGCCTCACGGACGGGCGCCCCGTCCGTCGGCCGGAAGATCCGGGTGTCGACGCCGTTCGTGACCAGGCCGGCTCGGTACCCGTACTTCGCGAGCTTGTCCACGAGCCCGGGCGAGACGGTCGTGATCCGGTCCGAACGGTCAAGGTTGTACCGGACGATCTCGAGGACCGAGCGCCGGATGACGCGCTGCAGAACGGGGTTGTCGTAGTAGGCCGCGGCCGAATCGGGGAACCAGTCCTTGAGGTCAAAGAGGACCGGGACCTTCTGCCTTCGCGCCGCGGTGATCACGGCCGCGCCGGCCAGCACGTGGGCCGCGACCACCACGTCGATCTCCTGCTCGCGGATCACGCGCGAGAGGACCCGGTAGTGCTCGGGCGCGTTGAGGGTGTAGTGGAAGAGGGGGCTCTCGATTGGAAACCGGGTCGCCTCGTGGACGTGCAGGCGCGTCGGCCGCGTGGGCGCACGGCTCACGTGGAAGTGGGGGACGTGGACCTCGTGCCGTGTTGCCAGCTCCTCGAAGATGTAGTGGTGGCGCGACGGGACCGGGTGGTGGATGTAGTCCTGGGTCGAGACGAGCAGGATCCGCATGCTTGGAAGAGATCGGCCCGCATCCGCAATGAAGTGCTCGGGGACCGAAAAAGAGGGTCAGGCCGGGTCGGCCCAGTCGGCCGCGACGGCCGCGTGCCGGTCGCGGATCGTGTCGGCGAGGGCCGAGATCGCCTCGAGCCCCTCGGGCGACGGATAGCCCTTGACCTGGACCGGCTCGAGGAACTCGACCTTGAGGTGGTTGAGCATCCCCTTCAGAGTCTCGACGGTCTTGCCGCCCCAGCCGTAGCTGGTCATCACGGTCGCGAACTTCGCCTTCGGCTTGAGTGCGTTCGCGAGGTACGCGGGCGTGATCACCGCGGGGTGCGGGCCGAAGAGGACGGTCGGGGCCGCGATAACGATCGTGGCCGGGTCCACGAGCGCCATGGCCAGGTCCCCGAGGTCGGTCGCCGGCAGGTGGAACTGGCGGACCCGCACGCCGCGGTCGATCAGGTCGTTGACCAGGTGATCGACCATGACCTTCGTCGAGCCGTGCATGGAGGCGTAGGCGATGACGACCTCGTTCTTCACGTCGTCGGAGACCCAGTCGTCGTACGCCGTCAGCACGAGATCCGGATCGTCGTGGAGGGGCCCGTGGCTCGGGCAGATGATGGTAGGGTTGAGCTTGCGCACCGTCTCGAGGTGCCCCTTGATGCTGTTCCGGAACGGCATCATGATCTCGGCGTAGTAGCGCTTGGCCGAGCGGTGCCACTCGGCACGGTCCCGGACGAAGAGATCGCTTGTCGCGAGGTGGGCACCGAGGAAGTCGCACGAGAAGAGGACCCGCTCCTCCTTGAGGAAGGTCAGCATCGTGTCGGGCCAGTGGACCCAGGGCGTGATCAAAAACTCCAGCGTCCGGTCGCCGAGCGAGAGGGTGTCCCCGTCCCCGACGACCGTGATCCGCTCCTCGGGGATCCCGTGGAACGCGATCAGGAGGTCCTTGCAGGTCTTGTTCGTGATGATCGTCGCTCCGGCGTACATCTCGACCAGGAGCGGCAGGAGGCCGGAATGGTCCTGCTCGGCGTGGTTGACCACGATGTAGTCGATCCGTTCGGCCCCGGCCCGGACGAGGTTGGTCATCAGGGCCATCTCCATCGTGGTGTCGACCGCGTCGATCAGGGCGACCTTCTCCGAGCCCCGGACCAGGAAGACGTTGTAGCTCGTCCCGTCGGGGAGCGAGATCAGGTCGTCGAAGAGCCGCCGGTCCCAGTCGATCGCGCCGACAGACTGGACGCCGGGGGCCACGTTCCGCACGCTCATCGCTTCAGCACCTCACTGCTCGATAAAGCGGGGCTTCTGGGCGCGACAGATGGGGCAGACCCAGTCGTCGGAGAGAGCGGTGAACGCGACGCCGGGGTCGATTCCGCCGCGGGAGTCGCCGTTCGCAGGGTCGTAGGTGTAGCTGCAGACGGTGCACTTCATCCGCTTCAGTTCGGGTGTCGTTGCCATGACAGATTAATCAGGCGGAGATCTATTTATCGATAGCGGCAAACCGGGCGAGGAAGAACGCGAGCGACCGGTTCCGCTCTGCGCCCCGCTCGAGCGAGTACCCGTCGAGCAGATCGAGCATGAACCCGACCCGTGAGAGGTACGGGCGGGGGATCAGGGCATTGAACCCCTCCTTGGTCACGTAGTCGGTCGAGGGCAGGGGAAGCAGCCCGCACTGGCCCAGGAACCCGTCGTCGGCGCCGGCAAGGTACCACGACTCGATCTCCATGATCACGACCGCGATCGCGCCGGGCCGGGCCTCCTCGAACCGGTTGAGGATGACTCGCTTCTTGGCCCGCACGGACGGTTCGTTGTCGATGTCCGCGACGATCAAGTACGCCTCGCCGAGGTGGGCGAAGCCCCGCAGGAGCCGGTCGACCGCGGTCCGCCGGAGGCAGGCGTACGGGACCAGCCGGACGGCGTCGTAGCGGTTTTTGAGGCGCTCGACGAGCACCCGCTCGAAGAAGCGGACGTCGTCGGGCCCCTCGACCAGGACGTTCAGGCGCGGCATGGGATCAGAGGAGGTCCGCGAGGAAGAGTTCGTCGAGGCCGACCTCCTCCTCGAGGAAGGCCTGGACGTCGGCGCGGTCCGCGGGCCGCGAGAGGACCGAGAAGCCGTCCTCGTCGCGCGAGACCAGGCAGACGGCGTCGATGGGGGTGTGACGGAGGACGGCCGGGTGCTGGGTCGAGATGACCAGGGGCTGGACGGCCGACGCCTCGAGCATCAGCCCGACCAGCCGCCCGGCGACGAGGGGGTGGAGGCGCGCGGCCGGCTCCTCGAAGATCGCGAGCTCGCGCGGCGAGAAGAAGAGGGCGACGAGGAGGGCGAAGAGCTCGACCGTCCCGCTCGAGAGGGCCTCGGCCGGCAAATACCGGCCGGGCGCGTAGATCTCGGCCACCCGGATCTCGGGAGCGCCCCCAGGGCCGTTGCCGACCACGACGTCCTCGATGAACGGGAGGAGATCGCGGAGCAGCGCGAGGAACTGGCGGCGGCTGTCGGGGTGCGCGAGAACGCGCCCGAGTGCGATGGCGGCGTTCGACCCGTCCTCGGCGAGCTCGGCCCGGCCCGTGCGCAGATCGAGCCGCCGGATCAGGCGGGGGCCGAACTCGTAGCAGCTGATCAGCGCGAGCGCCCGTCGGACAAGCCCCATGGGGTAGAGGGTGGGCGACTCGAGCATCAGGGCGTCCGGCCCGAGGCGGGCCTCGCGCAGGACCGGCGGCAGGAAGACGGATTCGTCGACCCCCGGCGGCAGGTTGAAGACGTACCGGAGCCGGTCGCCCTCGTGGATCAGTGCCACCGATCCCGGGACCGGATCGCAGCCTGGGGCCGTGGCCGTAAAGCGCATGACGAAACGGTCCTCACGGACCTCGGCCCGGTCGTTGCACCCGAGGGCGAAGGCGTAGGTGCAGGTCCCCGGCGCGATCTCGACCTTTCGGCCGTCGGGCAGGGCGAGCGCCGACATCTCTACCGGCAGGGTCAGCTCGACCTCGATCCCGAGATCGCGCCCGCACGCGAGCCCGGCGTTCTGGAGGTAGGCAAGGCCGCCCTGGAGTGAGATCGCGTTCGCGAGCCCCGAGCGGGCGATGTCGCGCAGGAAGAGGAACCCGTGGATCAGGTTCGACTTGCCGGCCGCGTTCCGCCCGACGAGGAGCAGGAAGGGCCGGAGCCGGAGCTCCGCCTCGCGAAACGAGCGGAAGTTCCGGAGGGTCAGGGCCGTGATCGCCATCGTCACGGATCTCGGCGGGCCGCGACTTGATGGTTCCTATCGGTCGCAGGGCGCGGCCGTCGAGGACCGGCTGACCAGGAGGTTCATCGCCCGGGTCTTCGGGTTCTCGCGGACAAGGACGTCGCGGAGGTGGAGGACCGAGCCGTATGGCGCCTCGAGGAGGGCGCGGTTCCCCGGGGTGACGTGGTAGGCCGGGAGAACCGCGAAGACTGGGTGCCGCGCCGTGCCGTCGCAGACCTTGTAGACGTGGCTCTTCGCGTCGCCGAGGTCACCCGACATCACGGCCGCGAGGACGGCGATCCGGCGGTTGACGTGTTTGCGGAGCTGCGAGAGCGGCGCCGTCCGCCGCCGGTCGACGCCGGGGCAGTCGAGCCGCGGCGGGGGCTCGCGGCCGAGCACGGCGGCCGCGAACTTGATGTCCGTGTTCCGGTAGCGGTACGGCTCGGCAGCACCGGTTGCGAGC
Source organism: uncultured Methanospirillum sp. (assembly GCA_964461885.1). GTDB lineage: Archaea > Halobacteriota > Methanomicrobia > Methanomicrobiales > Methanospirillaceae > UBA288. The sequence goes on along the minus strand of CAYWVY010000007.1, from coordinate 35,102 downwards.
GCCTCCTGCAGGCGCGTCGGCCGGATCGGGGGCGCTTCCTCGAAGGACCAGCACGGCACGGGGCCGCAGGACGAGCCCCAGAGGAACCGGCAGGGGTGGCGGAGGTGGAGTCCAACCCTGAGGAGCTCGCGCTGGACCTCGCGGAGCCCGGTTGCGTTCTCGAGGTCGGCCGGCTCGACAAGCAGGACCGTGCCGCTCTCGGTGAGGCGCGAGGCCCAGCGCAGAACCGTCGCGGCCTTCGCGGCGGGACCGCCGGGGAGCTCGTTGAGCAGGTTCGAGAGAACCAGGAGGTCGATATTGTCCGGAACCTCTGCGTCGTCGACGGCCCCGGCGTCGGCGGCGAGGGCCGGGCGGACGCGGACCCGGTCCCCCGGTTCCATGAACCCGCGGACCAGGTGGCGGCAGGCCTCGCGGTGCTCCTCCGAGGGCTCGACGGGCAGCACCTCGGCCGAGAACCCGGGCAGGTGCCGCCCGAGCGTGAGGAGGGCGAGTGGGACCACGCCCGGCCCGGTGCCGAGGTCGACGACCCGGGCCTCGCGGGGGAGGAGCCCGTCGGTGGCGAGCCGGGCGAGGAGGTGACAGGACTGGAAGTAGTAGACCGGGAACTGGTACGCGAGGTAGGCGAGGACGGCGTACCCGCTCCGGTACGAGATCCGGCGCTTCTCTCCGGACTTCCAGTACCCGCTCTTCTGCGCCACGACGGCCCGCCGGAGCCGCTCCAGGACCACGGGGTCGCCGAGCGGTTTCGCGGTCTTGGCGGCGACGTAGCCCTCGACCAGGGCCTCGAGCCGCTCGGGGAGCCGGCCCCTCGCGAGGAACTCCCGGAACGACCGGAGGTCGCCGGAAGACGGGGTGAAGGGTTCGGGCACGGGCGTCATGGCCGCCTACGCTCTGGCCGATTCGCGGGCGAAGTAGAGGCCGGCGAGCCGGTTGAACGGCCCCTCGCCGAGGTTCGCAGCGAGGGCGGCGGCCCGGTACTTCCAGTTGCCGGGCTGGAGGGCCGCGCCCCGGCGGAGGTAGTCCCGCCCCTTCGCGAAATCGCCTGCCCGCGCGTACTGGAGGCCGAGGCGGACGTAGTGCTCGGCCAGGATCTCCGGGTGGGCCGCGAAATCGTCGTGGTGGAGCTCGAGAATCCGCTCCATCGAGCAGTAGATGCCCATGCGGTTCTCGGAGATCCCGGTTGCGTCGTACCGCGAGTTCAGGAGGGGCTCGTCGATGTACCGGAACTGGTAATCGCGCGAGATCCGGAGAAAGAGCTCCCACTCCTGCTTGCCGGCCAGCCCCTCGAGCCAGTAGCCCGAGCGGTCGAAGCACTCGCGCCGCACCACGGCCGACTGGGTGGTCACGAAGTTATTCCTGAGGAGCTCTTCGTGGACCCACCCCTCGCGTTGCTTGACCCAGGGGAGGGGGATGTAGATCCGGGTGTCGTTCGCGTCGGTGTACTTCCAGTACCCCGAGTAGACGACCCCCACCTCGGGGCCGGCCGTCTCGAACACGGCCATATTCCGGGCGAGCTTCTCGGGGAACCAGTCGTCGTCCGAGTCCTGGAACGCGACGAACCGGGCCCGGGCCTCGCGGACGCCCACGTTCCGGGCGTGGTTCGCGCCCTGGTTCGGTTCGTACCGGACGTACCGGACCCGCGGGTCCGTGTACCGGGCCATGACGTCCGGCGTGTCGTCGCGCGAGCCGTCGTCGACCACGATCAGCTCGAAGTCCGTGTAGGTCTGGGCGAGCACGCTCTCGATCGCCCGCGGCAGGAGGTGGGCACGGTTGTAGGTCGGGAGCACGACGCTGACCGTCGGGGTGCCCGGTGCCGTCGGCATGTGAGGGTGATGTTGGCGCCGACGGCTCAAAAAGGGTGATGCCGAACGAAATGGGGGGGGCCGGCACGGGTTACCCGGCCGGGGGTTCGTACGCGACGAGGACCGAGCCCGTCTCCTGTTCGAGGGACCGGAGGCGGTCGAGTTCCGCGGGCGAGAGCTGCCTGTACCGGGGGAGGCGTTCGTACCCGACGAGGACCACGTCAAGGCGCTCCTCGAGGCGCCGGATCTCATCGAGCTGCCTGTCCTCAAGCCGTGCGGGTTGTGCACATTCCATGCCTGTCACCGGACGGTTACTCTCCCTCCAGGGATATATGCGTTCGGGCCGGGGGGCCGCCGGCACCGCGACGCGTGCAGCAGCGTCCCGCTGGAAAAACCGGTCAGTCCTCCGGGGGGGTGCCGGTCTCTCTCTCCCCTGCGGCCCGGGCCTCCGCCTGCTCGATCCCGAAGATCAGGAAGAGCAGGTCTTTTCGCGGGGCCTTTCGCACGTAGGAGGGCGCCCGGTGCAGGTACCGGGCGATCTTCTCGATGTCCTCGTCGGTGATCGTCCGGTCCCGCACCTCGGGCAGGCTGGCGATGCTCTGGACCACGTCGGAGATCCATGCCGCGGCATCGTCTTCCGAGACCGCGGGTGTCTTGTTCTCCATGCGAGTCCATGGGGTTCTGGCCGGATATCGGTTTCTGACGGGACCCCCGGCGGTGTCCTTGAGGACTTCCCCCGGGTCGAACCCCGGGGGCCTTCGCGACGGGCCATTGGGCGACGCCGGATCGCCCGTCGTCGTTGCCGTGCGACGTCGGAGTGCAAATCTCTATTATTCGTTCGGGAAGATAGCGGTCTGTCGCAGGGCTGCGATAGGGAGGAGGAGAGAGATGGCACAGAAGCAACCGGTCGCCGAGCTCGTCCAGAAGCTCGTGCAGGGGACCACCTACGAGATGCTCGACGCGGCCGAGGCGTTTGCCGTGCACGGCGCCGACGGCGTCGGGGCGGTCGCGCCCCTGCTCCGGTCGGCCGACCGCGAGACGCGGTGGCGGGCCGCCGTCGCCCTCGAGCGGATCGGCCCCCCTGCCGTCGAGGCCCTGGTCTCGGGGGCCAGTGACCCCGATTACCTCGTCCGGATCCCGGCGATCTGGGCGCTCGAGCACGTGGGCGACCGGCGGGCCGTTGCCGCGCTCGTCGAGAACCTGAACGGGCAGAACGAGTGCTGCCGCTGGATGGCCGGCGCCGCCCTGGCGAAGATCGGGGGCCCCGAGGAGCGCAACCAGGTCGAAGCCGCGTTCTCGAACGACCCCGGCGGCCGGGGGATCATCGAGGAGCTGATCAAGGGCTGCTGAGGGGCTCTGCCCCCTGTCCCGACAGGGAGCCGTCCAGCTCTTTTTTCGATCGCCTTTGTCAGGGCCGCGCCCGATGGGCGGCGGATGGATGATGGCGGGCTCCGTGGCTCTTCGAGGCGGTCGTCTCCCCGCGCCCGCGGCGCAGGCCGAAAAAGTGTATGTCGGGCCGACCCCCGCTCAGTCGAGCAGGATGCCGAGCGCCTGGTCTTTGTACGCGTCCATCACGTACGGCAGGCCCGAGACCTTCGCGGCCTCTTCCGTAAGGGCGAAGACGTCGTCCCGCGAGACCGTCTTGAGCGAGAAGTTCCTGCTGCCGGCCATCAGCTGCTGCAGCCCCGTGCGGAAGCGCTGGGCGTAAGTGTAGATGCCAATCGCGCCGAGTGGGATCTCCTTCATCCGCTCGCCGTACTTCTCCTTGAGGGACTCGTACGTGACGAAGATCTCCTCGGCCGTCGAGCCGTACTTCGCGACGCCCTTGGGCAGGTCGCCGCACTTGATCCACTTGCCGATGTTCTTGCCGACCATGCCGGGGATCATCAGCCCGCGGCCCATGCAGACCGCCTTGACGTACGGCGCGCCCATCGCGATGGACTTGAAGACGTTCGCCTCATCGCCGAAACCGCCGCCGATCGCGATGTCGGGGACGCGCATGCCTTTCCTGGTCAGGAGGTCGCAGTACTGGTGTGCGAGGCTCTGGAGGTAGAAGGTCGGGATGCCCCACTCGTTCATCATCGGCCAGGGGCTCATGCCCGTGCCGCCGCCGGCGCCATCGATCGTCAGGAGGTCGATCTTCGCCTCGGCGCCGAACCGGATCGCCATCGCGAGCTCCTGGGCGGAGTACGCGCCCGTCTTGAGCGTGATCCGCTTGAACCCGATGTTCCGGAGCCGGTCGATCTCCTCGAGGAAGCCCTCCTTCGAGACGAAGCCGAGGCGCGAGTGGCGCTCGAACTCCTTGATGCTGCCGGCCGCGAAGGCCTTCTCGTTCTCTGACGCCGTGGGGTCGGGCAGGACGATGTAGCCCCGCTTCTTCAGCTCGCGGGCGCGCTCGATGGATCCGACCTTGATCTCGCCGCCGATGCACTTGGCGCCCTGGCCCCACTTCAGCTCGATGGTCTCCAGGTTGTGCCTGGACGAGACGTACTCGGCCGTGCCGAGGCGCGTGTCCTCGACGTTCATCTGGACCAGGATCTCGCCGTAGCCCTCGTGGAACTTTCGGTAGATCTCGATCCGCCGGTCGATCTCAGGGGACTTCGTCACCTTGCCGTTCGAGTCGCGGACGAGTTCGGGGTCGATCCCGCCCACGTTCTCGCCGCAGACGAGGGTGATCCCCGAGATGGCGGCGCCGATGGCGAAGTGCGCCCAGTTCACGCGGGCGATCTCGGTCGATCCGAGCGCGCCAGTGAAGATCGGGAGGCGCATGGGGACCTTGCTGTCCCAGCCGTACTCGGTCTCGGTGTTGGCCTCGGAGAAGACGGCCGTGTCGGGCGAGGGCTCGACGCCCTCGGGCAGCCCCCGGGCGCCGACCGCGTAGCCCTGGATGTTCAGGTGCGAGTAGTCGACCGGGTACACCTTGTCGGCGCCGGCCGTGATCTCGCCGAAGGGGCCGGGGTAGAGCACCTCGCGGCCGCGGAAAGACGAGAGCCAGATCTCGCAGGCCCCGCGGCATCCGTCCACGCAGCGCGTGCAGATCCCGGAGGTCGGGGAGACGTCGCGGGACCGGTTGGAGGTCCCGACGGCCTCGTTGGCATTCGGTTGTCGAAGATTCATGATATGTCACCTGTATTCGGACTGGGCGGAGTTCGCGCACCCCCCGCGGTCTGCTCCCCCAGGTTATTGCTGGGGATGCCGCTCCGGGATTCGCTCCGAACGCCGGACCCTGGCGCGTCTCCCCGTTCTTCGGGATCTGCACGGCCCTCCCGACCCCCGGGTCCGGGGATCATAGAGCCGATTCTGATGTGCTGCATATCCCCTGCGGCGTGTCCTCCTGCGTCTTGCCGCCCCTGATGAGGATCGCTCTCTCGACCTGCAGGACGAAGATCCGTCCATCGTCGTCCATTCCGGTCTTGCACGCCTCCGCGATCGTGCTGACGAGGAGGTCCACCCGGTAGTAATCGACCACGATGTCGATCTGGATCCCATGCCGGAGGTCTCCCAGCGCGGAACCGCTGCGGGACTCGGGAGAGCCCGATCTCTCCTCTCCGCGCCCGTCGATCTCCGTGATGGTCATTCCCGTGACTCCGTTCGCCTCCAGTGCTCTCCGCACGGATTCCAGCTGTTCCGGTTTGATGACTGTTCTGATCAGTTTCATGGAAATCAATCCTGCCTTTCACAGCACGCTACCGCGCTGCGTGTTCCCTGGCCCCGATACTCCGTGTCCGATGGACAGGGCCAGCCAGTCCCGTCGATGTCAAACGCGAGGATGCACCCGACGGTGAACGTCAGGATCCCCGCCGCCGATGCGCCCGTCGGGGTTGCATTGCGCTGCTACACGCTACTTCGATCGGGCCGGACAGCCGCTGCCACGACCGTGAAGATACCGATTGCAGGCGCATCCCAGAGGCTTCTTATTGTGATCGTACTCTACCGGGTTGCTCCTTCGCCAAGTCTTTGTACCATAAATGGTACGGGAAGGATGTTGCGTACCTACATATTTAATACTTTTCTATATTGTGAAGACCGCTTCTGGTCTTCCTGTCTCGTGTCGTCGTGCGCCGGTTGGTCTCCGTGGAGGGGATGAACAGGGAGGAATGGGGTACATCCTGACTTTTCGGCCAGGTCCGTGATGGCGTTGTGAATCAAACCCCTGGAGCACCGACCTTCGTCGCCCTGCCCCGCGCCGTGTTCCGTGTGGGTTTCCCGTAGCGGGACGATCCGCGGTCTCTTCTACGACCCGCCATCAACCCGCCGATGGGTCGGATCCATCGTACCGGGGCGGGATACTGGCCGTGATGCGACATTGGGTGCCAGAGCTGTTGTATGGACGTGCCGGTGCCAGATCGGCTGTCCCTGTCGACGCAGGTACTGGTCGCGTCTGTTTAGCCGGCGGCCCGTCCGCCTCGCCCCTGCGTCGCTCATGGCCCCCGACATCGTTTACGCTCTCCCGTCCTTCGTTCCCATCGGTCCCCCACGTTCTCGGGGTTCGACGATCGACCTCCCCATCGACGGGCACGGCAGGAACCTGCCGCCCGAAGCTCACGGGGTTTCGTGTTCTCGTCCATGAGGACGCCCAGCGCGGGGCACGGGAGACTGTGCCGCAAAGCCCCGGATAGTTTGCAGCCAGGCATGCCGTCGAAGGATAACTCCGATGGTTGGAGATCGTGTACAGCCGGATACTCCGACACGAACGATTCGGAGAGTCGTATTGAGGTCCGGTTATGGCTGCCCGACCCCTCATCGTGTAGGGGATATCGGGGCGCCCTCGGGAAAAAAGGTGTATGCCTAGAAGATGCCCTGGGCTCTCATGGCGGAACCCACCTTGAGGAAGCCGGCGATGTTTGCACCGATCACCAGGTTGCCGTCCATGCCGTACTCGTTTGCTGCGTCGTTGACGTTGTGGAAGATGTTGATCATGATCTGCTGGAGCTTCGTGTCAACCTCTTCCGCTGTCCAGCAGCACCGCTCGGAGTTCTGGCACATCTCCAGGCCGGACGTGGCCACGCCGCCGGCGTTGGAAGCCTTGCCCGGCGAGAAGACGATCTTTGCTGCGAGGAATGCATCCATGGCCTCCGGCGTGCAGGGCATGTTCGCCCCTTCGCAGACTGCGATAACGCCGTTCTTCAGGAGGGTCTTCGCGTCCTCGCCGTTGAGCTCATTCTGGGTGGCGCAGGGCAGGGCAACGTCACAGGGGATCTGCCAGATGCCGCCGCAGCCTTCGTGGTATTCGCTGCCCGGGACGAGCGAGGCGTACTTGCTGATCCGCGCCCGTTCGACCTCCTTGAGCTGCTGCACCACGTCCACCTTGATGCCTGCGGGGTCGTAGATATAGCCGCCGGAATCGGACATGGCAACGACCCTGGCGCCGAGCTGCTGGGCCTTCTCCGCGGCGTAGATCGCGACGTTGCCGGACCCGGAGATGACCGTGACCTTGCCCTTCATGGACTCCTGCCTCAGCACGGCGAGTGCTTCCTGGGCGAAGTACAGCACGCCGTAGCCGGTCGCCTGTGTCCTGACAAGGGAACCGCCGAAGGAGAGGCCCTTGCCGGTGAGGACGCCCGTGAATTCGTTTCGAATCCTCTTGTACTGGCCGAAGAGGTACCCGATCTCCCGGGCGCCCACGCCGATGTCGCCTGCGGGAATGTCGGTATCCGCACCGATGTACTTGCTCATCTCGGTCATGAAGGCCTGGCAGAAGCGCATGATCTCGCCGTCGGATTTGCCTTTCGGGTCAAAGTCGGAACCGCCTTTTCCGCCACCCATGGGCAGGCCGGTCAGGCTGTTCTTGAAGATCTGCTCGAACCCGAGAAACTTGATGATCGAGGTGGTGACCGACGGGTGGAACCGCAGCCCGCCCTTATAGGGGCCGATCGCGGAGTTGAACTGGCAGCGGAATGCCCGGTTGACCTGCGTCTTCCCTTTGTCGTCAACCCATGCGACACGGAACATCACCAGGCGTTCTGGCTCGACAAGCCTTTCGAGAAGACCATTCTCGAAAAGGTCCGGGGTTTTCGTTATGACCGGCTCAAAGGACTGCAGGACTTCGTACACCGCCTGCTGGAACTCCTTCTGGTCGGGGTCTCTTTGACAGACCTGCTCGTACACTTTTCGTAGGTAGTTATTTTCCAAAGCCATTCCAATTCACACTCGCTTATAATTGGACGATATATCAAATGAATAACAGATACATTGGATCGGTTGGATTCCCTGGTGTATACCTGTTTTTCTCGAACCGTTGACCCATCCCTTGCATCCGTGCACTTTCGGGTTCAATCGATAGATCTCCCTGCGGATCAGAGGGTCTGTCTGAAGAATGGATCTTCACAAACCGGAAACAGTTTTGATCTCCTCTATAATAAGCCATTGTTTTCCACCCGGTTATAGTGTTTTCTATCCGACGACGGCGCTGGATAAATCTGAGCCCAATTGTTAGAAGAAATCCCACCGTCCTGTTGGAAAACAGCCCGGGATCTCAGGCGGTGAGCGGGACGCCGCGGTACGGTATGCAGCCGCACCGGGAGAGCCCGGCCGGATCTCCCGCTCTCAGGTCAGGCAGGCGAAATTCATTCCGTCAGGGGTCGTCTTCGGCTCGAGAGTCCCCTCGCGGGCAACGGGTAATTGCCGGGTTCAACCGGCACGAGGAGACCGATAAAAAATGGTTTCCGACGATGTGATCTCTCGCCGCTGGGAAAAATGGTTACTGCTCCACCCGTTTGACCAGGTTCTCCATGACCTCGTTGACCGCCTTCCACGTGGGGTCCTCGCCGCCCCGCCGGATCACGGCCGGCCTGCCGGCGTCGCCGGCCTGCCGCATCTCGATGTCGAGGGGGATCGCGCCGAGGTACGGGACGCCGAGGTCTTCAGCCATCTTCTTCCCGCCGCCCCTGCCGAAGACATCGATCTCCGCCTGGCAGTGGGGACAGACCATTCCGCTCATGTTCTCGACCACGCCGATCACCGGGATGTCGAGCTTCTCCACGAACCGCACGGCCTTGCTCGTCTCCAACGTCGCCACCTCCTGCGGCGTGGTCACGATCACGGCACCGCGGAGGTTCGGCGCGAGCTGGGCGATCGTCAGCGCCTCGTCGCCCGTCCCGGGCGGGAGGTCGACCACGAGGAAGTCGAGGGGTCCCCAGTTGACGTCCGTGAGGAACTGGCTGATCGCCGACATCTTCATCGGGCCGCGCCAGATGACCGGCGTCGACGTGTCGGGGAGCAGGAACGCCATCGAGACCGCTGCGAGCGTTCCGGTGACGCGCACAGGTTCGATCTTGTTGTCCATCGTCTGGAGCTTGTGGTTCTCGATACCGAGCATCTTTGGGACCGTCGGCCCGTGCAGGTCGAGATCGAGGATACCCGTGTTGTACCCGTGGCTCGAGAGCGCGTAGGCGAGGTTCACGGCGACCGTTGACTTGCCTACGCCCCCCTTGCCCGAGAGGACCAGGATCACGTGTTTGACGTCGATCGCGGCCCGCTCAGGCAGCCCGCCGGCCGTCCTGTGCTCCTTTTCGGCGCTTGGACAGGTGGCGCACTCGCCGCTGCAGGTCTCTTTCATCTCTGGGTCGGAGCAATCATCGGGCTTGTTCGAAGTATCGGCCATAACGCTATCCCGTTCACGAGGAATCGGATACTATATTAAGGTTGATATCCAGATCCGGGTGCGGCCGAGGCAGATGCAGGGGCAAAGCGAATAAGAGCGCGGACAGATATTACTGCTACACCCGATATTCCGGGAGACGGCCAATGAAAGACGGCATCGATACGCTGCGACGGGACATGACCAGGCTTCGGGAGCGCGTGACGGACGCGGGTGCCGGGGGAGTGCGCGCCACGGACGCCCAACCGCTCAGGAGCGAGCTCCTCTCGGCCGAGCAGCTCTCCGCCCACGCCGTTTTGATGACCGACTGGTACGGCGTGGAGATGGCTGGCGGCGACGATCGCCTCCTGCCGCGCCTGGCCGAGAACGAGACCATACTCGTCGAGACATTCTCGCTCATCACGGCCGCCCTCGAGAAGAACCGGCGGATCGCGCCGGCCGGCGAATGGCTCCTCGACAACTTCTACCTGGTTGAGGAACAGGTCCGGACCGCCAGGCGTCACCTCCCCCTTGGGTACAGCCGCCGACTCCCGCGTCTCACGAACGGGCCGCTCATCGGGTACCCCCGCGTCTACTTCATCGCCCGCGAGCTGATCGCGCACAACGACGGGCGGGTCGACCTCGAGGTGCTCTCATCGTTTGTCGACGCGTACCAGTCCGTGGCCCCGCTCAAGCTCGGCGAGCTCTGGGCCGTCCCGATCATGCTCCGGCTCGCGCTGATCGAGAACCTGCGCCGCGTCTCGACCCGGATCGGGGCGAACCGGGTCGATTCGGACAACGCCTCCACCTGGGCCGACCGGATGATCGAGGTCGCCGAGAAGGACCCGAAGGGCATGATCCTGATCGTGGCCGAGATGGCCCGCTCGGATCCACCCATGACCAGCGCCTTCGTGGCCGAGCTGGCACGGCAGCTCCGGGGCCGTTCGCCGGTCCTGACCCTCGCCCTCACCTGGATCGAGCAGCGGCTCTCCGAGATGAACCTGACCATCGAGCAGATGATCCAGATGGAGACCCGGGCCCAGGCCGCCGATCAGGTCTCGATCGGCAACTCGATCACCTCGCTCCGGACGCTCGACGGGATCGACTGGCGCGTCTTCGTTGAGCGGCTCTCGGTCATCGAGCGGGCCCTGCGCGGCAACACCCAGGACCCCTACGCCGCGATGGACTTTGCGACCCGCGACCGGTACCGGCACGTGGTTGAGCGACTCGCGCGGCGCTCGCCCCTCTCAGAGGAGGACGTGGCCCGGCGGGCCATGGAGCTCGCGGCCGATCGGCGCATGCGGCTCGGCGCTGCGGATCGCGAGGCCCACGTCGGCTATTTTTTGATCGACGGAGGTCTCCCCGAGCTCCAGCGGTCGGTCGGGTACGCCACGCCCACTCTCGATCACTTCAGGCGCATCGGGCGGCAGGCGCCCCTCCCGCTTTACCTGGGCGGGATCGCGCTGATCGCGGGCCTGATCACGGCCATCGGCGGGGCATCGGCCGCCCTCGGCGGCGTCCCGTCGACCGTGCTCGCGCTCTTCGTCCCCGTGCTCCTCCTCGCGGCAAGCCAGACCGCGGTCTCGCTCGTGAACTGGGCGGCGATGCTGATCGCCAAGCCGAAGATCCTGCCACGCCTCGACTTCGACGACGGGGTTCCGCTCGAATGCCGCTCCCTCGTCGTGGTCCCGACCGTCATCTCGACCCCCGACGACGTGGATCGCCTGCTCGAGCTGCTGGAGATCCGGTACCTCGGCAACCCCGACCGGCAGCTCTCGTTCGCCCTCCTCTCGGACCTGCCGGCCGCCGACAGCGAGGTCATGCCGCAGGATGCCGAGCTGGTCGCCCGCGCTGTGGCCGGCACGGAGGAGCTCAACTCCCGGTATGCGACCGTGGGGCGCTCACCGTTCCTCCTCTTGCACCGTGCGCGGCAGTGGAACCCCCGCGAGAAGCGTTTCATGGGCTACGAGCGGAAGCGCGGTGCCATAGAGGCCCTGAACCGGCTCCTGATCGAGGGGAGGACTGAGCCGTTCGGCGTCATCGTCGGCGACCTTGCCGCGCTCGAGGGGACTCGGTACGTCATCACGCTCGACGCCGACACCGAGCTCCCGCGCGACGCCGCCCGGAAGCTGATCGGGACGGCCGCGCACCCCCTCAACCGGCCGGTCGTGGACCCTGATCTCGGACGGGTGGTCGCGGGCTACGGCGTGCTCCAGCCCCGGATAGGTCTCACCCTGACCGATTCGGTCCGGTCGTGGTACGTCCGGGTCTTCGGCGGGGAGCCCGGGATCGACCCATACACGAGGGCGGTCTCGGACGTCTACCAAGACCTCTTCAAGGAGGCCTCGTTCATCGGCAAGGGGCTTTACGACCTTGAGGCCTTCGGCACGACCCTCGGGGAGCGGTTTCCCGAGAACCGTGTCCTCTCGCACGACCTGGTCGAGGGGTCATACGCCCGCGTCGCCCTCGTGACGGACGTCATGCTCTTCGAGGACCACCCCCCGCGGTACCTCGCGGACGCGTCGCGCCGCCACCGCTGGATACGGGGCGACTGGCAGGTCGGCGCATGGGCCCTCCCGGCCGTCCCGGGCCCGGAGGGAGAGCCGCGGCGGAACACGCTCTCGGCCCTCTCCCGCTGGAAGCTGCTCGACAACCTCAGGCGCAGCCTCGTCGCGCCGGCCGAGCTGTTCCTCCTCCTGGTCGCGTGGCTCGCCCTGCCGAACCCGGTCGCATGGACGGCGGCCGTTGCGGGCCTCGTCTTCGCCCCGCCGATCATCGGCTTCCTCTACCGGCTCCTCCAGAAGCCGCCGGACCAGGGCTACCTTCTCCACCTAGAGGACGCGGCCCGGTCGCTCCCGCGCTCCTTCGCGCAGCCGGCCTTCCTCTTCATCCTCCTCCCTTACGAAGCGGCTCTCTCCATCGACGCGGTCGCCCGGACCCTCGGGCGGCTGCTCGTGACCCGCCGCCGTCTTCTCGAGTGGACCACGTCACGGGACGCCGGGCGGACCGCGCCCGACCTTTCGGGCCATTATCGGCGCATGTGGCCCGCTCTGGCTGCCGGGGCGGGCGCCGGGCTGCTGACCGGCCTGCTCCGGCCCGAGGCGCTGGTCGCGGCCCTCCCGATCATCGGTCTCTGGTTCGCGTCCCCGGCCGTCGCCTGGTACCTGAGCCGCCCCATTGCCGTGCCGCGCACGGTCCTCGACCCCCGGGAGGCCCGGTTCCTCCGCTCCGTCTCGCGGCGGACGTGGCGGTTCTTCGAGGTCTTCGTCGGCCCCGGTGACAACTGGCTCCCCCCCGACAACTACCAGGAGTACCCGGTTGAGCGGATTGCGCACCGGACTTCGCCGACGGACATCGGGCTCGCCCTCCTCTCCACCCTCGCGGCCCTCGATCTGGGGTACCTCTCGCCCCGGCGCTGCGCGGAGCGGCTCGAGGAGACTTTCGAGACCATGGGCCGGCTCGAGCGGTTTCGCGGCCACCTCTTCAACTGGTACGACACGGTGACCCTCGCCCCACTCGCCCCGCACTACGTCTCGACCGTGGACTCGGGCAACCTCGTCGCCCTCCTCGTCACGCTCCGGGCAGGCGTCGCTGAGCTCGGCCACGCCCCCGTCCTCCCTCCCTCGGCCTTCGAGGGGCTGCTCGACACGGTCCGCGAGCTCGCCGCCGCCGTGAAGCAGACCGGCCTCGATAGCGACGAGACGACCTACGTCTCGCCCGCGATCGCGGAGCGGATCGCGGTTCTCGAGGCACTGCTGGTCCGCTCGGCCCCGTCGTTCGCCGGGCGGCACGCGCTGCTGGCAGCGTGCATCGCCGAGGTCGAGCAGATCGCGGGCGACCTGCGGTCGAACCCCGACGGAGAAGTCTGGTGGTGGGCCCAGGCCCTCGAACTCGAGGCCCACGACCTGGGCGAGTTCGTCAACGACCTCGTTGGGTGGTGGGCTGCCGCCCCCCGCGACGAGGCCTTCTGGGACCGGATCGCAGCGAACGGCTCCGAGGACGCGGCCGCAATCCTGGCCGTGCTCGAAGCGTGCGACAATATCGCGCCGAGCCCCATCGGGATACGGGAGCTCCACGCCGACCTCCTGCCACCCATCGACCGCCTCCTGGCCCGGATGATGACGTCCCACGCCGGGAACGGCGACGGCGTGGCCCTGATGGCCGTCCGTGAGCAGCTCCGGAGCGCCGACGCCGCTGCGGGCCGCCTGCTTGACCTGTTCGAGCGGGTCGGCGCCCACGCGACCGCGTTCATCGAGATCGAGACGAACTTCCTCTACGACCCGGCCCGCGACCTGCTCGCCATCGGGTACAACGTCTCCGAGCTCCGGCGGGACAGTTCGTTCTACGACCTGCTCGCCTCGGAGGCCCGCCTCGCCTCGTTTGTCGGGATCGCGGATGGTGAGCTCCCCCAGGCTCACTGGTTCGCGCTCGGCCGCCAGCTCACCTCGAGCGCGGCGGGCCCGCTCCTCCTCTCGTGGTCGGGGTCGATGTTCGAGTACCTGATGCCCCTGCTCGTGATGCCGAGCTACCCCGAGACCCTCCTCGACGAGACCTGCCGCGCGGCGGTGCGGCGGCAGATCGAGTACGGGCGGAAGCGGGGGGTGCCGTGGGGGATCTCCGAGTCGGGGTACAACCTGACCGACGTGAACATGAACTACCAGTACCGCGCCTTCGGCGTGCCCGGCCTAGGGTTCAAGCGCGGCCTCGGCGAGGACCTGGTGGTCGCGCCGTACGCGACTGCGCTCGCCCTGCTGGTCTTCCCGGCCGAGGCGACCGAGAACCTGCAGGCCATGATGTCCGCGGGCTTCTACGGCCGGTACGGTTTCTACGAGGCCGCGGACTATACCCCGTCGAGGGTCTCGCATGGCCAGGAGTTCTCCCTGGTCCGATCGTTCATGGTCCACCACCAGGGGATGTCCCTGCTCTCCCTGGTCGCAGTCCTCCGCGACCGGCCCATGCAGCGGCGGTTCCTGGCCGTGCCCACAGTCCGGGCGACCGACCTTCTGCTCCAGGAGCGGGTTCCGAAGGTCACACCGTTCTACCCGCACGCGATACGGATGGACGGCCAGGTCCGCAGGGGCGCCGAGGGGGAGGCGATGATGCGGGTCTTCTCGAGCCCTGACCTGCCCCGGCCCGAGGTCCACCTCCTCTCGAACGGCCGGTACCACGTCATGGTCAACAACGCCGGGGCCGGGTACTCGCGCTGGCACGACCTCGAGGTGACGCGGTGGCGCGAGGACCCGGTCGCCGACGGGCACGGCGTCTTCTGCTACGTCCGCGACGTCGAGAGTGGCCGCTTCTGGTCGACCTGCTTCCAACCGGCGCTCCAGCCGGCCGAGAAGTACGAGGCGATCTTCCAGCAGGCCCGGGCCGAGTTCCGGCGGCGCGACGACGAGCTCGACATCCACACGGAGTGCCTGGTCTCTCCCGAGGACGACGTCGAGCTCCGGCGCATCCGGATCACGAACCGGTCGTGGCAGCGGCGCACGATCGAGCTGACGAGTTACGCCGAGGTCGTGATCGCCCCCCTCGGCCACGACGCGGCCCACCCGGCCTTCTCGAACCTCTTCGTCACGACCGAGCTGCTCCCCGAACGGAACGCGATCCTCGCGACCCGGCGCCCGCGCTCCCCGGGGGAGCACCCTCCCTGGCTCGTCCACATGATGGTCGTCGACGGGCAACTCGTCCGCCCCACCTCGTTCGAGACCGACCGGGCGAAGTTCATCGGTCGGGGCCGCACCCTCGCGAACCCGGTCGCGATGATCGACTCGTCGGTCCTCTCGGACACCGAGGGCTCGGTCCTGGACCCCATCGTCTCCGTCCGGCGTACCTTCACGATCGAGCCCCAGGAGACCGTGACCGTTCACCTCTACCTCGGCGTCACCGAGGAGCGCGACCAGGCCCTCGGGCTCGTAGAGAAGTACCAGGACCGGTACATGGGAGAACGGGTGACCGAGCTCGCGTGGACGCACACCCAGGTGATGCTCCGCCAGCTCAACGCGACCGAGGCCGACGCGCAGGTCTTTGCCCGCCTTGCCTCTGCCATCATCTACCCGAACCCGGCGCGCCGCGCTCCGGCCGACGTCATCTCCCGGAACCGGCGCGGCCAGAGCGGACTCTGGGGCTACGGGATCTCGGGCGATTTCCCGCTTGTGCTCGTCCGCGTCTCGGAGAAGGCCCGCGTCGGGATCGTCCGGCAGATGATCCAGGCCCACGCCTACTGGCGCCGCAAGGGGCTGGTCGTCGACCTGCTCTTCTGGAACGAGGACCTCTCGGGGTACCGGCAGGACCTGACCGACGAGCTGGTCCGCCAGGCGAGCCTCGGCCCGGACCCCCAGCTGATCGACCGGCCCGGCGGCGTCTTCGTCCGGCGGTTCGACCAGATCCCGGAGGAGGACCGGGTCCTGATGCAGGCCCTGGCCCGCGTGATCGTGGCCGATCGGGACGGCCCGCTGGCCGAACAGGTCGGACGGCTCCGGTGGACGGACCCCCAGATCCCCCGGCTCGTGCCCTCGCGAGCCCCGCCGCCCCGGGGGACCCAGGCGAGCCCGCCCCCCCCGCCCGGGGAGGCGCTCGACTACTACAACGGCATCGGTGGTTTCTCCAGGGACGGGCGGGAGTACGTGATCGAGAGCCGGCCCGGTCAGCCCACACCCGCTCCGTGGGTCAACGTGCTCGCGAACCCGAATTTCGGCTCGGTCGTCACCGAGAGCGGCGGGGGGTACACCTGGGCCGAGAACGCGCATGAGTTCCGGTTGACCCCGTGGTGGAACGACCCGGTCACGGACCGCACGGGCGAGGCCTTCTACCTGCGCGACGAGGAGACCGGGACGTACTGGTCGCTCACGCCCCTGCCGGCGCGGGGTGCGGGCTCGTACCTGACCCGTCACGGGTTTGGCTATTCGGTCTTTGAGCACGCCCAGGACGGGCTCTCCACCACCATGACGGTCCACGTCTCGGTCGATACCCCCGTGAAGTTCTGGCACATCCGGGTCCGGAACCGGTCCGGCCGGGCGCGATCGATCACGGTCACCGGCTACCTCGAATGGGTCCTGGGCCAGCTCCGGGCGGCGACCGTGACGCAGATCGTGACCGAGATCGACCCCCTGACCGGGGCCGTCCTGGTCCGCAACTCCTACAATACGGAGTTCCCCGACCGGGTTGTGTTCTTCGACGTGAACGAGCTGAACCGGACGGCCACGGGGGACCGGCACGAGTTCCTGGGACGAAACGGGTCGCTGGCCAACCCGGCCGCCCTCGACCGGGTCCGCCTCTCGGGCCGGGTCGGCGCAGGGCTCGACCCCTGCGGCGCACTCCAGGTCCCGCTCGATATCGCGGACGGCCAAGACCTCGAGGTCGTCTTCACCCTCGGCGTGGGCCGCGGCGGCGACGAGGCACGGGCCCTGATCCAGCGGCACCGGGGCCTGGCCCCGGCCCGCGCCTCGCTCGAATCGGTCCGGAAATACTGGGACTGGACCCTCTCCTCCGTTACGGTCGAGACCCCGGACCGGTCCATCGACCACCTCCTGAACGGCTGGCTCCTCTACCAGGTGATCTCCTCGCGCCTCTGGGGCCGCTCGGGATACTACCAGTCGGGCGGGGCGTTCGGGTTCCGCGACCAGCTCCAGGACGTGCTGGCCCTGCTCCACGCCGAGCCGCGCCTGATCCGGATGCACCTGCTGCTCGCGGCCGGCCACCAGTTCGTCGAGGGGGACGTCCAGCACTGGTGGCACCCGCCGACGGACCGCGGCGTGCGGACCCGGTGCTCGGATGATTACCTCTGGCTGCCGTACGCCGTCTGCCGGTACGTCCTCTCGACCCGCGACACGGGGATCCTCTCTGAGCGGGTCCGCTATCTCGAGGGGCGGCAGCTCAAACCCGGCGAGGAGGCGTACTTCGACCTGCCGACCTTCTCGGAGCAGCAGGGGACGCTCTACGAGCACTGCGTCCGGGCGATCGAATACGGTCTCCGCTTCGGGGTGCACGGCCTTCCCCTGATGGGGTCGGGCGACTGGAACGACGGGATGAACCTGGTCGGGATCCAGGGCCGGGGTGAGTCGGTCTGGCTCGGGTTCTTCCTCTACACGGTCCTGCTCCAGTTCTCGGGGGTCGCACGGGCGCGCGGGGACGAGCCCTTTGCCGAGCGCTGCGTGGCCGAGGCTACCCGGCTCGCGGCGAACCTCGAGAAGGCCGGCTGGGACGGCGAGTGGTACCGCCGCGCCTACTTCGACGACGGGACCCCGCTCGGGTCTGCCGAGAACGAGGAGTGCCGGATCGACTCGGTCTCCCAGTCCTGGGCGGTGCTCTCGGGGGCAGCAGCGCCGGCCCGGGCACGGTCGGCCATGGACGCGCTGGACCGGCACCTGGTCAGGCGCGACGCCGGCGTGATTGCGCTCCTCACGCCGCCGTTCGACCACGCCGACCCGTCGCCCGGGTACATCCAGGGCTACGTCCCCGGCGTCCGCGAGAACGGCGGTCAGTACACCCACGCGGCGATCTGGGCGATCATGGCCTTCGCCGCGCTCGGCGACCGGGACCGGGCGTGGGCGCTCTTCGACCTCGTCAATCCGATCCACCACGGGCAGAGCCGGGACGAGATCGGCGTCTACCGGGTCGAGCCCTACGTGATCGCGGCGGATGTCTACGGAGTCGCGCCGCACATGGGCCGCGGCGGCTGGACCTGGATGACGGGGTCGGCCAGCTGGGTGTACCAGCTCCTGCTCGAGTCGCTGATCGGGCTCCGCTTCGACGTGGACACGCTCCGGTTCTCGCCCTGCCTGCCGCCCGGGTGGGACCGGTTCGTGCTCCGATACCGGTTCAAGGAGACAGTGTACCGCTGCACGCTCACGGCGACAGCGACGGCCTGCGGCGTCCGCTCGGTCGTGGTCGACGGTGTCGAGCAGCCCGACCAGGCGGTCCACCTGGTCAACGACCAGCGGGAGCACGAGGTCGTGGTCGAGCTCGGCTAAAAAAACGGGGTGTCAGGTCGTCCGCTCGCGCAGAATGCGGCGGAGGAGTTTCCACCCGTGGACCCGGGGCAGGGACGCGAGGAGTTCGAGCCGCCGCGGGCACTTGTACGGGGCCAGCCGTGACGAGCAGTACGACCGGAGCTCGTCGAGCGTGAGGGATGCCCCGTCGGTGAGGACGACGGCTGCGACCGGGATCTCGCCGCGCCGCTCGTCGGGGATCCCGTAGACCGCGACGTCCGCGATCGAGTCGTGCCCGATCAGGACGTCCTCGACCTCGGTCGGGTAGATCTTCCAGCCCGACATGATGATCATGTCTTTCTTCCGATCCGTGACGAAGAGGACGCCGTCGTCGTCGAGATGCCCGATGTCGCCGGTGAGGAACCAGCCGTCTTCGCGGAAGACCTCGGCCGTGGCGTCGGGCATGTTCCAGTACCCGCGGGCCACGGACGGTCCCCGGAGCGCGATCTCGCCGGTTTCGCCGGCGGCAAGCTCGCGGCCCGGGTCGTCTGCGTCGACGATCCGGACCTCGGTGTACCCGACCTGGACACCCACCGAGCGGTACCCGCGGTGGAGCGCGGGGTGGGCCGGCAGGGTCACGGTCCCCGAGCCGCAGACGATCGTCTCGGAGAGGCCGTACGCGTTCGCGACGGGGATGCCGTACCGCCTGTCGAAGGCCTCCCAGACCGTCGGGAGGAGCGATCCTCCGCCGGAGATGATCAACCGCGCCGACGAGAGGGCCTCGTCGGCCTCGGGGCCCGCGTGGACCAGCGCGTGGATCACGGGCGGCATGCCGGCGAGCACGGTCGGCCTGTACTGCCGGGCGAGGGCGAGGTACCCGTCGAGGTCGTACCGGTCCATCATGACCCAGGTGCCGCCGGCCCGGAGGATGGCGAGCCCCCAGGAGACGCCGACGTGACCCATGGGGTAGATCCCCAGGTAGACGTCGCCCGGGCCGAGCGCGAGCGCCTCCCCTTCGGCGTCGAGCGCGGCCGTCCAGGCGCCGTGGGTGAGCATGGCTCCCTTCGGTTTCCCGGTCGTCCCGGCCGTGTACTGGATGTGGCAGAGGTCGTCGAAGTCGCAGTGTACGGGGCGCATTCCCGCCGGCGGCTTGTCAAACTCCTCCCAGGCTACCTCCCCCGGTCCCGCCCCGCCGATCACGACCACGTGCTCGAGCCCGGGGACGGCGTTCCTGACGGCCCGCACGACCCCGACACCGTTCAGATCGGTGATCACGGCAACGGCCCCCGCGTCGTAGACCGCGTGGCGAAGCTCCCCCTCCCTATAGACGATATTGGTCGGGACCGCGACCGCACCGATCCGCCAGCAGGCGAGGTAGCCGATCAGGTACTCGGCCGAGGAGTCGAGGTAGATGCAGACCCGGTCCCCTTTCCGGACGCCGAGCTTGGCGAGGCCCGCGCCGACGCGGTTCGCCTCCGCACGGAGGGATGCGTAGGTGTGCTCGACTCCCCGGGCCGGGTGGACGAGCGCGACACGGGCCTCGGGGACCGTGCGGGCGTCGAGGAGGACAGTGACGTTCGGCATAGGCTCTGCACAAGATCTGTGGAGAGGCTATTTAGGGGTGGCGACGGCGCTCGGGAGAGAGCAAAGGGAATTATCATCGGAGCGCCACCTCTTGGTATGGATCCGCCCCGCCCAATCCGGCGCGGCGGAGATGGCGGCGTTCCCGTCCCACGCCCGTTCGACGATCCTCGCGCGCATGGCCGCGCTCGTCGAGGCCGACGCCGATACGTTCGTGCAGACGATCGTCCTCGAGGCCGGCAAGATGATCGGCATGGCCCGTATCGAGGTGGAGCGGGCCGCAGCGACCCTTCGCATCTCGGCGGAGGAGGCGTGTCGGCTCGGCGGCGAGATCGTCGACCCTGACTCGACCCCGGGCGGAGAGGGCTGCACGGGCGTCTACCGGCGGTTCCCCGTCGGGATCGTGCTCGCGATCACGCCGTTCCACTTCCCGCTCAGCACGGTCTGCCACAAGCTCGGGCCGGCGTTCGCAGCCGGTTGCCCCCCCACTGCGATCTCGGTCGTCCCCTCGTCGACCGCCGACGCCGAGCGCCTGGCCGCCGACCCGCGAATCGGCCTCGTCTCGTTCACGGGCAGCCCGGAGGTCGGGTGGCACCTGAAGGCCCTCGCCGGCCGGAAGCGGGCGACACTCGAGCACGGCGGGAACGCCGCCATGATCGTCGAGCCCGACGCGGACCTCGAACGGGCGGCCGCTCGGTGCGTCCAGGGCGGCTTTGCGAACGCGGGGCAGGTCTGCCTCTTGGTGCAGCGTGTCTTTCTTCACGCCCAGGTCTACGACAAGGGGCTGGCCCGGATCGTCGCGGGGCGCGGGCGCTCTCCGTCGGCGACCCGCGCGACCCGGCCACGGCGGTCGGCCCGGTGGTCTCGAAGGCGGCGGCTGCGATGGCCGAAGCGACGGTCCGCGAGGCGGTCGAGGCTGGCGCCCGCTGCGAGTACGGCGGCACGCGGACGGGCACGCTCTTCGCGCCGACCGTGCTGACCGGGACGATGCCGTCAGTGCACGTGAACGCGGAGGAGGTCTTCGCCCCGAGGTGGTCACGATCACGCCGTACGAGCGGCTCGTGGACGCGCTGGCGCTCGCGAACGACTCGGTGTACGGGCTCCAGCAGTCGCTCTTCACCCGTGACCTCGGGACCCTCGTGCGGGCCATCGAGGAGTGCCGTGCCGGCTCCCTGATCGTGAACGACGCGGCGTTCCGGGCGGACCAGATGCCCTGCGGCGGCACCGGCGCCTCGGGCATCGGCTGGGAAGGGCCGCGGTACGCGATCGAGGAGATGATCGAGGCGCGGCTGCTCGTGGTCCGCACACCCTAGAACCCGAGGAGGCGGGGCAGGTCGAGCATGAGGAGGCCGAACAGGACCATCGTTGCCACGAGGGCCTGGCGCAGGAGGCGCGTCGGACAGGCGTGCGCGACCCGGGCGCCGAGCTGTGCCATCGGCACGGAGGCGATCGCAAGGGCGAGGGCGCTCGGGATGTTGACGTAGCCGATCGACCAGGGAAGGGCCAGGAGACCGGCCGGCGCGGTGAGGGCGTACCCCGCGACGCCGCCGACGGCCGCGCAGAGGATCACGGGCGTGGAGGTACCGATGGCCGCGCGGACCGGGTACCGGAGGAGGAGGCTCAGGAGAGGGACGACTACGATCCCGCCCCCGATGCCGAGCAGCCCCGAGAGGAGCCCCCCGGGGACCCCGATGGCGAGGTACCCGGCTGGCGAGAGACCCCGCTCCTCGCTCCCGGCGTCGCACGATGAGCGCTGCGCCAGGAGCTGGACCGCGGCTCCGCAGAGGACGAGCCCGAGGAGGATCTCGAGGGGGCGCCCGGGGATCCCGGTCGAGAGGGCGGCGCCGGCGAGCGCTGCGATCCCGGCCGACAGCCCCATCCACTTCACGGCGTCCCACCGGATGCACTGCCGGCACGCGTGGGCCCACGTGCCCGAGGCGGCGGTCGGAATCACGACCGCGAGGCTGGTGCCAAACGCGGTACGGAGCGCGATCTCGGGGTCGACCCCGAGCAGCCCGAGCGCCCAGAACTGGGCCGGGACCATCAGGAAGCCGCCGCCGACACCGAAGAGCCCGCTGGCAACGCCGACGACGGCGCCGACCAGGAGGAGCGTGACGATATAGCCGAGCATCGGGTCCACGGAGATCACCGTCCGGAGTACAGGCGGCCCGCCCGTTTGGCCCTTGCGGTGCATCGCACTGTTTCATCTACCGGCGGATGCCGCATGTGAACCGGGGGCGGGCCTGGCAGGGTCGGTGAAGGGTGGTCTGGTCACCGCTGGAAGCAGGGGCGCTCGGGCCTCGCCCCCACCGCGCTGCTGGCCCCCTGTCGTTCAGGCTCGAGCTGCTGCTGGACTCCCGTCTGTCCGGGTGCAGACGGGGAAAAAAGGGTTACTGGTATTCGGGGGGCTGGGCCTCTTTCGGCAGACCACCCTTGAAGTGCTGCTGGATCTTCCCGTAGTACGTCCGGATGTTCTCGTTCATCGTCGGGTGGACCTTGGCGAGGGCCTCGTCGAAGTTCTTCCGCGTGAGCATCGGCGCACGCGCCCTGAGCGCGTACATCCCGGCCTCGCGGGCGAGGGCCTCGATGTCCGATCCGACATAGCCCTCGGCCCGGGTTGCGAGGTCGTCGAGGAGGCTTTCGCGTACCGGGTCCTCGAGCCGGAGTCTCTTCTCGGCGAAGGCCTTGCTGAGCTCCTGCCGCCGCTCGTACGCAGCCAATCCGCTCTCGGCGGGGGCCTCTATCTGGCCCGAAGCCCTGCGGGATTCCTCCATCGCCGTGCGAGCCTCTTCCATCTCCTTGCGAACCTTCTTGTCGGCCTCACGCGCGTCAGCAACGTTGAAGGTGCGTTCCATGCCGAGCAGCTCGACGAAGCGCTCGAGCTCGGTCGGGCCGTACCCCTCGGTGAACGCGAGCACCTCCTCCATCGTCGACCCCTCGATCGGCTTGCCGCGCGTATGGATCTCCAGGATCTGCCGGCGCCCATCGCGCCCCGGCTCACCGATGTAGACGAGCCGGTCGAACCGTCCGGCACGGAGCAGGGCCGGGTCCACGATGTCGGGCCGGTTTGTCGCGCCCATCACGACCACGTCCTTGAGGTCCTCGAGCCCGTCCATCTCGGTCAGGATCTGGTTGAGAACGGACTCGATCACGTGCGTCCCCGTGTCCATGCCGCGTGAGGGGGCGAGGGCGTCGAGCTCGTCGAAGAAGATGATCGAGGGCGCCACCTGCCGGGCCCTGCGGAAGACCTCGCGCACGGCCCGCTCGGACTCGCCCACCCACTTCGAGAGGAGCTGGGGGCCGCGGATCGGGATGAAGTTCGCGCCCGACTCCGAGGCCGCAGCCTTGGCGATCAGGGTCTTGCCCGTGCCGGGCGGGCCGTAAAGGAGCACGCCACGCGGCGGGCGGATGCCGATCAGGTCAAAGCGCTCGTGGTCGGTCAGGGGGTACTCGACGGCCTCCCGGACCTCCTCCTTCGCCTCGTCGAGCCCGCCGACGTCGGTCCAGGTGACGTGCGAGACCTCGAGCATCACCTCACGCATGGCTGACGGCCCGACGTCGCGGAGCGCGTCGCGGAAGTCGCGGGGCTCGACATGGAGCTGCTCGAGCTCCTCCTCGGTGAGCTCGTCTTTTTCGAGATCGAACTCTGGGAGTTTCCGCCGGAGTGCCCGTATCGCGGCCTCGCGGGCGAGCGCAGCCAGGTCCGCGCCGACGAACCCGTAGGTCTGCTGCGCGATGTCGTCGAGTTTCACTTCCTCTCTGAGGGGCATGGCCCGGGTGTGGATCTTCAGGATCTCGATCCGGTCCTTCTCGGTCGGCACGCCGATCTCGATCTCGCGGTCGAACCGTCCGGGCCGACGAAGCGCGGGATCGATCGCATCGACCCGGTTTGTCGCGCCGATCACGACAACTTCACCCCGCTCCTCGAGCCCGTCCATCATGGTCAGGAGCTGCGCCACGACCCGCCGCTCGACCTCGCCCGTGACGTCCTCCCGGCGCGGTGCGATCGAGTCGAGCTCGTCGATGAAGATGATCGCGGGCGCGTTCTCGCGGGCCTCTTCGAAGACCTCGCGGAGGCGCTGCTCGGACTCGCCGTAGTACTTCGAGATCACCTCGGGCCCGGCGATCGCGATGAAATGTGCCCCGGACTCGTTCGCGACGGCCTTGGCGATCAGGGTCTTGCCCGTGCCGGGCGGGCCGTACAGGAGCACGCCCTTCGGCGGCTCGATCCCGAGCCGGCGGAAGAGCTCGGGGTGCCGGATCGGGAGTTCGATCGTCTCGCGGACCCGCTGGAGCTCGTAATTGAGCCCGCCGATGTCCTCGTACGAGATCTGCCGGGCCCCCTCGAAGCCTGCCGCCGGCTTGTCCGAGAACTCGATCTCGGTGTTCTTGGAGATGATGACGGCCTCCTCGGGCTCGACCGTGATCGCCTTGAACGCGACGATCTGCGGCTGCATGAACGGGAACCCCTGCCGGATCGGGACGGAGTCGCCCTCCACGACCGGGAAGTCGATCAGCGAGCTTATCGCGTGGTCCAGGTTGATCGGCATGTTGGACGGGAGGTCCACGGGCGGCGCGAGCACGACCCGCCGCGCCTCGATCTCCTCGGTCAGCTTCGCGACCCGGATCCGGTCGCCGAGCGAGACCCCCGCGTTCGCCCGCGTGATATTATCGATCCGGATCTTCCCCTGGTTCCAGTCCGTGACCAGCGCGCGCCAGACTTTGGCCACGGTGCGGCGCTTTCCCTCGATCAGGACGATGTCGCCGGGCGAAACCCTGAGCTGGTTCATCGTCTCGGGGTCGAGCCGGGCCTTGCCACCACCCTGGTCCTCGGGATAAGCACTGTCCACCTTGAGATAGGTTTCCGGCATATGCACCTTACATCTTTTATGCCTTCATTTATAAGTACTGGTGAATGCGCATCCTGATGATCGACCCCGTCGCGGGCGCGGCGGGCGATATGCTGATCGGCGGGCTGTTGGCCGTCGGGGCCGATCGGGACGCGGTGCGCCGCGCGATGACCTCGGTCGTTGCCGAGCCCGGGGTCGAGTTCGTGGACCGGGCGGGTATCCGGGCGGTCCGCGTCGTGACGCACGCCGGACATTCGTGCCGGACCCTCGACGAGGTGCTGGAGCGGGTGGCGGGGGCGGACGCCCCCGACGCCGCGATCGCGCTCGCCGAACGCGTCTTCCGCCGACTGGCCGCCGCGGAGGCGCAGGTCCACGGCGACGACCTGGTCCACTTCCACGAGGTCGGAGCGGACGACGCGATCGCGGACGTGCTCGGGGTCGCGACGGCTCTCGTCTCGCTCGCAGTCGATGGTGTCGCGGTCCTGCCCGTCCCACTCGGGCCGGGCACGGTTGCAGGAGCGCACGGCACGTATCCCCTCCCCGCGCCGGCGACGGTCGCGCTCCTCACCGGGGCAGGGGTCGAGACGAGGCTCGAGCCGGACACCGACGGCGAGCTCGTGACGCCGACGGGCGCGGCCATCCTCACCGAGATCGTGACGGTCTCCTGGCGGTCGCTCGGGCCAGTCACCATCGTGGCGGCCGGGTACGGCGCGGGGTCCCGCGACCCGCCGGGCCGGCCGAACGTGCTGCGGGTCCTCGTAGTCGAGTCGAACGCCTTTCACGACGACTACGTCGAGGTGCTCGAGACGAACGTGGACGACGTGACCGGCGAGGTGCTGGCACACGCGCTCGCCCGCGTCATGGAGGACGGCGCCCGCGACGCCCAGGCGCTCCCGGCCCTGATGAAGAAGGGACGGATGGGCTACCTGGTCCGGGTCGTCTGCCTGCCCGGGGACGGGGCGGCCCTCGCCCGGGTCCTCGCGGAGGAGCTCGGCACCCTCGGGGTCCGGTCGGCCCCGTACGTCCACCGGCTCGTGGCGGAGCGGACGGTTGAGCCGGTCGAGGTCACGATCGGGTCCGAGACGCGGACGATCGACGTGAAGCGGGGGCTGGTCGAGGGCAAGATATATACCTCCAAGCCCGAATTCGAACAGGTGCGGGCCTGGGCCCGGGACCTCGGCCTTCCGCTCCGGGAGGTGGCGCGGGCGGTGGACGAGGCGACCGGACAGCGAAACGCGGCAGGGGACGTGACCGATGAGCACTGAACGGCTCCCGAGCGGGAGCGAGGCCCTCGACCGGCTGCTCGGGGGCGGGTACGAGCACCGGGTGATCACCCAGCTCTACGGCGAGGCCGCGACGGGGAAGTCCACGCTCGCCGTGCTCGCGACCGTCCAGGCACTCCGCACGGGCCGATCGGTCGTCTACATCGATACCGAGGGCTTCTCGGCCGAGCGGCTCCGGCAGATCGCCGGCGACGATGCCGACACCCTCGCCGAGCGGCTCTTTCTGTACGAGCCGCTCGACCTCGCTGAGCAGGGCGTGATGATCGCGAATGCGGACGCCATCCTCCGGAGCCGTCCGGCGGCCCTGATCGTGGTCGACTCGGCGACGGCGCTCTACCGCCAGGAGGACCTGGACGACAACGAGGCCATGCGCCTGCTGACCCGCCAGATGCTCCACCTCCTCGGGCTCTCCCGCCGCCACGACCTGCCCGTGCTGGTGACGAACCAGGTCTACATGGACCCGGGCAGGGACCGCGTGGTCGGCCTCGGGGGGACGGCCCTCGAGCACATCTCGAAGGCGATCGTCCGGCTCGAGAAGCTCGACGGGCGGCGGCGGGCCGTGCTGGCCAAGCACCGCTCCCGCCCCGAGGGGGGACGGTTCGAGTTCGAGATCGCCGAGACCGGGATACGCGAGGTCTAGGCGACCGTGTACTGGATCTCGGTCATCAGCTCCTGCTCGGGGGTCGTGCCGGGTCGTTCAGGTAGACCTCGCGGGGCGGCTCCCTGCACTCCAGCCCGAGGGTCTGCATGGCCTTGAAGACCGCTTCGTGGGCCGGCCAGATCTCCGGGTACGGCCTGGTGCAGAGGGCCGAGACGACGTGGATCGCATGCAGCGTCCGGAGTTCCAGGGCGGGGTCGTCGATCTCGACCCGGCCCGCTACCGGGAGCGCGACCTCGATCTTCGCCTCCTGCTCCCGGCACCTGGGTTCGTGGTAGAGGGTCATGATCGGGCCGGCGACGCGGAACGCCGGTTCCTGGCCGTTCCCCGGCGCAAGCGTTGCGCAGATCTCGCCGACGAGGCGCGTGATCGTCTCGCCGTATGTGCCCGTGTCCCTGCGCGAGAGCACGCGCATGGCCGGGATCTCCGAGATGACCAGTTTGCTGATCGACATCGTAAATCCCTCCTGGTCGGCCTCGCCGCGGGCGAGAGCCGCCTCGATCGCCGCCAGCCCTCCGAGCTCGGTCCGGACCGCTGGCCGCCGCGCGGAGAGCCTCCGGACTCTCTCCCGGTCGCTCGCGCCCCGGGCGTCGAGCAGGGCGCCGACCTCGGCGAGGCCGAATCCGAGCGAAACCCTGTGGCCGATCGTCATACCGCGACTGATCTGGTCGAAGGTGTAGGAGCGGCACCCAGTGCAGAGGTCCTTTCCGGCAGGCACGAGCAACCCCTGCTTGTTATAGAGGCGAAGCGCCCGCTGCAAGAGCCGGATCACACAGGAGATGGTCCATATCGGGATCCGTTCCTCGGTCATGGCGGCACCACTCTCGTGGGCGACCCGGGTAGATGAGTGCGCGGAGTCCCACGGGCGTCAGGGTCCGGCGCGACGGGCTTCATATGGGATGGCCTCAGTACCGATGCATATGCGTCTACTAATCATGGCCTTCGCCCTGGTCCTCGCGATCCTGGTCGCCGGGTGCCTCCAGCCGTCCCCGCCGGCGGTGCCGACCCCCACGCCGGCCGATACGCGGTACGCGCCCGGTGACCTGCTCCGCGGCGACCTCGCCGAAGCCGGTTTCGACGACCCGAACGGCACGCCCGACGGCGCCGCCATCGCGATCGTAGAGTACCAGCCGCAGCTGGACGAGTACGTCTATACACTCGTGCTGCCCGCGTCCGACGGCTGGGCATACGTCTACCCGTCCGGTGATTTCGTGATGCGCCTGGCCCGGGATCGGGCAACCTTCGAGTCGTACCGGCTCGAACGGATCGCACACGTCGACGTCACGGCGATCGAAGGGCCCCCGAACGCGACCGCCTCCCGGCCGTCCTGAGGAAACCCATATCTTTGGTCCGTGCCAATCCCGGTCTATCATGCGGATCGGGATCATCTCGGACAGCCACGACCGGCAGCGACGGGTCGAATCCGCCGTCACGCGGTTCAACCGCGCAAACCTCGACCTCGTGCTCCACGCCGGCGACTACGTCTCGCCGTTCGTCGTCCCCTGGCTGGCCGCGCTCTCAGACCCGCTCGTTGGCGTTCTCGGCAATAACGACGGCGACCGTGCACTCCTCGCGGAGCGCTTCGCCGAGCACGATCACCTCGACCTGCGTGGCGACTTCGCGCGCATCGAGGCCGACGGGTGCACGATCGCCCTCCTCCACGGGCACCAGCGTGAACTCTATGAAGCGCTCGTGGCCTCGCAGGGCTTCGACTACGTGGTCCGCGGCCATTCGCACCGGGCCGCGACCGAGCGGCACGGCCGGACGCTCGTGGTCAACCCGGGCACGGCTTCGGGCATCCTCGCCGCCGACCCGACGGTCGCCATCCTCGATACGGCCACGGGCGGGGTCGAAGAACTGGTACTCCGATGACCCCCGACGCCGCGCGGGCCGCCGCCCTCGGCCGGTACCCGGAGGTGCTGGAGCTGACCGACGGGATAACCGACCCGCCCCTGCTCCTGCTCCGGGCCTCGGCGCTCGACCGGATCGGCCGCCTTCCCGAGGCGCTCGACTGCTGCTCGGCGGCGATCGCGGCGGCCCCGCTCGAGGCCGATGCCTGGTTCGTGCAGGGACTCGTTCTCTACCGGTTCAGCGAGTACGAGCAGGCGGCCACCTCGCTCGAGCAGGCCGAACGACTTGCGCCCGGCCACGCAGAGGCCCGGTTCGTCCTCGGGAACGTCCGTTACGCCCAGGGCCTGCTCGAGGACGCGATCGCGTGCTACGAGTCGGTCGTCGCGATCGAGCCGTGCTATCCGAAGGCGCTCAACAATCTCGGGATCGCGCTCGCGGACCTGGGGCGCTTCGAGGAGGCCCTCGAACACTTCGACCGCGTGCTCGCCATCAATGAGTCCGTCCCAGCGGTGCTCCTGAGCCGCGGGGCCTGCCTCGCCCGGCTCAACCGTCTCAGGGAGGCGGTGGAGGCGTTCACCCGGGCCCTCGACATCGATCCGCTGAATGCGGGGGCATGGCACGACAGGGGTCTCGCCCTCGCCCGGCTCGGGCAGGACGACGAGGCGAAGTACTGCTTTGCCCGGGGTCGGGCCCTGGTTGATCGGCAGGGACGGCCGGGGGTGCAGTCCTGACGATCCGGGGTCTCTCTCTGTCCGGCCGCGGCCTGGACGCGGCGCTCGAGATACCCCGTCGTCAGTGAGACGCCTTCGCCCGGTGCAGAGGACGGTTGGCAGATGCGAACGGAGCCCGCTCGTCGCCGCCCGTCGGAAACCTCCGTCCGCCGGGCTGTCACCGACCGCTACGCCGGCTATCCGGGGTAGAGAGACCGGTACTTCCGCTCCTTCACCGTGCGACGCGATAGGAGAGGAGGACGGGCCCGTTGTCGAACGACTCAACTGCGACCCGCTCGAGCGGTGTCCCCGTGGCGCCGGGCGCGAGATCGTCGGCGACGAACGGCGAGCGCGGGCTCGACCCGCCCGCGAGCCAGGGGCAGACGAGCAGGTGGACCTCGTCCACGAGCCCGGCGCGGAGGAGGGCCCCGTTCAGCCGCCCGCCCGAGTCGACCCGGATCCGTCGTACGCCGTGCTCGCGGCATCGCTCGAACCGGTGCTCAACCGTCTGAAAAAGAGCGGGTGATCGGCCTACCGGCGGCGCCGGAGGATTACCCCGAGGGCGGCAAGCGCAAGAAGGGCAGCGGCCAGAGGCGCAGAGGCACCGGCAGCGGGCGTGGTCGCGGAGCGGGTTGCATTCCCGCCGCCCGCGGTGGACTGGACCGCGGCAGCGGCCTCGCTGCGGAGGGCCTCGGCGTCCTCGTCGCCCGGGTACTGTTCGAGCAGGTCGCTCATGGCCTCGACGGCTTCGTCGAGACGGCCGAGCTCGAAGAGCAGCTCCCCCTTGAGGTAGAGGCCGTCCCGGTTCCCGGGGTCATCGCGGACGACGTTCTCGACCAGCCAGAGGGCCTCGTCGTACCGGCCCTTGACGGCGAGGACGCTCGCCTTGCCCATCAGCGCAATAGGGTTACCGGGCTGCTTCCCAAGCCACTGGTCGAAGGCCTCGATCGCATCGGCGGTCCGGTTCTGGCCGATGAGGAAGGTGGCCCATGCGTCATTCGCATCGGTGGATTCGGGGCGAGCCTCGACCGCACGGCGGAGGAAGCGTTCGGCTTCGTCCGGATCGGTCGGCCCGGCCAGCTCACCGCGGTTGATGAGGGCGTCGATGTGTTGCGGGTCGATCGCGAGCGCACGGTCGAACGAGGCCATGGCCTCACGGGCCGCCGTTTCTCCACTCTCGAGGGACAGCACTCCCCCACGAATGTCCCAGGCATCGGCGGACTCGGGATGAGCGGCCGCGAGCCGGGCGGAGACTTCCTTCGCGGTCGAGACATCGCCTTCGGCGATGGCGAGGCCGACGGTGAGAGCGAGGCCCCCGCCGTCCGCGGGGTCGGCCGCGAGCCGTGCATTCGCCTCGGCGCGACCCTCGTCGGCGCGTCCCATGTACCCGAGGACAAGGCCCCGTACCAACCAGGAGCGGAGGTGATCGGGATTCGCATCCTGCATGGCCGTGAGGTCCGCCAGCGCCTCGTCCATCAGGCCCACGCGCATCAGGTCGGTCACCTGGTCGAGTTGACTGTCTGCATTCTCGTCTGCGGTCGCTCCCACCGGGAGCAGGGCGAGCAGGACAAGGCCCGCGAGGACGACCGGGATCAATCGGGATCTCATCGCGGTCAGAAGGTTGGCCTGTCCCACCAAAACCGTTCCGATTCAGGACAGCCCCGGGAGGAAAATACATCTCCCCCGCGTACTCGCGGGTGGGCATGATCTCCCTGGATGACGATCGAACGAGTCTGATCGCCGTAGCGATCGGCATCGTCGTCGCGACGGTCACGCTCTACCTGCTCCTGACCCGCAGAACCTGGTTCGGCCAGCATCTGCCCCTGCCCCTGCACCCGGTCAGGCCCCGGTTCGGGCACCGTCCCGAGAATGGCACATGGGCTGCGACTGCGTTCGTGGTGACGAACAGGCGAACCATTTAATGCCGAAAAGGGTGTTAGGAACGTCCATGGGAATTATACACAACCAGAACGACTCGATGATGGGGTTCGTCGGGCTCATCGTCGCGATGGTCGGCCTCGTCGTCTTCGCGGCGATCCTCTACGAACTCATGGTGAACCGCACCTGGATCGCTCAGCACATGCCCCCCGAGGTCAAGCAGGCGATGCCCGAGTCCGTGGCGAAGGCACTCGAGTCCTGATCGCGAATGAACTATGGGGCGGGGCCACCCCGCCCTCTTCTCTCTTCCCGGGCCGCACGGCGGCCACCCTTTAAACGCACGTCCGGCACCGGAGGCACCTCGAAAATCGGGACTGCCGTCGTTTCGGCCGCCTTGAGTTCGCCGATTACAAATGACAGCTTTTTATTCTTCGCTCGTGCTATAATGTTCGTAACGAGGTCTAACCGTGGCCGAATGTCCTAACTGCGGCACCGAAGTCCGCCCCGAATGGTCGCTCTGCCCACACTGCAAGGTCAATATGCGGACCTACGCGGGTCCGCGGGGAGGCTTCGTTCAGCCGGTGACGCCGATCCAGATCGCCCCGTCTCCTGCCACGTCGGCTCCGGTAGCGGCCGTGGCGCCCGCTCCGCTCCCCACCGTGGCAGCGGCCAACACATGCCCGCACTGTGGCGCCGCCCTGCCGTCGCCGGATGCAGGGTACTGCCCGCAGTGCGGGGACCCTGTCTCGGAGACGTCGGCGGTCGCCCGCATGCGACGTCTCCTCTCGAACCGGCGCCTCGTCGGAGCTCTGGCTGTCGTCTTCATCGTCCTCCTCGCCGGCATCCTGCTCGCGGGCCAGGGACAGGGCGGCGCAACCGGTGTCTCCGCGCAGGCGGCTGACGTCGGCCCGCTCCCGTCCCCGACGGTGACGGCCTTCACGGTCAGGGCTTCGTCAACCCCGACGTCCGCGGCCCCCGAGCGTATCGCGGTCCCCCGGGCCGCGAATGCATCGGGGAACGTGACCCCGCGGCCGAACGAGACCGTGCTCGTCGTTAAGACCCTCGACCGCTACATCCAGAACGCCGGCGGCGACCCGGGGAGCCAGCTCCGGACGCCGTTCATTCCGGCGACGCCGGCACCGCTATCACCCGTGCCGACCAGCGCATCGGGGCGGACGGGGAACCTTTCCTGGTCCGGCGAGGGTACCTACGTGACGGAGCCGTTCGCGCTCGATGCCGGGACGATCCAGGTGGGAATGACCGCGGGGGTGCTCACCATGGCCCAGCTCCGGAACGCAGCTGGCACCGCGATCGGTATCGCCACCGCGGGGCCGCAGCCCGCCATGATCGTCATCCGGGTGGCTGTCCCCGGGACGTACCGGCTCGAGGTCTGGCCGTTCGGCTCGGGGACGTGGACGGTCACGATCTCGGACGCCTTCACCCCCACTGTGGCACCGACCTTTGCGCCCGCGACGGTCACGACGGCGGCTCCGGCCGCGAACGTCTCCCCGGAGGTCCTCGTAACAACCGTCGAGACCGTGTCGACAACGCAGGTCCCGACAGAGACGCCGACAACGTCTGTCCCGACTCCGACACCGATGCCCACGCAGGAGTCCCGCACCTTCCAGGGCAACGGCACTCATGCGACCCCGCCCTTCACCCTGCACGAGGGGGTGGCCATCTTCACCTGCTCCACCACGGGTGCGGGCAACTTCTCTGTCACCCTGGTCGGCTCGGGAGAGACGGTCCTGATCCCCCCGATCGAAGGCCCCTACTCGGGTTCGAAGGGTGTCTCAGTGTCGACGACCGGCCAGTACCTCCTCAACGTGGAGGCCACGGGGCTCTGGGAGGTCTCGCTCGCCTGACGCTCTCCATCCGTTTACCAGTACCCTCGCAGGAGCACACATGAACGATCTGGACGCCGAGACGGCCGGGGTTGTGGTCTCGTTCGACGACTGCGGGTTCGCCCGGACCCTGGGGCTGCGCGTGATCTCGGTCGAGGACGGTGCGGTCACTGTCGCGATGGACAGCGAGGGCATTTTTAACCGGAACGGTGCGGTGCACGGCGGCGCGATCTTCGCGCTCGCCGATCACGCCTTCGGGTGTGCCGCGAACCTCGCCGGCCCGGAGGTGGCGCTCGCGGCGGAGATCTGTTATCTCTCCCCTGCGAACGGGCCGTTGACGGCCACTGCACGGTGCGTCTCCGGGACGCCGTCGGTCTCCCTCTATCGTGTCGAGGTCCGCCAGGGGGACCGGCTGATCGCGGTCTTCACGGGGCACGGGTTCAGGCTCGGGTGAGGCTGGAGCGTTCTCGAGCGTCCCCTTAACCTGTGCGACGACCTACCTTATCGTGATGAGAGAAGCCGTCATCCGCCCCGCGGGTCGCGAGGACTGCCCCCGCCTGCTCGAGCTCGTGCGCGAGCTCGCGGCCTTTGAACGGGCCCCTGACGCGGTCACCATCTCCCCCATCCGCTTCGAGGAGGCGGGCTTCGGCCCGTGCCCGGTATGGCAGGCCGTGGTGGCCGACGAGGGAGGTGTCGTGGTCGGCTTCGCCCTCTGGTACGTCAGGTTCTCTACCTGGACCGGCTGCAGGCTCTACCTCGAGGACATCGTCGTGACGGGTTCGCGGCGCGGACGGGGGATCGGCCGCAAGCTCTTCGAGGCCGCCCTCGCCGAGGCCCGCGACAGGGGCTATGCGGGTGTCACCTGGCAGATGCTCGAATGGAACGAGACCGCGCGCCGGTTCTACGACCGTTTCGAACCGCGATACGACAGCGAGTGGTTGAACTGTCACATCGATCTCGACTAGGCCTGCTTCCCGCCCATCCCCCTGCTGTCGGCACGGACCGCCGGAGCCGGCACTGCGGGTGACGGCAGGGACACTTCAACGGCGATCGCTCCGGGTCGTGCAGGACGTGCCGGACGCGCCCCGCTTCGATAGCGGGCGGTAGCCGGTCCGTGACGTCCCCGGTGCTGGCGCTCTGAACCCGGTCCTCCAGGCCGACCGCGGTCGGGACGTGTCGAGCACGAGGGTTCTGTTAACGATCAGCCGGGGCGGCACTGTTCTCTATTCCAGATGAATTAGCGAAACCTTTTTTCGTATCATATCGTCATCACATCCCACTGGTCTTCAATGCGCCGAACTGCTCCTCCTCATGGGCCTCGCCCTCTGCGGCACTGGTCCCTCGACCCCCTACGAGGCCGATACGCTCACCCTGACCTTCCTCGACGTCGGGCAGGCGGACTCGATCCTTGTCCATGCGCCGAACGGGGCGTCGATGCTGGTCGATGCTGCGGAGCTCGGAAACGCACCGGTATTCTCGACCTGCCTTGTCAAAGAAGGGATAACTCATCTCGCGAACGTCGTCGGGATTCACGATCATATCAACCGTCGTTGTCATCCGGTCCCTGGCAGGTACCTTGATTTGGTGGAGATACTTCGGGTTGATCTTTGAATCTTTTTCCTCGATCATCCAGAGGTAGAACCGCTTTAACAGGCCGATGAGATCGTGGATAGTATTCCATTTATACGGTTTCCCGGGCGTTTGACCCGCCGATGGGTTGCGTCCATCCAGGCGCGGACGTGCGGGCAGGTTCTCGCCGAAGAATCGCCTGCCGGAGGGCGCTGTCTTCGGCGCGCGGATCCCCGCGTTGATGTCGGCGATGGTGTTCGTGCGGAACAGTCCGATGAACCGGCGCCACGTGACCAATTGGAACGAGAGCTTGTTCACCCGGGCAACGCTGAGATCGTTCTGGGTCATGATCTCGTCGATCCACTTGCGGAGCAGGGCGTCGTCGTCGTCCGTGAGCGTGCCGTCAGCCAGGTGGCGTGCGAACGAATTTTCAACATATTCGGGCCGCTGGTGGTGGAAACTGCGGTCGCGACGTGTGGGCGCTTTCGGCTTGTGGCGCGGTTGCGCGCGCGCCCCCAGTACTTCGCTAATTTTCCTCCGTGACTTTTTTCATTCGTCAGTGCTCCCCGT
>CAYWVY010000006.1:44710-54389 GCA_964461885.1 uncultured Methanospirillum sp. | reverse complement strand
AGATCATCAAGATCGGACCCGTGGCAGACGTGCTCGAACACCTCACAGAAGAGGAGCGACAGGCCGCTTCTCTCTGATTTCTCACTCCTCCTCATCTTTCGCTGACGCCTCCTACGCCACCTGTACCGCAGGATTGGCGGGAGGATCTATTTTCTACGAATCTCACCTTTAGTCTGAGAAAAACATGAAAAAGAATCAATAAATACTATATGATCATACGAAATCTGATTATCGTATGATCAATCCTCGATACCTCCTCCTGATCGGCATGCTGGTCACCGCCGCGATTCTCGCGGCCGGCTGCACGAGCACGGCCCCGGCAGCATCCCCGGATAACGGCACCACCACCCTCACGGACATGACGAATCGGGCCGTCACTCTGAATGCGACCCCGGAGCGGGTCATCGGCGTTGGTGCCGGCTCACTCAGGATGCTCGTCTACCTGAACGCCTCGGAGATGGTCGTTGCCGTGGACGAGCGCGACCGGCAGCCGATGACGGCCGGCGCTCCCGGGATGCCCTCTGGCGAGGACCGGCCGTACCTGCTGGCCAACCCCAGCCTCGCGAACCTCCCCACGGCCGGCCGCATCACCGGCGACCCCGAGCTGATCATGGCCCGGCAGCCTGACGTGGTCTTCGTCACCTTCGCCACGGCAAAGGACGCCCAGACACTCCAGGAGAAGGCCGGCGCGCCCGTAGTCGCGCTCGTCACGGGCGACCTCGGCGCGAACCGCGCCGCGTTCTACGGCTCGCTGCGGACCATGGGCAAGGCCCTCGATAGGGAGGAGCGCGCCGAAGAGGTGCTCGCATACATCAACGCGACCATCGACGACCTCCAGCGCAGGACCCGCGATATCCCGGTGGGTGAGCGGCCCCGGGTCTATATCGGCGGCGTCGCGTTCAACGGCGCTCACGGTTTTCTCTCGACGGACCCCGCGTACGCCCCCTTCATGTTGCTAGGCGCAAAGAACGTCGCGACCGACACGGGCGTCGCCGGCCAGGTTATGATCGACAAGGAGAAACTTATTGAGTGGAACCCCGACGTGATCTTCATCGACGAGGCGAGCGCGACACTGGTCGAGGCCGACCTCCGCGACCCAGTCCTCGGGTCTCTCGACGCCGTGAAGGCCGGCCGGGTCTACGGGGTCATGCCCTACAACTGGTACGCGAACAACTACGACACTGTCCTCGCCGACGCCTACTTCATCGGCAAGACCCTCTACCCCCAGCAGTTCGCGGACCTCGACCCCGCCCAGAAGGCGGACGAGATCTACCGGGAGCTTGACGGAGGCCCCGCGTATGAGGGCATGCAGGCGATCTTCGGCGGCTTCGGACCCTTTGCCGGGGTGAGCAGGGGATGATCGGTTCGGCCGGCGCTCGCGACCTGATCGAACGGCCGCCGTTCGCGATGGAAGGCGAGCTGCCCCTCCCCTGCCTCGACGAGGCCTTCGCCGGCCTTCGCCTCTACTACGCGGTGATCGGGGCGGTCGAGCTCGGACTCTTCGACCGGCTCCGTGTCTCCATGACCGCTGTGGACCTTGCGGACGCCCTCGGCTCGCGTCCACACGAGATGACCCTCCTTTGCGAGGCGCTCGCGGACCACGGACTGCTCATCCGCGAGGGGACGGCCTTCAGGAATGGCCCCGAGGCCGACGCCTTCCTCGCCGCGGACAGTCCGTACGCCATCCGCGGCATGCTCGCGTTCCAGCGTCGGCACGCGGAGCGCTGGCGGGAACTCCCGCGGCTCCTCCGCGAGGGGCCCGAGGTGCTGCCGCGCGAGAGGTTCTTCCGCCACACCGTGATACCGTCCATGGCCGAACATGCCCGGTGCGGGCTCGTCCAGCACGTGACTGAACTCGTCGCCAATCTCCCGGAGCTCGGGGAGGCCAAAACCCTCCTCGACCTCGGCGGCGGCCACGGGCTCTACTCCATCGCGTTCTGCCAGAGAAACCCCGACCTCCGCGCCACGGTCTTCGATTTGCCGGCCGTTACAGAGGCGACGAAGGAGTTCATCGCCCGGTACCGGGCCGACCGGGTCTCGATCGTTGCTGGGGACTTCAATACGGACCCCCTGCCCGGGCCGTTCGACATCGTCTTCTCATCCTCGAACCCCGGCGGAAAGGACCCCCGGCTTATCCCGAAGATCGCAGGCGCCCTCCGCCTCGGCGGCCTCTTCCTGAACAAGCAGGGGATCGATAGTGAGACCACGGACCCGCTTGGCGACCTCGAGTGGAACCTCTGGACCTTCGAAGGCGTGGAGAAACAGCAGTCGCGATATACCTTCTCGCACAGCGTCCCGCTCGAGGAGTACCACCGGGCACTCAAGGAGAACGGCTTCTCGGTCCTCGCGGTCGTACCCGTGGACGGGACCTCCGAGATGACCGTCGCCCAGAAGGAGCGGTAACCCGTATCCCCGTCATGCACATTGACCTCCAAGCCGGCCCTGTCGCTTCGCGCTACGCCGGGTACCTTCGCGGAAAGCGGCTCTTTCTGGCCGCCTGTCTCGTGATCCTCCTTACCCTCGCCTGCGTCTCCATCTCGGTCGGCAGCGTGACAATCCCGATCACCGAGGTCGTAGTGGCCCTGGTGACCGGCCGGCCCGGCGACGCGTCGACAATCATCTGGAACATCCGGCTGCCGCGCGTGCTTGCGGCCTGCGTCGCCGGCGCGGGGCTCGCTATTGCGGGCGGAGTGATGCAGTCGGTTCTGCGAAACCCTCTCAGCTCGCCGTACACCCTCGGCATCTCGCACGCGGCCGGGTTCGGCGCTGCCGTGGCGATCTCCCTCCTCGGCGCCGGGACCGTCTCGGCCCACATTGCGGACTCCGTCGTGGTCAGGAATCCCTATCTCGTCACGATCTGCGCCTTCATCGCTGCGATGGTCGCCACGGGAGCCCTGCTCGCGATCTCCCGTACCCGGTCGTCGCAGCCCGAGGTAATGATCCTGGTCGGCGTTGCGCTCGCGGCGCTCTTCACGGCCGGCACGACCTTCCTCCAGTACTTCTCGAGCGCGGACCAGGTGGCGGCGATCGTCTTCTGGACGTTCGGGGATGTCGGGCGGGCGAGCTGGCCGGACGTCGCGCTGCTGACCGCGGTCGTGCTGCCCTGCACGGCCTGGTTCCTGCTGAACCGGTGGAACTACAACGCGCTCGACGCCGGGGACGATACCGCGCGGAGCCTCGGCGTCCACGCCGAGCGTGTCCGGGTGACGGGGATGCTCCTCTCCTCGCTGATCACGGCGGTCGTGGTCTCGTTCCTCGGCATCATCGGCTTCATCGGCCTTCTCGGGCCGCACATGGTCCGTCGCCTCATCGGGGACGACCAGCGGTTCCTTTTGCCAGGCTCGTTCCTTGTCGGTGCGATTATCCTGCTCGTCTCGGATACACTTGCCCGAATCGTCCTCGCCCCGATCGTACTGCCGGTCGGGATCCTGACGGCCTTCTTCGGGGCGCCGCTCTTTCTCTACCTGATCGTCCGGGGGTACCGGCGATGATGCTGGAGGTGGACGGGGTCGGTTTCGGCTACCCCAGCCACCCTGTGCTCGAGGAGGTCTCGTTCTCGGTGAAGTCGGAGGAGTTCATCGCGATCCTCGGGCCCAACGGCGTGGGGAAGACAACCCTGCTCCGGTGCCTCAACGCTCTGCTCCGGCCGGGGGCCGGGAGCGTCCTGCTCGAGGACCGCGACGTCCTTGCTATGAGCCGGCCTGAGATCGCGAGGGAAATGGCCTATGTCAGCCAGCGGACCCAGCCGATGCGGATGACCGTCTTCGACTCGGTCCTCCTCGGTCGGCGACCACATATGGGGTTCGACATATCGTCCCGCGATCTCGCGGTCACTGAGGGGATCCTCCGACGGCTCGGTCTCTCGGACCTCGCGCTGCGGTACGTCGACGAGATGAGCGGAGGCGAGGTCCAGAAGGTGGCGATCGCGCGGGCGCTCGTGCAGGAGCCCCGGATCCTCCTGCTCGACGAGCCGACGAGCAGCCTGGACCTGAAGAACCAGATCGAGATCCTGAGTCTTGTCAGGGACGTGGTGCGAGAGCACGGGGTCGCGGCCCTGATGACCATGCACGACCTGAACCTCGCCCTTCGGTTCGCGGATCGGTTCATCCTGATGAAGGGGGGCGCGATCCACGCGGTCGGCGGTCGCGAGGTCGTGACGGCCGAGACGATCGGGAGTGTCTACGACGTGCCGGTGATAGTCGAGCAGTGCTGCGGCTTTCCCGTCGTGGTGCCGTGCGTCTGAGGATCGAGCCCGCCGGTTACAGGGGGCGGCGAACCGCTTCCAATTTTTAAAAGAATAGCTGTCCCGCGTCTCTCCAGAGGAAAGATGAGGGACGTGCGCTTCGGCCTGATCGGCGGGCCGACGCATCCTGTTTGTTATCCGGTCAGGGCGCGGACGATGCGGTGTCTGTACCGCGGTTCAGAGGCGGTAATGTCCTCCCTCGATCCTGATAGATTTTCCGTGCGTCAGGGCGTCGGCGACCTTCTGCCGCGCTGAGGTTACCAGGCGGTGGAACGTCGGCTGCGAGATCTCCATCATCCCGGCGCACTCGCACTGATCGAGCCCGACCAGGTCCTTGAGCCTCAACGCTTCGTACTCATCGACAGTGAGGACGACCGCCTCGGGAGGCAGCGCTCCCGCTCCCGCAGGTACGAACGATGTGAAGGCGGGCTGGAAACCCACCCTCCTGCACCGCCTCCGGCGCGGCATTACACGAGATCGTTTAGCCTGCGCTGGATTTCAGCCTTTTGTGCCTCAAGCCTGCTGAGCTCCGCATCGAGTAACTGCTTCTGCTCCTCAGCGCTCAGGGGAACGGCGGAGGAAACGTTCCAGCAGTAGCCCCTGCCGAAACCTCGACCCATGCCGCCCTTGCGGCCGCCCATACCCATGCGGGCCCCTCGTCCGAAGGCCATGCCCGCTCCACAGGGGCCCATGCCCCTTCCCGTGCCGGCTCCATACCCGGCCGGTCCTGTCTGGTCAAATCCTGGCATCTGTTCTGCCTCGGAACCTGAATATATATTCATAATAAGAAGGAGTTATCGGATCGGGCAACAGGACGGTGCTCCCTGGGGCGAGGTCGGGATATGTCGGAGTGGTGTCTCAGGAGTGCCCCAATTGTATCGAAACCGTAATCCCCTGACTTCCATCAACCATCCATAAGCATTTATCTTTCGCATTGGACCCAACCGTCATTGATCTCCCGCAGAATCAAACCCGCCAATGGAGGCTTCGCCTGCTCTATAGGGGATGCTCACGCCACCCTCGTTCGTCGCTCGTTTCCGTGTTGACCGGTTCAATGATAGTGGTTGTTCAGATATAGTTCGGGGGCTCCGGGGAAGGGCCGTGCACTTTAGGAGCTTAGTTAAACAATCGTTCGATAGCCGTTGCAGCCATTCTGGAGCCCTTCACGCCCCGAGGTCATCCCTGCGGTCTGGAAGCGGCGTCGATCTCGGTTCAGATTCGGGAGAGGGGGGCTGACGACCAGGATCGGGACCGACGACCGGGACCCGGACATGCGCGCCGGGGTGCATGCGAACGGCATGAACGACCTCTTCGACTGCATTATCACCGACGAGACA
The DNA here is from genome assembly GCA_964461885.1 of uncultured Methanospirillum sp. Lineage (GTDB taxonomy): Archaea > Halobacteriota > Methanomicrobia > Methanomicrobiales > Methanospirillaceae > UBA288. The sequence continues at coordinate 48,809 of CAYWVY010000006.1, read as the reverse complement.
ACGCGTCACTGGGATCAGGCACCCTTCAGGGGGTTCCTAGTCGCGCTCGGCACCTGGTCGGCGGAAAGGGTCTTCGTCGGCAAAAGTCTGAGGCCTGATACCGCGCCGAACCAGCGGCTCAGCCTCTTCCCTGTCCGCGCATTCGGTGGCGGCTGGAACCTCGACAACATCCGGTACGTGGTCCCCGATGTCTGGATGGAGGGAATCGAGGAGCTCATGGCGGTGCTCGGGGAACTGTAGTGGTAGCTGGCCCCTCGCTGGGCCGGCGCTCGCGGCCGCCGGCTGTCCCCACTGTCCCGCGTGCAGACAGGAAGTCGCGGAAAGCCAGATGGGATAGCCCGGCAACCAAACATGCGCGGCTGGTGTCCGGGAGGTTGGTGGAGACCAGACCGTCATCATTCAGGATCTGGGTGATCGTGGTCCTGACCACGGCTTCCGGGAGCAATCCCCAGGCACCCTCGTCCAGGAGATGGAGCGCTGCAGCAGCCCGTGCAACGTTCTGCGGGCGCCGTGCCCATCGCTCCAGGTACTCCATGAGCGCGTCCCGGTCGAAGGGGTAGGGATTGCCCGTACCCCCGCATCCCGGTACGGCATCGCACAGGTCCGTCTCCGCGATCCCGAAGCGGGAGAGCCGCACCAGCACGTCGAGCTGGGAACGTGGAGAGAGGCCCGTCTCCTTCTCCAGGGCCGCGGTGGTGGCGTCGATGACCGTCCTGCCGATCAGCTCGCCCAGTTTCGAGTGCTTCCCCACGTCCGAGAGGTGGAGCGGCGAGCCGGGATCGGCCACGATGGCGATCATGTCCGTGCCGGATCCGGTCGCAATCCCGGAGGAGTAGAGGCTCCGGGCCATCAGCTGCTGGAGCGCGACGGCCTTTGCCTCGCTCGCCGTCACGACGGCGCGGCAGAGAGCGTACTCCGGGAGATCCGCGCCGATCACGAGAACCGTGTTGACCGTACCCCCGACCGGCTCGAACGAGCCGTTCTCCTCGCAGTACGACGCGGGGTCGCCTGCCCGTCCCCCGTTCTTGTCGATCCCCGCCGTCACGATCGCCGTGACCGCGAGGTTTCGGAACCGGGCCGTCACGGCGACCGCGTTCTTCATCTCCGCCCGGGTGACCAGGCCGCAGGTGCCGCGGGGGTCGAGTCCCATGGATGCGGCGACGGTCTCCAGGTAGGTCTCTATACCCCCGTTCCCGTGGCAGTCGTCGCAGGCGTCCAGAGGGATCTGGTGGTTGAAAACGGCCGACAGGTCCCGCCGGTACCCGCCGTTCAGCCAGGACGTGGAGATCACGTGGCGCGGGCCGGAAAACTGCACGACAAGGGTGTCGTCCTCGCGGCGCACCGTCTCCCCGGAGGGGAGGTGCGCCCTGCCTCTCTCCGGGAGCCGGAGTTCGTCGCAGGCCATCCGCATCAGCGGCCCCGCGCCACCCTCGCCGCCAGTCCACAGGCCAGAACGAGCGCGAGCCCCGCCACCGCGTGAGAAAAACCGGGGGATCGGGTGGTTTCGGTTCCGGGCGCGGAAGCGTTCCCCCCGGCCCGGTCCACGTCGAAGGCGGCGATGATCCGGCTCACCTCCTCGGTCGCGTCGGCGACGCGCGGCCCGGGCCGGCTCAGCATGTCGGCATCGACCGCGAACACCCGGCCGTTTTCGACCGCGGAGAGCGAGGCGTACTGGGGGTTGGTCGTGAACTCGTCCAGGATAACGTCCCGGTTTGACGCGATCATCCCGTCACCGCTGCTCACGATGATGATGTCGGGATTGGCCCGGAGGAACTCTTCGAGGGAGACCGTGCTCCAGCCGTCGTGATCGGCGAAGGCGTTGGCCCCGCCGGAGCGGGAGACGATATCGTCCTGCATCGTCGCGTTGCCGCTCACGTACAGGGGCGTGTGCCAGACCACGTGGGCGACCCGCGGGCGGTCCGTCGCATCGCCGCCGGAGGCCCCGGCCATCCGCCGGGAGAGATCAGCGACGAGGGCGTCGGCCCGCGCTCCGGTCCCGGTGACCTCCCCGACCAGGCGGATGTCCTGCAGCACGTGGTCGATGCTCTTCGGGGCCAGGAGCATGACCGTGAGGCCGAGCCCGCGGAGGCGGGCCACCGTCTCCGCCGGGGTGAGGTCGGAGGCGATCACCAGGTCGGGGTTCACGGCTGCGACTCGCTCGATGCTGACCGATGAGTATCCCCCGATCCGGGTCAGGTTCCTGACCTCGGGGGGGTAATCGCAGACATCGGTCACACCGGCGACCCGATCGAGCAGGCCGAGTGCGGCCAGGATCTCGGTGCTGGACGGGGAGAGCGAGACGATCCGCTCCGGCGGACCGTCGAGTGTGATCGTCGTGCCGGAGTCGTCGGTGAACGTGGCCGCCGATGCCGGCCCCAGGCAGAGAACGAGGGCCGCTAGCGCGACCATCACGGCGGTCCGCGCCCGGTTCGGGTTCATTGTGTCGGGTGTCATGGTTCAATCACCATCGTTCTGGATTCGGGGTGGGGGGAGGCCCGCAGGTACCGGGGGAGACCGGAAATCCCGCTCTTGGCTCGCGCCTCCCGGAACCGGCAGCGTCGTCGTCCAGGAAGGCCAGGACTCCCTCGTAGGTGGCGGTGCACCGCGCGCCGGCGTCGACCAGGCCCTGGTAGGCCGCCGCCGCGGTCCCCCTCACGAAGTCGTAGGAGTCGAAGTGCCTGCCCCCCGGCAGGTGGACGACGACCCGCGACGGGTCGACCTCGCCGAGCGCCAGGAGCACGGGCAGGTTCCCGGGCCCGACCGGGTGGGCCGAGAGGACGACCCGGTCCGCCCCCGCGAGCACCCCCCGCAGGTCTTCGAGGACGGCGGCCGGGATGTGCGAAAACGGCGGGACCGGGATGCAGGGGATCTCGAGGGCCGTCGCGGCCTGGTAGTCCGTGTCGGTCGTCGCGAGCACCCCGGCCGAGAGCGCGAACGACCTGCCCGCCAGGAAGTGAAAGAGGGAGGCCCCGCTCCCTCCGCCGGAGACCACGGTCACGTTCAGCCTCGCCGCGCCCGGCGGCCGGGCGGCCGCGTGAACGGGCAGCAGGAAGACCCGGCCGGTGGCCGGGTGACACGAAGTCACCACGTCGGCCCCGTAGACCTGCCGGATCCGCTGCGCGGTCAGAACCTGTGCCGGGGTGCCGTCGGTGACGATCCGCCCGTCGCACACCATGATCAGCCGGTCGCAGTAGAGCGCGGCGAGGTTGAGGTCGTGGAAGACCCCGATCACGGTCCGCCCGGCGCCGGCGAGCTTCCGGAGGAGCGAGAGGACCTCGGCCTGGTGTGCGAGGTCGAGGTGCGAGGTCGGTTCGTCCAGCAGGAGGACCGGGGTGTCCTGCGCGAGGGCGCGGGCGATCAACACGCGCTGCCACTCCCCGCCGCTGAGCGTCCGGATCGAGCGATCGGCGAGGTGGGCCGTGCCGATCTCCTCGAGCGCTTCGCGGCACCGGGCGAAGTCGCCCGGCGAGAGGGAGGCGAAGCGGCTCGCGCGGACGTAGCGGGACATCAGCACGACCTGCATCACGGTGTACGAGAACGGCCGCTCCTCGTCCTGCGGGACGAACCCGAGCGCCATGCCGAGTTCGCTCGGGGTGTAGTCCCGGACATCTCTTCCTTCCAGGGTCAGGACCCCCGCTGACGGGACCACCCGGCTGAAGGCCCGCAGGAGCGTGGTCTTGCCGGAGCCGTTCGGCCCGATGATCCCGGTGAAGGTGCCCGGGACAAACGAGCAGGTGATGGCCCTGAGGATCTCCTGCTCGCCGTACCCTGCGTGCAGGTCCTCGGCCCGGATCCGGTCGCGGGCGGTCATGCGGTCTGCCCCCGCCGGTAGATGAGCCAGACGAAGAACGGCGCTCCGATGAAGGCCGTGATGATGCCGACCGAGATGTCCGAGAAGAAGGCGCGGGCCAGGGTGTCCGAGACGACGAGGAGGATCCCGCCCGCGAGCACGCAGGCCGGGATCACCACGCGGTTGTCGGGCCCGAGGAGCATCCGGACGATGTGGGGGGTGACGAGCCCGACGAACCCGACCGAGCCGGCGATCGAGACCGCGCCGGCGACGAGAAGAGTGCTGCTCCCGAGGACCGTCCAGCGGACA
>CAYWVY010000006.1:0-44700 GCA_964461885.1 uncultured Methanospirillum sp. | reverse complement strand
GTCGATCCCGAGGTGGGCGGCGGTCTCCTCGCCGAGCGAGAGGGCGTTGAGATCCCGGCCGACGGCAACGAGGGCCGCCCCCGCCAGGACGAGGATGAAGGCGGCCAGGAGGGCGTCCCCGGGGGAGGCGTTCCAGAATCCGCCCATCATCCAGAAGATGATCTGGTGGACGCTCTGGCCGGCGATGGCGACCAGGAACGAGACGACGGCGGAGAAGAAGAACGAGACCGCGATGCCGGTGAGCAGGAGCGTCTCGACCGAGATCGCCCCCTTCTGCCCGGCGATGGACCAGACGATCAGCATGGCGATGAAAGCGCCGAGCCAGGCAAAGGCCGGCACGTACAGCCCTCCCAGGAAGACGATGGCGAGAGCCGCCCCGAGCGCCCCGCCGGACGAGGTGCCCAGGATGTAGGGGTCGGCCATGGGGTTCCTGAAGAGGGCCTGCATCGCCGCACCGGCGACGGCGAGGCACCCCCCGACGAAGAAGGCGGCGAGGACTCGTGGCAAACGGATGCCGACGACGATGTCGGCCCCCCCGGGCCCGGCGGACGGGATGCCGAACCCGGCTGGACCGGTGAGGGTGCAGAGCACGATCGTGATGAGGGCAACGACGCTTAGACCCAGGATGATGGGCACGGTCCGGGTCACGGTTGTCGCCCGCCCGGCCCGCGTGACGGGGCTGCAGGACGCGGCTCATGGCCGGCAGCCTGAGCGTGTCGACCGGACGACGGGATGCAGCCGTCGGGAAGGGACCCCCGTCCTGTCTGCGTCCTGCTCGCATGATCGTATCCGGTGCGATCCCCCCGACCAGATCCAGCGATAGTCGTCAAGTCCTCTGTCACGCTACTGCTCCCCGCATGCCTGAAACCCGTCCACGGACGCACGGGCGGATGCGTTCTGGCCGGTAGCCGGCCCGTCTTGTCGCCACCCGTTCCGGCCCCCCTCCGCCCGGGCTGCACCAGCGGGCCGCCTGCTGCGGCGGGCCGACATCAGGGCGAGAATAAAGGTAACCCGCTTCTGCAGGGGTGGGCACGTCTACCGCCTGCCGTCGAGGACCAGCTGAACGGGAGGTACACGATCTCCGCGTTCCACCAGGCAGGGGGCGCGCATCCCGGCCATGGACCGGCTCCTGTTTTTTCAGAGGTTGTCCGAGCATGAGTCAGGGCACCGTAATCACCCACCGGGCAGGAAAATGCCCTGGAAGGGTCCTGCCACGACCGGCACCTCGGTGCAGGATCAAATATGTTTGTCTTAACGAAAATAAAGTTTGCCAACTAGGTCTGGTCATGGCCCTGTCCCGCCGGTTCATCGTCTGCCGACACCTTCGCGAATGAATTGGAAAGACGCCGGCGACTTTTCCACAGAAGACCCCGGGGAAGACGTTCTGACCCGAGGCGGAGGCGTCCTCCTCATCCGTGGCGACCATTACTTCGCCGGGGAGCTCCGTGGCGAGATCGTGACTCATTACGTACGATTCGAGCCGATCTCAGGCGACACCACCAACCTCACGACCGTGGTAACCGAAGAATACCAGGAAGAGAACATTTCAGAACTGGATGAAGAGGCAGATGACGTATGCGAAGTTGATCCAACCTGATCCAACCGCTGCTTTCGACATCTCGCTGCTGTATCGGAGAGACGCTGGAGCGGTTCGCTGTTTCGGGCGATTTATCTACCTTTGCGAATCGATCTCCCTGTAGCCCCTTTCACCCGGCATCCTCAAGGGTCGGAGAAGCGACACCTGACACGAACATTGCGGGGAGGCAAGCAGTCACGGTTGACAAAAACTTCACTGAAAAGAAGAGCGATTCTCTTTGGGGATGGTAGATCCCTGTATTGGGTGGGCTCGCAGCCACGATAAGAGGGGGGAGGGCCGGAACTACGTCTACGCACAGGGGAATTATGAATGAAAGTCAGGCTACATATTGTCCAATCATCCCATTCAAACGGATATCCCCTGTGAACTGGGTGATGATCCTCGTCCTAGTCGCGACATTCATGGAAATCGGATGCGCCGGCATTCTTGACACTTATGAGCACTGCTGCGGGGAAGAGGAAGACAAACCGGCACGGGGAGTCAAAGACAGCGCCGGTTCTGAGGGTCCGGATTCTGGCGAGGTCCGTGTTCAGGGGACAGGACGAGTTCCAAGAAAAGGTTGTCGTATGCCACCCTGGGACGTAGGACCAGAGAACCGCCGTTGGTCTTCCTGCCGGACTCCCCCGTCACACATGTGCCAGAAGGGTATTGAACGCCTCGAGTCGGCGTCGGTATTGGAGAATCCATGGGACCGGACTTCTGGACGCGGTAAACCACACTTTGGCCTAGAAACCCAGAAATCCCGGCAGAATTCATGATAATACGAAGGGGGGGAAATAAAAGATACGAATATCTTACTCCCCGCTGTCCCGGGCCTGCTGCCGGATCACCGAAAAGGCCTCTTCAGGCGACGCAATCCCCTCAACAACCCCGTTCCTCATGATCGAGTAGGACGTCCCAATCTCTCCGGCTTCCCAGGGATCGTGGGTGATGTAGAGAACCGGGATATGGAGCTGCAGGAGGATCTGCCTGAAGAGGGGCAGGACATACTCTTTCTTGGCTCGATCCACCTCCGAGATGGGCTCGTCGAGGAGCATTGCCCTGGGTGAGGAGACCAGTGCCCGTGCGAGAGCGACGCGGCTCTTGTACCCGCCCGATAACTGGGCGGGCCTCCAGTCGAGGTAGGATTCGAGATCCAGGAGTTCGACCGCCCTGTGGAAGGTCTCCTCCGATCCTCTCCCGTTCTTCAGGGAGTAGAGGATGTTGTCGCGGACGGTCAGGTGTCGGAACAGGCCCGTGTTCTGGGGGACGTATCCCAGCAACCGGTCCTCGGGGAGGGAGGAGGTCACCTCCTTCCCGCCGATGCTGACCATGCCTGCGTCCGGCTCCAGGATGCCCGTGAGGATCCGCTGGAGCGTGGTCTTACCGCAGCCATTCAGCCCGATCAGAACCTGGATCTCTCCAGGCTGGACGCACAGCGACGCCCCTTTCAGGACGTGGTGCGACCCGAACGACTTATGCAGATTTTTCGCTTCGAGCATGCAGTTTTCCCTCCAGTCGCAGGAATATGACGAGCAATAGCGAGAGTAAGATACAGAACCCGCTGGCCGTGACGGCCATGCTCACCTCCCCTTCCTCCACCTTGGTAAAGACATAACTTGCCAGCACCTGGGTCATCCCGGGCACGTTGCCGCCGAACATGATGACGGCTGCAAATTCCGAGAGGGACCGGGAAAAAGCGAGTACGAAACCCGAGAAGATCGCCTCGCCCAGGAGGGGGATGACCACACGGCGATAGGCCTGCGGCGGAGAATCGCCGAGAGTCCTGGCGACGCTGATCATCTCCCTGTCGATCTCCTCGGCCGAGGAGGCGATGGTCCGGGCGGCCAGGGGATAGGATACAAAAAACATGGCCAGCACGACCGCGAGCAGGGTGAATGCAAGGCCAGTCGGTCCCGCAAACCCGAACATGTTCCTCCCGAACGCCAGAAGGAGGGCGAGGCCGGCCACGGTATGCGGGAGGGCGATGGGGAGATCATTCATGAAATCGGCGATCCTGTAGATGATCGTCCCCGGGTGAAAGATATAGAAGTATGCGAAACCGAGGGCCATCAACACGCTGAGGAGGGCTGCGAAGAACGCTGTGACCAGGGTATTCTTGACAGCATCCCAGAAGATGGGGTCGCTAAAGGTCCTGGTCATCCCCTCGATAGTGACGTTCCCAAGGATGGCGAGGATCGGATAGAGAATGAGCAGGAAAAAGAGGGGGACGAAGAGAACCTCCCAGCTGCTCACCTTACGCATACATTTCCCAACCGTATTTCGTGAACTCTTCGCTGTTCTGACGGACGAAGTTCATGAATTCCTTCGCCTTTTCCTCGTTTCCTCCCTTGATAACAGCGACACCGAATATGATCTCTTCGGACAGGTCATAGCCGTACTTTTCGGCGACGGTAAGGTTGTAGAGCTTGGCGGTACTGCTGTAGGTGAACCCAGCATCGACCTCGTCGCTCTGGACCATCAGGGCCACCTGGTTGACGGTGCTCGGACGGGTCTTGATGTTCCCCAGGGCGTTCAGCTGGTCCCAGAGTTTGAGGTTCTTTAAAACATTCTCGGAATAAACGCCAACCGGAGCACTGGGATCGGCTACAGCCACAACAGTGTTGGCTTTGGTGAGATCGGCTGCTTTTGCGATCCCTTTCTCCTGCCCGGTCTTTGAAACAACCAGCACGACATACTCTTTCATGAACTTCTCAGCCTCAGCGACTCGGCCCTCATTCTGCAGCTTCTCTATCAGGCTCCAATCCGCAGAATAGTAAAGGTCGCAGGGCTGGCCCTGGCTAATCTGGGTATACAGTCCCCCGGAAGGGCCGTAATTGGGAGTGACGTTGGCCCCTTCAGTGGAGTTATATTTGGCAATTACAACGTCCATCGGTTTTTTCAGGCCCGCTGCTGCGTAGAGGTTCAGCGAAGTCTGTTCGGTTGTACACCCGGCTGATAACAGCAGAACACCAACGATAAGAAACAATCCTATCGCTGCAATTAAACGGCAGTGTTTTTCGATAAATATCACCTCGTAGGTCACAAAGCAGGATCAAAAAATCCTGACAGAACAGTAATTTAAGCGCAATTGCGTAATAAATCTTTTTTTTAATTATTGGGAAAAGTCAAAAAAAAGTGTTTACCAACAGGTATACCAGATGATGTATCTGCTGGTATTGCCCGGTGACCGGGGATACTTGAAGCGAAGCAGCGCGACGTAACTTCCCGATCAATCAGATTGTCCGGGTATAGCCCATATCGACGACCGTGCTGCCCTGCGTGAAACACTGAGAACGGGGATTCGAGGCGCTACCGTGCCCGCGGGGCCGGGTCGGCTGGCCGTATCGTTGATGATAGCGATAGAATCAGGATGGTCGCAACTTCAACCATACAAATCTCGTAATAATTATCACCAGCCGGAAAGATCAGCGGCACGCAGACGCTGTCGGTCGATAACCTCTCAGACACCGTCTCCGCGTATTACCGCAGTATGGGTATACTGGCGATTGCCGCACGCTACATTATCACCTGACAACGGTTGTATTAAGTCCGTCGTTACATCCGGGACCACGGGCAGCTTCCGGTCCTGAAACCTCCGGGCGCCAACTGCATCCACCGCCCTCGGACCAGGGTTTTTTCTGGTTCTGATCCATCGCCGAGTGGATCAACTCCGTTCTCGTGCTCTCTCACGTCGTAGTGCAGGGGAGGCGTTTCTCGACTCCTATCTCCATGGTTTATCGCATTCTGAAGGATGACGGGACGCGGTTCGTCTCCGAACGGGCGGCCGATACCCCGAACCCTGCTTTCGGTACGATGGTATCGAACAAGAATCGAATTCTGCCGGTCAATGTCATGAATGATGGATAACCAATTGATTATTGTTCATAAGGACCAAAATCATTTAACCGCCCCCGCCGAAGGATGATTACCACAGAAGCGGGAATGTCATCCGGTCCTGCAGACAGGCAAACGGACGCGCGTGATCAAATTTCCAATCAGATGTAAGGAATCACCATGAGCCATGAGCTTCTTGACGACCTGTTAGCCACTCTGCCGGATGATCATGCTCCCGTGCGCTCCGTTACGGTCGGTGCGCACTGGACAGCTGTCTGTGGCCGTCACTGCGGTCTTGCCACGACCATCATCGGAGACAAGCCCCATGATCACGAGACCGTCGTGCGGGATGCGGGCCGCCTGCACCTCAGGAGCGCACGGGAACTTGCCGAGTATGCCCGTTCTGACAATCCCCTCGAGGCCAGTATCGGCGTAGCGGCAATCAACTCGATCCTGGATATGGACGATGCCGGTGCGGTCGAAATCAACGCCTCCGATGTGCTTATGAAAAGAGGAGCGGGGAAGAACGTGGCGCTCGTGGGACATTTCCCGTTCATCCCTCGGCTCCGGAGATCCGTCGGAAATCTCTGGGTAATCGAGCAGCACCCATCGACAGACGAATATCCCGTGCAATCCGCTGCAGATCTGATTCCCCGTGCAGACGTGGTGGCGGTTACCGGCAGCGCATTGATCAATCATACATTGGGCGACCTGCTTGACCTCTGCTGCCCGGATGCGCTGGTCATGCTCCTTGGACCAAGCACACCCCTCTCACCGGTGCTGTTCGAACACGGGGTAAAGATCCTTGCCGGCTCGCGTGTCGTCGACGAGGGAGCGGTGCTGCACGCCATCGGACAGGGTGCGACATTTCAGCAGGTCAGGGGTGTGCGCCTGCTGACATTCACCCGTGCAGACGCCTCGCACTACTGACGAGTGCGGATCCCCTGATGCAATGGGATCGCCATGAGTTTTTAAAGAATGTCTCTGGGGGTCGCAACGCTTTTCGATGCTCCAGCTTCCCTCTTTCCCGCAGGGCTGGTGCACCAACCGCTTGAGGACCGCCCAACACAATTGAGACGTGGACAGGAACACAATCCCTGGATACCTCGGGGAGCTTACGGGAAACCCGTCGATTCTCGTCTCCGGATCATGTTCGAGGTTGATTCGTTCGGTTCCGTCCCCGGGGCCCGATCCGCATGCTATTTATTCACAGAACTCCCAGATTATTAGGTATCCCTAAAGGTGCCTCATGGAACAGCCAGTAACCTCTCTTGAAACAGGAACGACGGCGTTCATTGTCAGGTTGGAAGGCGGGCACCTGTTCCGGAAAAAGATGGCTGATATGGGCATTCGCGAACGGAAAACCATACGTCTCGTCGCAAAACACCCGTTCCACGGGCCCGTCGTCGTCGACGTCGACGGGAGAGAGACGACCATCGGACGCAGGATGGCCGCACAGATCATCACCGGGACCCCGGAATGAAGAAGATCGTGCTGATGGGAAACCCGAACGTCGGGAAGAGCGTCGTCTTCTCCCGCCTCACGGGAGCCAATGTCATCTCCTCGAACTACCCGGGCACCACCGTCGACTTCTCAAAAGGGAAGATGTGTCTCGGAAAAGAGGGCCACGAGATCGTCGACGCGCCCGGCACCTATTCGCTCGAGCCCTCCAACAAGGCGGAAGAAGTCGCCCTCGAGATGTTCATGCAGGCCGACCTCATCGTCAACGTGGCCGATGCCACGAACCTTGAGCGGAACCTCTACCTGACGCTGCAGCTCCTGGAACGGGACAAACCCGTGATCCTCGCCCTGAACCTGTGGGACGAGGCCCGGCATACGGGTATCTCCATAGATATCCAAAAACTCGAAGACGAACTCCGGATCCCTGTCGTTCCCACGGTAGCACTGAGCGGGGAGGGTATTCGTGACCTGGTCAGCCGGATCGACGAAGCCCGTCCGGCGGCAGAGATCGAGCCGATGACGGAGAGCGAACGATGGGTGAAGATCGGGGAGATCATCAGAAACGTGCAGCAGGTGACGCACCGTCACCACACGCTGCGGGACTGGATCGCGGAAGCGTCGATCCGGCCCTTCACCGGTTTTCCCATCGCGCTGGCCGTGATGTCTGCCGCACTCTGGCTCGTCGTGTTTATCGGAGAGACCCTGATCACGTATATCTTCGACCCGCTCTTCGCCCTCTACACGCCGATCGTGATGAGTCTCAGCACATGGCTCGGGCCCGGGTTTCTGCACCAGCTGCTCATCGGGGAGCTCGTCGACGGCCAGATCGATTACGTCCAGTCGATGGGGATGCTCACCACGGGCGTGTACGTCCCCTTCGCCATGGTGCTCCCCTATATCATTGCGTTCTACTCGGTCCTCGCCGTCTTCGAGGACTCGGGATACCTGCCGCGGCTCGCCACCCTCACCGACACGATCTTCCACCGGTTCGGGATGCACGGGTTCGGGATCATACCCGTGTTCCTGGGGCTGGGGTGCAACGTCCCCGGAGTGCTCGCGGCAAGGAACCTGGAGACGAAGAAGCAGCGGTTCATTGCCACGACCCTCCTTGCGATCTCGGTCCCCTGCATGGCAAAGAATGCGATGGTTTTCGGCATCCTGGGACCCTACGGTACCGGCTACATCTTCCTGGTGTTTGCCACGTTGTTCATCGTATTCGTCTCATCGGGGCTCATCCTGAACAGGCTCATACCGGGAGACAGCCCGGAGATCTGCCTCGAGATCCCGCCGTACCGGAGGCCAGACGCCATGACCGTGCTGAAGAAGACCTGGATGCGGGTCCGCTGGTTCCTCCAGGAAGCTATCCCGTTCCTGTTTCTCGGCGTGCTCGTCATCAACATTCTCTATACCGTCGGGTTCGTGGATTGGCTGGGCGAAGTGTTCGCCCCCATCGTCGAGGGGTGGTTCGGCCTACCGAAGGAGGCCACCTCGGCGCTCCTGGTCGGGTTCCTGCGAAAAGACCTCGCCGTCGGGATGCTGCTCCCCCTCGGCATGTCCCCGATGCAGCTCGTTATCGCTACGACCCTCCTCACGGTCTATTTCCCCTGCGTGGGCACGTTTGCCGTGATGTTCCGGGAGCTGGGGGTCAGGGGGATGATCATGGCAACCGCCTTCATGGCTGTCACTGCCCTCGTGGTCGGCGGCGTGATGAGAGTTGTTCTGCTCGGTGTATGAGGCGACTGCAGATGAGACACAAGACCATCGAGGAATATATCGAGACCATCTACGTTCTGGAACAGGAGTACGGGCGTGCGCAGACGGGGATGATCGCATCGCAGATGGGGGTGAAGCCCCCCTCCATCACCGAGATGCTGCAGAAACTCGAGCGAGAGGGGCTTATCCAGTACGAGTCGTACAACGGTGCGGTCCTTACCGCCACGGGGAAAAAATTAGCGCGGGAGCTGATGCAGAGACACCGCATTCTCGCGGACCTCCTGGAGATCCTGGGGCTCGACCGGGACCTGGCCGAGCAGGATGCCTGCCAGATCGAGCACCACGTCAGCCCCGAGACCCTGGAACGGCTCGAACGGTTCGTCGAATTCGCCCGGAACGATCCGGCGACGACCGACGCCATTGGCCGCTTCAGGTCACAGTGCCCGTGAAGGCGATACCGGGTGTCGTACGGGGTGGAGGGTGCCCTCACGCCCCGCTCAGCGGTCCCCGTATTCCAGGCGCAGGCCCACGCCGGTCTCCCGTAGGGGGGCGGCGCCGGCCAGGGCCACCTTCGCGAGGAGCGAGGTGCAATGGCAGGCGTGGAGCGCGTCAAGGCCGAGCCCCCGCAGGTACTCGCAGGTCCCTTCGAGCTGGGGCCCTGCTCCCCGGAGGTGGAGGCCGCCGATGATGTCCGTGACCCGGTCCTCTCGGCAGACCCGGCGGGCGTGCTCGACCGTGTTGCAGACCCCGGCGTGAGCGCAGCCCGTGATGACCGTAAGCCCCTCGCGACTGCGGTAGGCAAGGCCCGTATCGTCGACCAGGTGATCCTCCTGCACGCTCCCGTCCGGCATCACGATGCGCCGCGGCCCCGGGGAGAACGTCTCGAACGGGACGGCCCGCTCGATCTCCCCGAGGAAGAACAGGTTCGGAGTGAGCTGGACGGGACGGCTCGTGAGGTCGAGCTGCATGAAACGCCGCACCTCGTCGGCCGTGAGGACCGTGCCGATATCAGGGAACGGCGACTTCGGCCGGGGGTAGAAGCAGTGCGGGTGCGCGATGAGCCGGGGCAGGCGGTGCGCCGTCCCCTCCATGATCGCATCGAGGAAGAGCCGCAGCAGGTGATGCAGTCCCCAGGTGTGGTCGTTGTGGCCGTGCGAGAGGACGATGTAGTCGAGATCGAGGAGGTCGATCTTCAACCCCGCGGCGTTCCTGACGAGCGCATCGGAGTACCCTGTGTCAAAGAGTACCTTCTTTCCTTCGGTCTCGATGTACATGGCGAACCCGTGCTCCGCGAGGTACGGTCGATCAAAGAGCGCGGTGTTGTCCACCAGGACCGTCGCCTTCATGTGCCGCCCCCGGCCGCGTCGTCGTCCGGGCGGCACGTATAGAAGACGCCGCGTCTCCTCCGCTCCGACATGATCAGCCCCGCCCGTTCGAGTACACCAAGGACCTTCGCCACTTCGCCCCCGCTCATGCCGGTAGTAAGGACGAGGTCGCTGATGGTCGAAGGTCTCCGGCAGAGTGTCGCCCGGACCCGCTCCCCCGCTTCGGCGGGGGCCGCTGGCACCCGTGCGGCGGGTGGTTCCCGGCGGACGACCCCGGCACCCGGTCTTCCGAGCAGCGCCCCGATCCGCTCCAGTTCCGCGTCGGGGGCCGCCCGGACCCATCCCTCCGCAGAGGGCCGGTCGAGGGTGTTCAGCTGGACCCTGTCCGGGTCGATGCGTTCGATCGCGTTCTTCAGGCCCGCCAGTTCCGCCGGCGAAGTATTCAGGCCGGGGATGACGAACACCTCGAGCCAGAGGTGGCCGGAGTATTCCTCCCGGAACCGCTCCATCCCCTCGATGATCGCGCCTACCTCGAGCCCGGGGTGGGGCCGGTGGATGCGCTCGAACGTCGCCTGCGACGTCGTGGTGAGAGTAGGGATCACGCGGTCTGCGAGGAGGAGCTCCTCCCGCACCTCCGACTCGGTGAGGAGGCTCCCGTTGGTGAGGACGCTCACGGTGTAGTTCGGGAACTCGTCCTTCAGGAAACCGATCACCCTCCCCATCGACAGAGAGAGCGTCGGTTCGCCGGAGCCGGCGAGCGTGATCGAGTCGAGCTGCGGGCGGGGCGCGAGCACGGTGCGGAGTTCGGCCATCACATCCTCGACGGGGAAAAACTCCCGCCGCGTGACGGTCCGGACCGTGGTCGGCCCGCATTCGCAATAGACGCAGTCGTACGAACAGGTCTTGTACGGGATCAGGTCGATGCCGAGCGACAGACCGAACCTGCGGGACAGGACCGGCCCGAATACGTGGCGCCGGGTCATCGGGAAGACTCCGTGGATGTATAGCCCGGTTGTGCAGGGCACGATACCGGTTCCGGCATGTCTCTCATGATGCAACTCTCCTGTTCTCCGTTATCGGTCATATGAGGATAGGGGCGACCGGCACCCCCCCTGAAAAAAAGGAGTAGGGGAAAACCCCGTCATCCCCGGGTGCCGCAGCCCGCCAGTTCCTGTTCGAGGCGGGACTCCATCTCCCGGATGGCATGTACCGCGGGAGACGGGCCGGCCCGGGTGACCGGGATCCCCTTTCTCACCGAGTCGATAACCGCGTGATCGAACGGGATCAGCCCGATAAGGGGGATGCCCTCTTCATCGCACCAGCGCCGTATCGATTCGGCGAGGGATGTATCCAGGTCGAACCGGTTGACCGCGACCATGATACGCGGCCCGAACTGCCGGCAGACCGTCACCACCCGCTTGAGGTCGTGCAGCCCCGAGACGCTCGGCTCCGTGACGATGAGCACCGCGTCCACCCCGCTGATCGTGGAGATGAGCGGACACCCGGTCCCGGGCGGACCGTCGATCAGTAAGAGGTCGCGGTCCCCGTCGAGTCGCATCGCGGTCTTCTTGACCTCGTTGACGAGCAACCCGGAGTTGCCCGCTCCAGGGACAAGCCGGGCATGCACCAGGTGCCCCCATTCCGTCTCCGAGTACATGATCTCGCCCGTCTGCCGGGGCTGCATGGTGATAGCGCCGGCAGGGCAGACGTGGACACAGACGGCGCATCCCTCGCAGCGAAGAGGGTTGACCTGATATGTATCATCCTCGCGTTCGATCGATGCGAACCGGCAGTGATCCTCGCACTCCCCGCACTGTACGCAGAGGGCCGGGTCGATGCACGCGGCCTTCATGCCCATGAAGGGTTCTTTATGGATCAGTGTCGGGCTGAGGAGGAGTTCGAGGTTCGCCGCATCCACATCGCAGTCCGCGAGCACGAGGTTCATGGGGAGCAGCTGGGCGAGTGCTGCCGTGATCATGGTCTTGCCCGTTCCCCCCTTGCCGCTGATGACCGCCAGGCGGATCATGAGTTCCCTCCGGCCAGTTTCCGGCATCGCTCGAAGAGGTCGATGAACGCATCCTGCCACTCGGGCCGTGCCCGGCAGAGGAGGTCCCCCCTGCTCTGGATGGCGGCGATCTCGCGGTCGAAGGGAATGGTCATCAGCACCTCGATGCCGTGGTCGGCGCAGAACTCGAGGGTCGGCCGGTCCTCTCCGTCGCTCCGGTTGATGACAACGCCCGAGGGGACGCCGAGGCCTGCGGCAACTTCCACCGCGAGTTTCAGGTCGTGCAGCCCGAACGGGGTCGACTCCGTGACGAGGATGCAGGCATCGCACCCGTCCAGGGTCTCAATGACCGGGCAGGACGTGCCCGGCGAGGAATCATAGATCACGAGGGGGTCGTCTGCCACCCGGTCCTTCGCCGCACTGATAATCGGGACTGCGTGAATGTCCCCTGCGTCGAGCAGGCCGGAGACGAGCTTCAGGTTGGGCAGCGGCTCGGAGACGGCGAGGGTCCCTATCCGTTTCGGCTCCTCGCGAATGGCACCCTTCGGGCAGACCAGCAGGCACCCCCCGCACGAGTGGCAGAGCTCGGGAAAGAAGAGGACCTTGTCGGGCAGCACGGTCAACGCACCGAACTGGCAGAACTCCCCGCACCGCCCGCAGTGGTCGCAGACAGTCTCATCGACAAACGGCACCGGCACGGTCACGTCCGTTGTCGTGGCGGGTGCCGGGAAGAAGAGGTGGAGGTTAGGCTCCTCGACATCGCAGTCGACAAGGGCGACCCGGCCGACCCTGGAAAGCGTGAAAGCGAGATTTGAGGCCACCATGCTCTTGCCGGTACCGCCTTTCCCGCTTGCAACGGCGAGTTTCATGCCCTGCTCCACTGGTCGTCACTCGGCAGGGGCTTGAGCCCGCATACACTGCCGGGCATCACCTTACTCTGAGAGTACGAGGGTGTTGGCCGTGAACTTGTCGAACGCGTCCTTCACCGTGCCGCCATCCCGGTACGTGTACATCGCGATTCCTGCGGCAACGAGCGCTTCACGTGCGTTCCCGCCCACCATTCCGCTGATTAAAGCCTTTACGTCGTGCGAGATGAGAACCTGTGCGGCCTTCGGCCCCACGCCGCCCGCACCGTCGACCAGCGGGTTCTGGATCGCCTCGAAGGCACCGGTCTCGCTCTCGATGATGATGAAATACGGCGCCCGTCCGAACCGCTCCTCCGCGGGAGAGTCAAGGGTCGCACCCTTAGAAGTAATGCACACTTTCATGGTATCCGTCCTTACTTATTACACATATGGGCACAATTAAATAAACCTATGGATGATGGCAGGGGGATTCAAATTGCACCACTTTCTGGGCAAGTGTTCGAAAAGCTTGTAAATCTGTCGCTTTCAATCAGCGCCGCCGGGACCGATGTTCCGTCTCTTCCTCGCGTCACCCGGGCCATCGGCTGCGAGCTCATTCGTCCCCTGGTCCGGCATCGGAGACGGTGTCACCGGATAAGGAAACATGTCGGCCCCACGATGGGACGATCTCGACCGCACCAAACCAGTAACCTTCCGACCCGGCCGGTTGGATGACCGAGGCGGCGGCGCGGCAGACGCCGGCCCGACCGGACGGCTACCGCCTTGAGAGGGAACAACGGAGTCCGCGTTAACGGGCTGGGGAAGCCGCGCCGAAGAATCACTGCATATGGCGTCGCGGGTTCCGCTCATCCGGGCGGAGGCCTCCGGAGGATGCCTGTCCGGAGCGGCACAATTTCTATTGGGTGATGCGCCAATCACCCGCTCTGCTGGATCGTGACGCCTCCGGTTCCCGCCGATCGTAGCGGGCGGCCGGACGGCGATGCGGCACGACTACCGGCCTTCAGGCCGATGCCCGGTCGAACGCCCGGACCGTCTCTGCATGCACCGTCTCCGCCGCCTCGACAGCCGTGAACGCCTCGGCGCAGGGCGACGTCAGCCAGTATCGCTGCGACCGACCACAGCGGCAGGGCTCGACGAGACCCTCGTCGACGAGCCGCTGCACCTGCCGCGTGACCGTGGGCCCGGCGAGCTCGGCGCGGGCCGCGAGCTCCAGGCGGGAGATCCCCGGCGCTTCCCGGATATGGTAGAGCAGGGGGGCGAGACTCGGGTTCCGGCGATAGTGGAGGATGGCGCGGTGAACCGGCGTGAGCGCCGGATCGTGCGGGAAGTACCGGACCGAACCGTTCCGCGTCTCCTCCGCGACCTTGCCGCTGACGACGAGCAGGCTGAGGTGGTACCGGAGGGTCTCGCGGTTGGCGCCCGTGACCGCTACGCACCCGGCCAGGTCGAGGCCGGGGTCGGCCGCGACGGCAGCGCTGAGGTCACGCCGCAACGGGTGGTCGAGGACGTTGCCCGGCCGGATTCGGCGATAGCCGAGAAAGAGCAGGAAACGGAACAGGAAGAGCGGATCGGGGACGCCGCCATCTGCTTCCATCGGGGCGGTGAGGGGAAGGTTCCCCTTCCGCGCCCTCCCGGCACCGCTCTCGCCGGGTCCCGGGGGTTCGAGGCCTGTGCGCGCCGGGGCCGCAACGGGGGCCGGGGCCGGGAGGGCGGAGGATCCCTGCCGTCCCTCGCCTTTATGCGACCGGTGGTCGCCCCGCGTTCCGTCGTGACCTGCACCGTCCGCGCGGACGGCCCTCGCCTCCCCGGTTTCTGCCCCGAGCCGGGCGGCATACAGGCGCCCGGGGGTCGGCAGGACAGTCGGGTGCGGCCCGTCGCGGGCGGCCTGGTCGCCGGCACCGGCGAACTGACGGGAGACGGATGCGGTCCCCGCTCCGCCCCGTTCGTGGCGGTCGGTGTCCGGAGCGGCGGCAGTGCCGGCTGGCGATTCGATTGCCGCAGCCGAAGATCCGGGATCCCGACCGCGCTCCGAAGAGGGAACGCCGGACTTCCCCCCCGCGTCCGCACGGGCCGTCCCGGTCCCGCTCCGGGTGCCGGTTATCGAGCCAGCGTTGTTACGAGGGGTCGCCGGCGCCGGCGTCCGGGACGCGGTCACCGTGCTCCGGGCTGTCTCCGCTGCAGTCGGCGCGACCGGCGGCGCCGTACTGTCGGATTTGGCCCAGCCGAGATGGCCGCCCCCAGTCTCCAGCGGGACCGACGGGGCCTGAGTGCCGGTCGGCGTCGCTGACAGGACAGCCGTTCGGGAGGGTGTCGGGGCGGCCCCCGCCGTCGCCTTTCCGGTTCCATCGCCTCCCATCCCCGCGTCTGTGCCGGCCGGAGACGTGGCGGCGGGAGTAGCCTCGGACCGCGGCGTGGCTCCGCCGACTGTGCGGGCCGTGCCGCTGTCGCTCCCGGCAGCGGTCCCGATCTCTTCCCGAACAGCCGCCCGGGGCGGAGCAGCGGTCGTGGCGATGGCGGTTTCCGCCATCGACGCCGCCGGGGAGACATGGACCGTGGGTGTGCCCGGGACCGTGGTCTCTCTGTCGGCCGGTCCCTCGCCCGGTTGCAGGGTCGCCATCGCCGACGATCCGGTGCCGGCCGATGCGGGTGACGCCCCCGTTTCCCGCGCCGTCGACGGGCCCGCGCCCCCGGCGTCCGCCACTGCCGAAAGCACGACGAGCAGCAGGAACACCGCCAGGACGAGGTACACGGGCCGCCGTTCGGTCATCGTGAATGAATGTCGCGGAGGCGGGTACATATCTCTTCTGACCGTGACAGCTACCCTTCGCGCCGGAATGCCCCTGACCCTCGGTGGTCCATGCGACGGCCGCTTCGCCACCCGGTCGTCACGGACGAATCGAGGCCGGTCCAGCGCCGGCAGCGCGGAAAGGTAGCTCCGGTTGTCAGAGATCGTTTTTATTCCCCCATCGACGTGTTCCCTGTCCCCGGTGACGATATCCCGACCTCCGGCGGACAGGATGAACCAACCATGGTACGAAGATATGCAGTCATCGCCCTGGTCGCGCTCGTGCTGATCCCGAGCGCGGCCCTTGCCGCCGGGTTCGCCGGCGGATTCGGGCCCAAATCGTTGCCCCTCGGACCGAAAACCGTCTCCCCCGGCGCCTCGGACTGGGCCGGCAACGAGACCGCCCCCCGATGGAACGGGACTGACAGCGCCGGCACCGGTGCCTGCTCCGGAGACCGGATCTGCGGCGGTGCCCGGGACCGCGTCCAGCTGCGTGACGGGGCCTGCCTGACAGAAAAAGCCGGCGACCGCGTTCAGAACCGCACGAAGCTGCGGAACCTGACAGCTCTTTCCGGCCAGGCGTGCGACCAGGACCGCACCCGGTTGCAGGATGGGACCCGCGCGAACGACCCGGCACCTCCCTCCGCCGGGTTCGGGCGATTCGCCCGTCAGGGCCGGCACCACCGCGCCCTCGGCCGGTAGATCTAACTCCCGCTATTTTTCTGCCGGTGCGGATCGGCACCTATACCTGCATGGATGTCTCACTCGCAGCAGCCGGAGATGGGTCCATGATCACGCAGGATATTGTCAGGAAACTCTGGGACGAAGCAGGGAACGGAAACGTGGCCGTCTGGGAGGACGGGACGATGACCGTGGTGCCGGGCGACTTTTCGGTCGAGGCCGCCGAAAGGAAGCCCCTGGTCGTCCTCAAGCCGATACGCCTGGTGAACGAGTTCGAGCTCCTCGACTTCGCGCTCCACGACGAGGGGCTGCTAACGACAATCGAGGAGGCCGTGCGGGCGGCCGGGGGACAGTGCTCGAGGGCCTCGGCGGCATAAGAGGGCTCCCTCATCACACATCCTTCAGGAACTGCCAGGCGAACCGGGAGCTGAGGAGAATTATGGCCCCGACGATCACGCCCGCGAGCTGCCGGGTTTAACTGGCTACAGAGAGAACACACAGAAACCTGTGCCCGGTCCGACAATCGGGAGGATGTGAGCGCATGAAAGAGACTGCAGTTCCCCCGGGAGGCCTCGGGCCGGCGTACGCCGCCCTCGACGATTGGATCCGGCAGGAAACGATCCCTTTCTCCGTCGATTCGCCCGGGGCCCTCGACGCCGCCGTCGACCGGATCGTTGGCTCGCTCGGCGACCGGGTGGAGCTGCTCGGCCTCGGGGAAGCGCTCCACGGCGGCGAAGAGATCCTGCTCCTCCGCAACCGGCTCTTCCGGCGCCTGGTGGAGGCCCACGGCTACAGCGCCATCACCATCGAGAGCAGCCTCCCCCGGGCGCGCGTCGTGAACGAGTACGTGGCCGGCCGCGGCCCGGCGTCGTACGAGGCCGTTGAGGAGACCGGGTTCAGCCACGGCTTCGGCCGGCTCGACGCGAACCGGGAACTCGTGGAATGGATGCGGGCGTACAACGCCGACCCGTCCCGCCGTGTCCCGCTCCGGTTCTACGGCTTCGACAGCCCGACCGAGATGATGAGCAGCGACAGCCCGCGCCGGCTCCTTCAGCTCGTGCTCGAGTACCTGGCCCCCGTCCACGGCCCCGGCGGCCGGGAGCGCCGCGAACGGATCGAGGCGCTGCTCGGCCCGGACGCCGCCTGGGAGAACCCCGCGGCGAACATGGACCCGTCGCAGTCGGTGGGCCTGTCACCGGCCGCGGCCGCGCTCCGGCTGGAGACCGAGGACCTGGTCACGGACCTGCGCGTGCACCGCCCCGAGCTGGCGGCGAGGACCGGCGAGGACGCCTACCTGGAGGCCCTGCACCACGCCTCGGCCGCACGGCAGCTGCTCACCTACCACGCCGCGGTGGCCCGGCCCTCGGCCGCGGGCGAACGGATCGTCCGGCTCCTCGGCATGCGCGACGCGATGATGGCCGACAACCTGGCGTACATGGTCTCCCGCGAGCGGCCCCGGGGCAGGGTGCTGGCCTTCGCGCACAACAGCCACCTGCGGCGCGGCCGGACCGAGTGGCAGCTGGGCCCCCACGCGCTCGCGTGGTGGACGGCGGGGGCGCAGCTCGACGCGATCCTCGGGACGGGCTACGCCGTCATCGGTTCGGCCGTGGGCGTCTCCGGCGACGGCGGCATCGGCCGGCCCGAGGCGGGGACGCTCGAGGCGCTTCTGACGGCCACGCCGGGCCCCGCGCGGTTCGTCCCGACGCACCGGGGCCGGGGGCTTCCCGCCGAGGAGATCGCGGCCCTTCCGACCCGCTCGGCGAGCACGAGGAACTCGACCTACTTCCCGCTCACTCCTCGGAGCCTGGCCGAGTTCGACTGGCTGGCCGTCCTGGACTCGACGGCCTACGCCCGCGGCGGGCCGCCGCTCCCGCAGCCGGACGCCGGGCCCGGGCAGTAACCCCTTTTTCTGCTAACTGCCTTAAGGCCACAAACGCCTTGAGACTGCAGAGATATGAACCTGAACGAGCTGAGGTGGGACTGCGCCGTCAAGCAGAAGCGATGAGTCCATTTCATCCTGGTGTCGGTGATCGTCTGGGCCGTCCTGGTCGCCATCCAGTCGACGGATCTGACGATCCTGACGAAGAACTTCCTGACGTTCTGCTCGACGGCCCCGTAGCTTCCGATCGCGTGCGTCCTGTCCAGGCCGCTGAAGGTCGATTTTCAGAACGCGAGCAACCCCCTGACCGGCCTCGGGATTCTCTTCTCGATTTACCAGATACTCTATCTGCTCATCGCGATCTGGGCGTTCGCCGCAATCCCGGACAGGATGCTGATGATCATCGCGATGATCTCCGGGGCGCACCTGCTGCCATACGGCTGGCTGTACCGGTCCCGGATCTACAGTCCTTCGCATCCTCATCCTGCATCTCCCCCACGTCGTCGATGACTCCCAGATACCCCCAGTACCAGTGCGCGAGTTCGAGGGGCACCATGTCCCGGCGCCGTCACCGAAGCCTGATCTCGGGCCCCTGGCCCCTGTGAGTGTCGTCACTCGATGACGGGTTGGGGAGGTCGATCTCTCGGGGCAGGATGGTGTTCGTGAACGCGATCATAGATGATTGAACAGGAAGACGACATCGGAGAAATCGATTCTGCCGTTCCTGTTGAAATCGAAGAGAGAGACCGGGGTGTTCCCGGCAATCCAGACCATCTGGTTGAAGAAGAGCACAACGTCCGCGAAATCCTTCCGCTCGTTGCCGTTGACGTCGTCGTAGAGCCCATCGGCGTCCGTGTCCGTCGGGATCTGGACGCCGCCGGGTACCTTAACCACGCCGGATGTCGTGGGGATCGGGATCGGTAAGGACGGGAGAGGCGTCGGAGGCTCTGCCGTCGGAGTCGGGTCCGGAGATTCGGCTGTCGGGGTTGGCTCCGGGGTCGGGATGAAACCGACCGACGGGGCGAGTGGGTGATTGTCGACGTTCCTGGGGGCGATCTCGAGCGGGGCGTCAGCGAAGCCGTCGCTATCGCTGTCGGCGATGACCTCCGAGAAGCCCGTGCCGTCAGGACGTCCCCAGAAATTGCCGCCGATCAGGGGTCCGCCCGCAATATTCGGGCCGGTGCGCGGATCGACGGACCAGGTGTTCGCCGCGAGGGGCTCGCCGTTGAAGGCGACGTTGAGGTTGTTGTCGAAGCGGTTGTCGAAGGCTGTACCGCTACCGGAGAGATAATAACAGACGCCGGAACCCGTGTTGCCCGCAATGATGTTCCGCGTGAGGGTCACGCCGTCCGAGGCATAGAGGTAGAGTCCGCATTCGTTGCTCTCGATCCGGTTGCCCAGGACCTCGCAGTCGGCGGCGCCGGCGGAGAGGACGAGGCCAAAACCGTTGCCCTTGACGTTGCAGCTGGTGAGTGTGTTCCCTGTCGCGTTCAGGTAGAAGACGGCCCCGCAGAAGAGGTTGCCCTCGAGCACCGACGACTCGACGCTCGAGTCAACGGCCCCGGCCAGAGAGACGCCGCGATCCCAGTCGCGAACCCGGATGTTCCTGATCGTGACGTTCCCCACGCCCTGCGAGTTGTGGACGCTGATGCCGATCGAATCCGTGGTGCCCGTACCATCGACCAGATGTCCGCCGCCGTCGAAGACGACGTTCGAGGCCCGGATCTCGATGCAGGTCGCCAGGCTGCTGTCCGTTATGTCGTTCGTCAGGACGTACGACCCGGGGCTGGCGATCGTGATCGTCTGGCCGTTGTACACCAGGTCCGTCGCGGCGACGGGGACGGCAATGCCGGAGAAGAGCAGGAGCGAGGCGAGGATCGCGATGCAGACAGACGGGCGCCCCTTCATTGACATGGTATCGGTAGATATCTCATTAAGTGTATCGACGGACTGACGGGCATACTACCTGGTTGACAGGGCGGTCTCGAGGTCGAGGCCGTCGGCATCGGCGGGTGTTGGCCGGGCCGTGACCATGACCGCTCGACAGCTGACCCTATCGAACCCGCTCGAGCAGCACGTCGGCCGGTTCTCTTCGTGGCAGGCCACCCAATGCCTGAAGACTGCAGTACAGGTGGGGTCAGGTTCCAATGACTCTCATTCACGTAGTATTCGGCCACGATGTTGCCGTCCACTTCCCATGGTATCTTTATTCGGTCAGTTCTCCATTCCGATCGAATTCAAACAGGCATATCCAGGCATTTTTCCGACATAGATGTGCTGTGCTATCAGGCACTGTAATATTGAGAGGGCGCCACTAATGGCTGACCCTGATGCATAACACGAAAGAGACTCGTCGACGATCCTAAGCGCCGGGTGTTTTCTCGTGCAGCGAGAGGAGACCGAACAGGTTCCGACCTCCCGATGGAGGCGCGGGCCGATGCAGGGGATCGGTGCAGTCTCGCTCATTTACGGTCCGATTGAGTTTCCCTCGGAAACAGGTGAGGTCACCACGTGCTGTTTCAACGCAGATCGCCCGCACGGACCGTGACAGTGGGTCCATGCCATGACCAAGCTTCGATCAGCGCGAACGCAATGAGAAGCTCGGCTATGCGTCAGGCCAGGGAAGGAGATGTTGGTTCCCTGTGGCTCACCGGCAAAATCTCCATATCGTCGAGGAACCAACGATGCACTAATGCATATAGATTCTTGCCCAATGGCGGCGAAAATGCATCCAATAGTGTCCCCTTCGGTCGTGTCGGAGCACACCTGGCTCCAGTATACTTCCTCGAGGGGCCCACGTCCCGGGGGGCGATACGATCTCCACCGTAACACAGCATCTCGAGTGCCCCGGTTGCGGAATAGCCTTCCCCAATCAGGAGATGGTGCTTTCGCATTGCTCGGGATCCGGAGAGGGAGGACAGTAAACGCTGGCGACCAGCTGCTCCGGGGGATGCGCGGAAGCGCCCACCTTCGAACCCCGATGCGATCCCCACGATCGGAGGTATCGGTATGACCCCGCGAATCTGCCCGTTCATGTCGGGGCGTATGACGACACAGACACTGGTGGGCGAGCGCGAACAGCTCTTCGAGGCTCCCTGTATTGGCGAGCGGTGTGCTCTCTGGGTTGTTTTGGAGGGAGCGAAAGAGTCAGGCGGCCAATGCCCAGGTACCTGCGGGGTGCCGGCCGGGAGATTGATCCGATAGCGGCACTGAGTAATACTTTCAGACGGGGGGCGGGCACGCGGCCCCTGAATCAGTACCTGCGACGCCCCGGAAGATAGCCGCCGTTCATGGCCAATTTCGTCTCGATCGCCGGGCTTGTTAGCGTGGTTGCGCCCCGAGCCCTGCCGATACGGCGGTGCGTATCAATGCAGTGACGAGCGATTGATCGCACCGATGCATTTGCCGTGAGTGGACACCGGACGTTCGTGATCCGGTGAAGGGGATCGGACCCTCTCCTCTTCACGATGAACCCGTTGAGGCCATCGTGAAGTCTCGGGGGCTGCCGCGACGCCCGGGAGCGCAACGGCAAGTCGGATCATCCGGGTTGTGTCACTCTCCCTTCTTGCGCAACTTCTCGATCAGGGTCGCAGTCCTCTGCCGCGCCGCCTGCGTCGCGGCCTCATCCAGCCGCACCGTCAGCTCGAGCAGGTCCCCCTCCCTCACGCCTGGCAGCAGCTCCCGCGGAACGAGGATCTGCCGGGTCTCTTCCGGCCGAACCAGGAGCACTGCGATCTCTCCCTCGAACCGGTCGACCGTCACCTTCATCGTTCACCCCTCCCGCGTGCTGACGAGCCGGCCGGCAGTGTCGTACAGGTAGGCCGTGTCGCCGTCGTTGTTCCAGACATTGTCGCTCTTCCACCTGATGTCACCGGTCGCGCTGCCGGTGGCGAGCGTGATCGATCCGCCGGCCGGCAGGGTCGTCCCGGCGAAGGTGTAAACGTGGTTCGCCCCCTCGTCGGTCAGCCTCCAGCCGTCGAGGCTCGCACGGGACGAGCCGCCGTTCGTGACCGTCACGGTCTCGCCCCGGAGGTTGAGGGCCGTGATCGCGACCGGGCTGGACCCCGGGGGGATCGTCGGCACCGGGGTGATGGGCGTCTCCACCGTAACAGCGAACGTCGGGAGCGCCAGGGGTGGGACCGAGGGCGCGTTCCGCTCGGTCGCGACCGTGACCCGGGTCCCGTCCGACGAGACCGTGACGGTTCCGCTCTGGTCCGTCTGGTAGACCGTCGAGCCGACGGCGGCGAGCCGCAGGAGCACCTCCCCGGTCGGGTGGCCGTAGGGGTTGCCGCCTCCGACCGAGATCACCGCGACCTCGGGATCCACGGCCTCGAGAAAGGCCGTAGTACTCGATGACCGCGACCCGTGGTGAGCGACCTTCAGGAAGGTGCTCTCGACTGTCGCCCCGGTCGAGAGGAGCTCCCGCTCGAGGCCGGCCGACATGTCGCCCGTGAGCAGGAACGAGGTCCGGCCGTAGCTCAGCCGGAGGACGAGCATGTTGTCGTGGATCTCGCCGGCGTTCAACCCGTCCGGGCTGAGTACATCGACCCGGACTGACGGGTCCAGGTCGATAATCTCTCCCCGCGTGGGGGTGCTGAACTGGTAGTCCTGCTCGTCGATCATCGTCAGCATCTTCTCGTAGGTGGCCGAGGTGGAGGGGTAGCCGGCGTCGTAGAACCGGCCGACGGGAAACCTGGCGAAGACGGCCCGGAAGCCGCCGATGTGGTCCGCGTGGGCGTGCGTGGCCACGGCCGCGTCGAGCACGGTGATGTCCCGCTCATGGAGCGCGGCCACGACCTCCGGGCCGGCGTCGGCGTCCCCGGCATCGACGAGCATGGTCCGGCCGGTCGGCGTCTGGACCAGGATGGCGTCGCCCTGGCCGATATCGAGAACCGAGACCCGGAGCGTGCCTCCACCGGTCGAGCCACCGGCCGTGCAGATCGGGGCGGGCGTCGAGGCGACGGAGACGGCCGGAGCGGGGGCCGCAGCGCCGGGAATGCCGCCTGGCGACGGGCCGGCCACTTCCGGGACGGCGGCCGCAGTCACCTGTGCCGTCGGGACCGGAACCTGGCCGGTAATGGCCGGCGGCGCGGTGCAGCCCGCGGACGCGAGCCCGAGACCGAGCACGAGGAGCAGGAGCAGGGGTCGCATAGGGAGATCGGGGGCCGGGAGGTTATCAGGGTTCCCGCTTCGGCCGCAAGAACGATGGGGGAGGGGCACGACCCTGGCCTGATCTGGGATCGGTGCGCCGTCCGCGGACTCGGAATGCCCGGACGCCCCCGCGGGCCCCAACAGCCGGCCACGTACAGGTCGGAGGCGGCCGGAGGGGGCGGTCCGGGCCTACACGTCCCGGTCCTGCTGCTGCCCGTGTACTTTCTGGTGTTCTTCGTCCTGGCAATCGGCGAGGAGGCGGGCTGATCGAGGTACGCTCTCGACCCGCCCCAGGACCGTTGGAGGACATTGCCAGCCGGGATCGTGATGGGGAGGGTCTGGGCCCTCGGGCACCTCGTGCCCATGCCCTCACGAACCTGCCGCTATGGGTGGCCGGACAGTGCGCCACCACGGTGCTGTTGCGCGTATTGATGGTCTGGATCTATAACAACACCGGCAAGAGCGTCTTCGGCACGGTCGACTTCCACGCCATGACCAGCATGGGTTCGGTCCACGATTCCGGTTTCCCGTACGACCCCATCCGGGCGAGCGCCGTACTCGCGGCCATCACTGCAGTCGTGGTGTTCCTGTGGGGGCCCCGGACCCTGGTCCGCTTTCGGTACGCCTGACCGTCACGCCGTGGAAAGAAGGCGGTATGACGGACCGGTCTGCCGGAGGGACGGTGGCCGTGTCGCGCAGCCCGGAGCGATGCGGGGAGCAGGGGCGCCAGGCGGTGGAGGAGGATTTATCGTATCCGGAGCCGTAACGGACGAACTGAGAGGAAGAGCATGGGCGGAGATACGGAGCGTCCGGCATGCGAGGTCTGCGGAAAGGAGGCGATCGGAATACAGTCGATAGGCTGCTGTGCGTCCACCGTCTGCGAGGAGCACGCGGAGTCCAAACTGCGCGATGCGAAGCCCGGCAAGACGATCGCGTGGGGAGTCTGCGCCTTCCAGCGGTTCCCGGAACCTTCCGGCGAGGGTGGGCAGCGATAGAGGGGGAGGAGCCCGCCCGGCGCCGAAACGGGTTCGGTCTTCTCATCGACTCCTGATCCACGCGAGACCGGCCGTCACGGGCACCGCGATGGATCGTGTGCCGGGTTGTGCCCGCATGTCGCGTATTCCGGATAGAGAGCGGTCTCGTTCGGCGACAATGGCGGGGATGCTGCTTGAACGGCCGGCCCTGACCGTTCCGATCGATCCGCATCGCCCATCATATGGGCGATGTGAAATCGATTCTGCAGTACTCAGTACCAGGGTACCCGGCGAGGAAACACTGACCGGAGATCGTCGGCGTTCTGGACGGTATAAAGAACCGTTCGCCCGAAAAGATGCGGAGGTTGGTTCAGATCGAGGCGCCCATCACGAAGACGAACGCGGCGATTATTGCCGGGACAATGAAGATGAGCGCCAGGATTATCCCGATAATGAGCTGCGCGACCAGCCCGTAGCCGAATACCGCGAGAGCGCGCTTCCAGAAAGAGTCCGATACGAGCCATCCCCGGTAACTGTACGTGTCTTCCATCGACAACAACCCTCTATGACTGTTACCGATCGGCGTGGGCGGTATTATGAATATCGAATGGCGCCCCGGACGCGGGAACCTCCCCGCGGATCCGACACGGGGATGGGCGACTACCCCCTCACTCCAGCGCCGCGTGGTACCAGAGGTCGTAGTCCTCGCACAGATCGGCCAGGACCGCGATCCGGGCCGCGAGCTGGTGCCAGCAGAACCCGTTCCGGAAGAGCGAGCGGTCGCAGGTGCAGAGATCGCCCTCGACGATGTACTCGTCGCGCCCTCCGACCACGACCACGAAGTCGAGATACTTCTTGACCGACCCGGCC
Organism: uncultured Methanospirillum sp.; assembly: GCA_964461885.1. Lineage (GTDB taxonomy): Archaea > Halobacteriota > Methanomicrobia > Methanomicrobiales > Methanospirillaceae > UBA288. The sequence goes on along the minus strand of CAYWVY010000006.1, from coordinate 19,577 downwards.
TCGACCGCGGCCATCGCCCGCCGACCCTGCTCGCCGTAGCACTCGAGCACGGCCCGCCGCGTCCGCTCGGGGATCGTCCGCGACGCCGGCGTGGCGGCCGGCGCGGGGTTCGTCTCGAGATCGGAGGACACGGTCATGGAGAGGTTCAGCCGCAGTGCTGGAGGTACGGCGGGTCGTCAACGTATGTCCAGCCCATCCGGCCGGCCAGGGCCCGCATCCCCGGCGACTCGAGGGCGTAGTGGGTCGACTCGATGCAGGGGATCGGGGCGTCGCGGGCGATATGGTGCCTGAGCTCGGACGAGAGGAACGCGTCGGCCCCGAGCGCGGCCGCCTCCTCGATCAGCGACGAATCGAACCCCGACCCGCCGACCACGGCCAGCCGGCGGATCCGGCCGACGTCGCCGTAGACGCGGAGCGGCCCGAGGACCGCCGCGAGCCCGTCCGCGTCGGTCGAGCACCGCCCCACGAGCCCGAGCGAGATAGGGACGCGGTCGGCGAGACCGAGGAGGTCCGCGAGGGCGTCGTTGACCCCGCCCTGCGCCCGGTCGAAGTTCGTGTGCATCGCGTAGACGTGGAGGCCGTGCCCGAGGACGACGCGGAGGAGCTGGGCCGCCCCGCCCTCGATCCGGGTCATCGGCGCGAAGAACGGCGGGTGGTGGACCACGAGGACGTCGGCGCCGAGGGCGACCGCCTCTTCGGCCACGCGGACCGTCGCGTCGAGGGCGGCCACGACTACGTCGGCTCGCCGCGTCCCCTCGACCACGAGCCCGATCCGTCCTTCGTCGAACTGCTCGGCGAGCTCGGGCGGGGCGAGCGCCTCCATCTTTTGCACAAACGCCTGGATCTCCATGCTGGAGCTGTTGGGCGCCCCTCATCAATAAAACCCCGGCCGTATGCTCCACAGTAATACAATAAGGTTTTTCTATTCATGAGTAGAGTTTTCTGAGCATGGAGAAGACCATCGAGCTCGTCAACGAGCGGATCCGCGATGGCAACGCGGTCGTCGTGACGGCCGAACGGATGCCCGGAGTCGTCGCCGAGCTCGGAGAAGAGGGCGCGCTTGCCGAGGTCGACGTGGTCACAACCGGCACCTTCGGGGCCATGTGCTCGTCCGGGGCGTTCCTGAACTTCGGCCATGCTGACCCGCCGATCCGGATGGAGCGGGTCTGGCTCAACGACGTCGAGGCCTACGGTGGCCTTGCGGCCGTCGACACCTACATCGGCGCTACGCAACAGTCCGAGACCCGGCGCGACCAGTACGGCGGGGCCCACGTCATCGAGGACCTGGTCTCGGGCCGACGCGTCGAGCTCCGCGGCTCGTCCCGCGGAACCGACTGCTACCCGCGCCGCACCATCCGGACCGAGCTCGGGATCGAGGACCTGAACCAGGCCGTGATGCTCAACCCGCGGAACGCATTCCAGCGGTACAACGCCGCGGTCAACACCACCGACCGCGTGCTCCACACCTACATGGGCATGCTCCTGCCGAACCACGGCAACGTCACCTACTCGGGCGCGGGCGTCCTCAACCCGCTCTCGAACGACCCGTCCTTCCGGTTCATCGGCCCGGGTGTGCCGATCCTCCTGGGCGGGGCCGAGGGGATGGTCGTGGGCGAGGGGACCCAGGCCTCGCCGGCCAGCGGCTTCGGCACGCTGATGGTGACCGGCGACATGAAGGCCATGAAGCCCGAGTACCTCCGCGCGGCCACCATGCACGGCTACGGCGTCACGCTCTACGTCGGGCTCGGGATTCCGATCCCGATCCTCGACCTCGAGGCCGTCCGCGCCACGGCCGTCACGGACGCCGAGATCGAGGTCGACCTGGTCGACTACGGGGTCCCGAGCCGGGGGCGGCCGACGCTGAGGCGCGTCTCGTACGCCGAGCTCCGCTCGGGCCGGGTCGAGCTCGTCGGCGAGGAGGTAACCACCTCCTCGCTCTCGTCGTTCCGGATGGCCCGGCAGGTCGCGGCCGAGCTCGCGGAGCGGGTTTCGTCGGGACGGATGACCCTCGCCCTCCCCACGCGCCGCATGAACTCGACGAAGGCGGCGCAGCCCATGCGCGAGACCGGGCAGGCCCCGAGGGTGCGGGACATCATGGACCGGACCGCGGTCTCGATCACGCTCGACCAGCCCGTGACGGCCGCGGCCGCCAAGCTCCTCCGGGGCGAGACCAACCACCTGGTCGTGCTCGACGCCGACGGGCGGCTCACAGGGATCATCACGACCTACGACATCTCGAAGGCCGTGCTCCGGCCCGAGAAGGCGAAGAGCGTCGCGGACGTGATGACCAAACGCGTGGTCACGACCAGGGCCGACGAGTCCGTGGACATCGCCGCCCAGAAACTCGAGCGGAACAACATCAGCGCGCTCCCCGTCCTCGACGGGGACCGTCGCGTCATCGGCATGCTGACCGGGACGAACCTGTCGAAGCTGATCGGGAGGGGGCGGAAATGAAACTCCTGGTGACGTTCTCGCGGAAGCGTGGCCGGGAGCCGGTGATCGCGCAGGTCGTGCTGGACACGGGCGTGCTGATCAATGTCGAGCGGGCGCAGATCGACTCGCACGAGGGCGAGGCCCTGATCGAGGTGCCGGACGAGTCCCTCCAGCTCGTGCGCGAGCATATGGAGGCCCTCGGCGCGACCACGCGCCAGCTCGACCGCACAATCCTCTATGACCGGGACGAGTGCGTGGACTGCGGGGCCTGCATCTCGATCTGCCCGCAGGACGTCTTCGCGTTCGATGCCGACTGGCAGCTCGTCGTTGACGAGGGGAAATGCGTCCTCTGCGGCAAGTGCCAGCTTGCCTGCCCGCACGGCGCCCTCGCGCTCCAGCTCTGATGTTCCGCGAGCGGTTCCACTTCCGCGAGACACACGCATTTCTTCTCGCGGAGGAGGAGGCTCACCTCGCCGCCGCGAAGGCCGCGATCCTTCGCGCGCGGAGCGAGGTCGAGCGCGTGGCCGCCCGCGACCCCTTCTTTCTCGCGGCGCTCGAGCCGTACGACCCCGGGCCGACCAGCCCGGTCGTCCTGCGCATGGTCCGGGCCGCGGCCGAGGCCGGCGTCGGGCCCATGGCCGCCGTGGCTGGCGCGATCGCGGCCGCCGGGGTCGAGGCCATGGTCGAGGCCGGCGCGCGCTTCGGCGTGGTCGAGAACGGCGGGGACATCGCGTACGCGACCGACCGACCACTGCGCATCGGCGTCCACGCCGGCTGCTCGCCGTACTCGGACCGGTACGCGTTCGTTCTCCTGGCCGCGGACGGCGTGCGCGGCTGCTGCACCTCGTCCGCGACGGTCGGCCCATCGGTCTCCTTCGGCGTCGCCGACGCCGTGACCGTCTTCGCCGACAGCCCGGTGGTGGCCGACGCCTGGGCGACCAGGCTCTGCAACGACCTCCGGCCCGGGGACCGTTCAGCCTTCGCCCGCCTGGACCCGGCCCGCGTCGCGGGCGTCTGCGCCGTCGTCGGAGACGAGGTTGCCCGGTGGGGCACGGTCCCCCCGGTCGTCCGGGCGCGGGTCGACCCCGCGCTGATCACGGCCGCGGACTCGGTTTAGGAGTTCCTGTCCGCGTAGGACTGGGCCTCGGAGAAGGCCTCGGCTCCCTCAAAGTGGGCGAGGAGGCTCTCGCCGTCGCTGACCCCGATAAAGCCGCGCCGGGACTTCACGAAGAAAAGGATCTCGAAGAGCCCGCGTTCCTCCAGGAGCACGCCCGTCCGGGCCGCCATGGCCGGCTCGAGCTCGAGCCGCTCGCGCACGAGCGCGTCCGGGACAAAGCGGTAGAAGTAGTAGAAGACCTGCCAGGCGTTCAGGAGGTTCGAGTCGAGGAGCTCCCAGCGGAGCTCGTCCTCAAGGCCGTCGAGCCGTTCGACGATGCAGGGCACGTCGTCGTCGCACTCCTCGAAGATGGCGTCCGAGGTCGCCTCGAGCTCGTCGGCCGGTTCGTACCACTCGGCCTCATCGTACTCCGTCTCCTCGGCGTAGCTGTACTCGTCGAGGTCGTCGGGGCCCGCCACCCCCCTCTTATCCGTGCCGGTCATGCGTGCAGGAAGATACGGACTTGGCGACTTAATTTTTATGCTCGTGAATCGACCCTCCCCGACATGTGGCTCCGCGGATGGACCGAGCTCGACGGCCGGCGCCTCGACCGGGACGAGCTCGCCGACCTCGTCGCCTCGGCCAACCCCCGGGTGGGCCGGCTCGGCGGAGAGTTCTGCCTCGCCCTCGACGGCTGGCGCGCCCGCGATGCCCTCGGGGTCGTCCCCTGCGACTGCCCCCCGGGCACGCTCGAGCGGAGGGGCGCACCCGTCCTCAGGATAGAGCCCGCCGTGCCCGACCTTCCCCTCGGCGACGCGATCGAGCGGGCCGTCTCCCTCCGGGCCGACGAGGGGGTGGTCGCGCTCTCGGGCGGCGTGGACTCGGCCCTTGTCGCGGCCCTCGCACGCCGCCCGTGCGTGGCCGTGGGGCTGGCCGAAAGCCACGACCTCGACCGGGCCCGGCGCGCGGCCGATCTGCTCGGCCTGGACCTTGCCGAGGTCGAGATCCCGCCCGACCGGGTCGAGGAGGCGCTCCGGGCGGTCCTGCCGGTCATCCCCGACCCGAGCCCCGTCAACGCTTCCATCGGGGCCACCCTCTACTTCGTGGCCGAGTGGGCGGCCGCCCACGGCCATGCGCGCATTCTCGCCGGGCAGGGGGCCGACGAACTCTTCGGCGGGTACGCCCGGCATGTCGAGGGCGGCGCCACGGCCGAGCGGCTCGCCGAGGACTTCGCCTCGATCCCGGTCCAGGCCGCCCGCGACCAGGTCGTGGCCGGGCTCTTCGGCTGCACCTTCTCCCTGCCCTACCTGGATCTCGCGGTCGTGCGCGCCGCACGCGCGCTCCCGCCGGAGTCGCTCGTCTCCGGCGATCTCGGCAAACAGCCCCTCCGCGCGGTCGCCGCAACCCGTATTCCGGCCGATATCGCCGCCTATCCCAAGAAGGCGATGCAGTACGGCTCGGGAATCTGGCGCGAGGTCCGGCGACTGTCACGACAGAACGGTTATAAAAACTCGGTGCGAGGGTACTTAACCACCCTGGAGAAGAGCGCACATGGTCGATGAGAGCGAGGTCCGACGGGTCGCCGGGCTCGCAGACATACGGATCCCCGACGACGAGCTGCCGACGTTTACGGCACAGTTCAACCGGATCCTCGAGTACTTCGACGTCCTGGACACCCTCGAGAGCGACGGCGGCGCCGGGCGGACGCTGCACACGGTCCTTCGGGAGGACGAGCCCTGCCCGTCCCTGCCGCGGGAGGCCGTCCTCGAAAACGCACCGGCCGACGAAGACGGGTTCGTCCGGGCCCCGCGGGTGATGTGATGAACGACCCGTTCAACGCCTATATCACGCAATGGTCGTTCCCGGGCTCGGGCACGGGCCCGCTCGCCGGGCGGACGATCGCGGTCAAGGACAACATCTCCACCTGCGGCTGCCCGACGAGCTGCGGCTCGCGGATCCTCGCGGGCTACGTCCCCCCGTACGACGCCCACGCAGTCACCCTCGTGAAGGCGGCCGGCGCGGAGATCAACGGCAAGACCAACATGGACGAGTTCGGCATGGGCACCACGACCGAGAACTCGGGCTTTGGCCCGACCCTCAACCCGCGGGACGTCTCGCGCGTCCCGGGCGGATCCTCGGGCGGATCGGCCGCGGCCGTGGCCGGCGGCCTTTCTGACCTCGCGCTCGGCACGGACACCGGGGGCTCGGTCCGCTGCCCGGCCGCGTTCTGCGGCATCGTGGGCCTGAAGCCGACGTACGGGAGGGTCTCGCGGTACGGCCTCGTGGCGTACGCGAACTCGCTTGAGACGATCGGGCCCATGGGCCGGACCGTCGGCGACGTCTCCGACCTCCTCCGCGTCATCTCCCATCCCGACCCGCGCGACACGACCATGCAGGGCCGGCCGTACGAACACGACCCCGTGGCCGATGCGAAAGGAAAGCGGATCGGCGTGCCCGAGGAGTTCTTCGGCGCGGGCGTGGACCCGCGCGTGGCCGACACGGTCATGGCCGCCGTCGAGACGCTCGCCGCCTGCGGCGCCGAGGTCGTCCCCGTCTCGATGCCGTCCATGCAGTATGCCCTCGCGGCCTACTACGTGACCTGCACCTCGGAGGCCTCGTCGAACCTGGCCCGGTACGACGGCGTCCGGTACGGCCCCGGCGGCGAGACGGCGAAGCCCTGGCACGACGCCTTCACGGCCGTCCGGTCCGCCAACTTCGGCGACGAGGTCCGGCGCCGGATCCTGCTCGGGACCTTCGCCCTCTCGGCCGGGTATTACGGGAAGTACTACGGCAAGGCCCAGACCGCCCGGGCGTACGTCGCCGCTGACTTCGCGCGGCTCTTCAGGGACGTCGACGTCCTGGCCGGCCCGACCATGCCCGTGGTCGCCCCGAGGCTCGGCGAGCTCGCCGACCCGCTTTCCATGTACCTTGCCGACATCCTGACCGTCCCCGCGAACCTCGCGGGCGTCCCGGCCATCTCGGTCCCGTGCGGCACGGTCGACGGGCTCCCCGTCGGGCTCCAGCTGACGGGCCGACCCTTCGACGATGAGACAGTGATCGATCTTGCGGCCACGTACGAGGCGGAGGTCGCCGCATGAGCGACGTCATCATCGGCCTCGAGATCCACTGCCAGCTCGACACGCTGACCAAGCTCTTCTGTACCTGCTCGACCGATTACCGCGACGACGGGCCGAACACCCACGTCTGCCCCGTCTGTCTCGGCCTGCCCGGCACCATGCCGGCCGTGAACCGGGCCGCGATCGAGTACGCCCTGAAGGTCGCGAAGGCCTTCCACTGCGAGATCCCCGAGGAGTGCGAGTTCTCGCGGAAGAACTACTTCTACCCCGACCTGCCCAAGGGCTACCAGATCACCCAGTACGACCGGCCCCTCGCCCTCGGCGGATACATCGAGATCGAGAGCGAGGAGGGCGGCGAGAAGCGTGTCCGCCTGACCCGGATCCACGTCGAGGAGGACCCTGGCCGGCTGGTCCACAAGGGCGGCGGCGATCGGGCCCGGTACTCGCTCGTCGATTACAACCGCTCGGGCGTGCCCCTGATCGAGATCGTGACCGAGCCCGACCTCCGCTCGCCCAAGGAGGCGCGACGCCTCCTCGCCCAGCTCCGCGCGACCCTCGAGTACCTCGGCGTGTACGACTCCGAGAAGGAGGGCTCGCTCCGCGTGGACGCGAACGTCTCGATCGCCGGCCACGAGCGGGCCGAGGTCAAGAACATATCGTCGTATAAAGGCGTCGAGAAGGCCCTGATCTTCGAGATCACGCGGCAGCGCTCGCTCATCCGGCGCGGGGCCACGATCGAACGCGAGACCCGGCACTTTGTAGAGGCCCGCGGCACGACAACGTCGTCACGGTCCAAGGTCGAGGAGCACGACTACCGCTACTTCCCCGAGCCTGACCTGCCCCCGCTCCGCGTCGCGGGCTGGGTCGACGCGATCGCGCTCCCCGAGCTCCCCGCAGCCCGGCGCGAGCGGTTCGTGACGCAGTACGGCCTCTCGGCGAACCACGCGCGGACGCTCACGGGCGACCTGCGTCTTGCCGCCTTCTACGAGGAGGTCGCCGGGGGCGACCCCGCGCTCGCGGCCACCTGGGTCGCCGACACCCTGCTCGGCGAGCTCAACTACCGCGACCGCCCGGTCGCCACGGTCGACCCGGCCCGGTTCAGGGCCCTGCTCACCCTCGTCAAGGCCGGCACCATCACGGACCGCTCTGCAGTCGAGGTCCTCCGCGCCGTCCTGGACGGCGACGAGGAGCCGAAGGCCGTGGTCGAGCGGCTCGGCCTCGCCGCGACGACCGGGGACGACGCCATCGCGACCGCGATCGCCGAGGCGATCGCCGAGTTCCCCCAGGCTGTGGCCGACTACCGGGCCGGGAAGGCGAACGCGATCAACTACCTGGCCGGCCAGGTCATGAAGAAGACCCGCGGGCGTGCCGACCCGCACGAGCTCGGGCGGCTGCTCGCCGAGGCCCTGACGGAGTGAACCACGTGCACCTGATCATCACCGAGAAGAACATCGCGGCCGAGCGGATCGCCCGGATCCTCGCAGACAAGGCCTATGTCGAGACCCGGAAGGACGGCGGCGTCAGCACCTACTCGTTCGGCGACACGACCGTCGTGGGTCTGCGCGGCCACGTGGTCGAGATCGACTTCGAGCCCGGGTACACGAACTGGCGCTCCGAGCAGCACACGCCCCGGTCGCTCATCGACGCCCGGACCATCAAGACCCCGACCGACAGGAAGATCGTGAACCTGGTCCAGAAGCTCGCGAAGCGCGCGGACCGGGTCACGATCGCGACCGATTTTGACACCGAGGGCGAACTGATCGGCAAGGAGACCTACGACCTGATTCGGGCGGCCCGGCCCGACGTCCCCGTGGCCCGGGCCCGGTTCTCGGCCATCACGCCCCAGGAGATCAAAGCCGCGTTCTCCACCACGGCCGAGCTCGACTTCGCGCTCGCCGCGGCCGGTGAGGCCCGTCAGGTGATCGACCTGATCTGGGGCGCGTCCCTGACCCGCTTTTTGAGCCTGGCCGCCCGGCGCGGCGGCAAGAACATCCTCTCGGCCGGCCGCGTCCAGTCCCCGACCCTCGCGATGATCGTGGACCGCGAGCGCGAGATCGAGGCGTTCGTGCCCGAGCCCTACTGGGTCCTCACGGTCGACTCCGAGCGCGGAGCCTGCGCGTTCTCGGCCCGGCACACGACAAACCGGTTCACCGATCGGGAAGCGGCCGAGACCGCCCGTGACCGGACCGAGCCCCCGCTCGTCGTGACCGACTCGCGCGAGGGAAGCAAGACCGACCGCGCGCCCACGCCCTTCGACACGACCCAGTTCATCGTGGCCGCCGCCCGGCTCGGCTTCTCGGCCGCGAACGCGATGCGGATCGCCGAGGACCTGTACATGCACGGGTTCATCTCGTACCCGCGCACGGACAACACGATCTATCCCCCCTCGCTCGAACTGAACGGGATCCTCGCAACGCTCGAGAAGACCGCGTTCAAAACCGACGTCGACTGGGTCCGCCGGAACCGCCGGGCGGCCCCGACCCGCGGCAAGAAGTCCTCGACCGACCACCCGCCGATCCACCCGGCGGGCGCGGCATCGCCGGCGGAGCTCGGCGAGGAGCGCTGGCGCCTGTACGAGCTCGTCGTGCGCCGCTTCCTCGCGACCCTCTCGCCCGACGCCCGCTGGATCACGCGAAAGGTCCTCTTCGAGGCCGGGGGTGAGCCGTACACGACAACCGGATCGACCCTTGCCGAGGCCGGCTGGCGCACGGTCTACCCGTACTCGTCCGCGACCGAGAACGAGCTCCCGCCCTTCGCCGTCGGCGAAAAGCTCCCGGTCACGGCCGTGAAGCTCGAGGAGAAGGAGACCCAGCCCCCGCCGCGGTACACGCAGTCGCGACTGATCCAGGACATGGAGGAGCTCGGCCTCGGCACCAAGTCCACCCGGCACGAGGTGATCGGCAAGCTCGTGGGCCGCAAGTACATCGAGGGCAACCCCCTCCGTCCGACCCTCGTGGGCCGGGCCGTGATCGAGTCCCTCGAGGACCACGCGAGCGCGATCACCCGGCCCGAGATGACGACCGCGATCGACGCGCACATGCAGGAGATCAAGGCCCGGCAGCGAAGCCGCGACGAGGTCGTGGACGAGTCGCGGGCCATGCTCCACCGGGCCTTCGACCAGCTCGAGGCCCACGGCGAGGAGATCGGGCGCGACATCATGGGCCGGACCGTGGAGGAACTGATCCTCGGCCCCTGCCCCGTCTGCGGCCGGGACCTCCGCCTCCACCACGTCCGGTCGAGCCAGTTCATCGGCTGCAACGGCTACCCCGAGTGCCGGTTCAACATCGGCCTCCCGGCCACGACCTGGGGCTTCGCGGTCCGAACCGACGACGTCTGCGCCGAGCACGGGCTGGCCCACGTCCGCCTGATCGCCAAGGGTGCGCGCCCCTGGGACATCGGCTGCCCCCTCTGCCACCATATCACCTCCAACCGCGAGACCATGGCCCTGATGCCGTCCATGACGGAGCCCCTGATCGAGCGGCTGAACGCAGCCCACGTCTACGCGGTCAACGAGATCGCGAACGCCGAGCCGGCAGCGCTCGCCGAGGTCGCCGGGGTGAGCGTCCGGGCCGCAGAACGGCTCAAGGAGGAGGGCGGCGAGGTGCTGGCCCTGCTCCGGCGCCGTTCCGAGCTCCGCAAGTTCGTCCGCGCCCACGTCCCGCCGCGGCGGGGCCGGAGCCACGCGAAGATCATGCGGGCCCTCTTTGCCAGGGGGATCGACACGATCGAACACCTGGCCGGCGCCACGGTCGAGGCGCTCCACTCCTGCGGGATCGGCGAGAAGGAGGCCGCAACCCTCCTGGACGCGGCCGGCGCGCTCTGCAGCGACCGCCAGCTCCGCGCGATGGGCCTCCCGGCGATCAGCCTCAAGAAGTACTATGGGGCCGGGATCACGCGCCCCGAGGACTTCCTGGCCCTGCCGCCCGCGGCCATCATGCTCCGCACAGGGATATCGCCCGACACGGTCCACCGGCACGTGGAACTCGTCTGCGCCGCCCTCGGGCAGCCCGCGCCGAAGCGGACGACGAAGGTCCAGCTCGAGCGCGGGCGGGCCGAGCTCCTCGCGATCCCGGGCGTGGGCGAGTCCACCATCGAGAAGCTCTACAGCGGAGGCGTCATCGACGCCGCGACCCTGGTCCAGGCCGACCCGCGCGACGTGGCCGAGGGGTCGGGCCTCCCCATCCGGAAGATCCAGGACTTCCAGGCCCTCGCCTCGAGCCTCCGCGGGGCCGTCGGATGATCGGGACTTAATGGTCCCGCCGACGATATCGTACAGGATGCCCCCACGATGGCAGGACTGGGTCCACGTCACCAAGCTGGACCCGGACAAGCGGCTCTCGCCCGAGGCGATCGAGGAGATCGCGGCGAGCGGTACGGACGCCCTGATGCTCTCTGGCACGCTGAACGTGACCCGCGAGAACCTGGCCGAGCTCCGGCGTCAGGTTGCAGCCTACGACCTCCCGCTCGTCGTCGAGCCGGCCGGCCCGGAGGGCGTGCTGGTCGAGGGGATCGACCTTCTCTTCGTCCCCAGCGTGATGAACACGAACGATATCCGCTGGATCGTGGGGACACACCACGACTGGATCCTCGAGGCGATGCGCGGCGAAGGGCGTCCGCAGGAGGCCGTCGCCTGGGAGAAGATCGTGCAGGAGGCCTATATCGTGCTCAACCCCGACTCGGCCGTGGGAAGGGTCACGGGCGCGCGCTGCCCCCTTTCGCCCGAGTCGGCGGCCGCGTATGCAGCCGTGGCCGACCGCTACTTCTGCTTCCCGATCGTCTACGTGGAGTACAGCGGCACCTACGGCGACCCCGCGGTGGTGAAGGCGGTCCGCGGCGCGGTCGACCGGGCGGTCCTCTACTACGGCGGCGGGATCCGGACGGCCGAGCAGGCCGCCGAGATGGCGAAGTACGCGGACACGGTCGTGGTCGGCAACGCCGTGTACGAGGCCGGCCCCTCCGTGCTGCGGGCGACCGTGCGCGCGGTCAGGTAGGCATGCCCGAGGTTCAGGTCGTCCTGGTCAACCCCCTGTACGAGGGGAACGTCGGCTCGACTGCGCGCGTGATGAAGAACTTCGGGTGGACCCGGCTCGCCCTGGTCGACCCCTGCCCCCTGGGAAACGAGGCAAAGGCCATGGCCTCGCACGCGCAGGACGTGCTCGGAGGCGCGCGGCAGGTCACGCTCGACGAGGTCCTTGCCGAGTCGGCGCTCGTGGTCGCGACCACGGGCGAGGTGACGCAGTCGGTCTGCTCGCCGATCCGGATGCCCTACTTCTCGCCGCGGGAGCTCCGCGACCTGGTCGCCGACGTCGAGGGGACGGTCTCGGTCCTCTTCGGCCGGGAGAACCGGGGCTTCACGAACGAGGAGCTCGCGCGGGCCGGGGTGATCTGCACCATCCCGACCTCGCCGGTCTACCCGATCCTGAACCTCTCGCACGCGGTCGGGATCGTCTGCTACGAGCTCGCTGGGCTCGAGCCCGGCACGTACGCGATGGCGAGCCCCTTCGAGATGGAGTGCCTGTACGGCCACCTCGACCGGTTCCTCGACCGGGTCGACCATCCCGAACACAAGCGGCACGTCACGCTCCTCCTCGCGCGGCGCGTCCTGGCGCGGGCGAAGCTGACCATCCGCGAGGCATCGACCATCCACGGGCTTCTTCGCCGGACCGAGCAGCTCCTCGACGGGGAAAACGATGAAGAACCGGGCCCGCCAAGTGTGATCCGATGATCCTCGTCGACTGGCAGATCATGGACCGGATCAGGCGGGGGCAGCTCTTCGTGGACCCGTTCGAGCCCGCGCTGGTCCAGCCCAACTCGCTCGACATCCGGCTCGGCGACCACTTCGTCTGGTACCGCCCGGGCGACGGCGTGATCGACCCGTATGACCGCGACTCGGTCTGCAACGACGTGGACGAGTGCCGCGCACAGGAGTTCGTGCTCTATCCCGGCCAGTTCGTCCTGGCCGAGACGTACGAACTCATCACGCTCCCCGACAACATCGTGGCCTCGATCGAGGGGAAGTCCTCGATTGCGCGGCTCGGGGTCGAACTCCACCAGACCGGGGGCTGGATCGACGCGGGCTTCTCGGGCTCGATCACGCTCGAGATGTGCAACGTCAACTGCCGGCCCGTGAAGATCTACGCGGGCATGCCGATCGGCCAGCTCGTCTTCTACACGACCGAGCGGGCCGAGCGGCCGTACAGCTCGAAGGGGGACGCGAAGTACCAGGGGCAGCGGCAGGCCACGCTCTCGAAGTACCACGAGAACCCCCGCGTCGGGAAGTCCTGACACCCCCTCCTTTTTCAGAGGCGGCCGGGCCAGCGTGCACCTGATACTAACGTGACGACGGCAACGGCCACATTGATTTCGTCGACGTCGTCTGGCTCTTCAACCACCTGTGAGGCCTCCGGCCTCGCTTTTTCCATCTCCTTCTGACGTTCACGTCGCGGGCCTACGTCCCCGACACCCTGATCGTCACCACGCCCGACGTCGGCCCGGGCGATTCGATCCTCGTCCAGGCGCCGAACGGCCGCGCGATGCTCGCTGACAGTCTCGCCGGCGAAGGGATTACGGGACTCGATGGCATCGGCGCGACGCTCGAGGACGCCGACCACGTCCGCTGTAAGGCCAGACTGTCGTACCCGGCGGCCGGCGGGTACCTACATACCGGCGGCGAGAACCCGGATCTGAGCCCGGCGTCACTCTTCCTTCGGACGTAGCCCGCCCACCGCGCGATCCCTCCACAGGCCGTGACAGCGGGCGATAGCCTCTCCCCCGACCGTCTCGGCACGGCCGTTCTCCTGCGTTTTCAGGTCCTTTCAATGATGGAGATTGCACCTGTGTACCCGGGACGACACGAGCCGGGCCACGGCGCCAGACAGCCCCTGGAATCGTCGCTCGAGACGGTCCTGGTGAGAAGGCCGAAACGGGTCTATTCCTTCCGTTGTGCGATCAGCTCAAGGAAATGGGGATGGTAAATTTATAGAAATACCTTAATACTTGGGGCGATCATCTGGCACACTGGCGAGAGAGATGACACCCGGTTACCGAAGTATTCTCACACTGTTCGCCGTCTGCTTTCTGTGCGTGATTGCATGTGCGGCATACCCCGTATCAATTTTATGGGTTGACAATATCGAAGTCGGTCAGACGCATCCGGCATACCTGGAGGGGTCTCCTGATACCAATAACCCCACCGAGATCTGGTTTACGATTACCTACAATTCTACACTCGTTGAACTATCTGGTCCCGTTTTCACTGACGATCCAGATCACAGTCGTTCTGCATCTGTAGAAAGATTGGCGAATAATACGATCCAGGTCAAGGTCCGTGGTACTGGTCAGGATTTTGATCACTTCGCGGATATTTCTTTCACGGGGCTCAGTCCGGGTCCGGCAGTTGTGACGATTGCGTATCAGAGATATGGATATTATGAAGGTACTACTTTCATCGATCAAATAATCCATGCGAACTCCGAGGACGATTCCTTCAGAGTATACAGGCCATACGCCGAGGTAACAGCCCCCTGCAGGATCGAGGCCGAAAACTACGATTATGGCCCGAACGGGTATGCATATTATGACACGACCCCTGGCAATACCGGTGGCGCGTATCGGTCCGATGATGTCGATATCTCACAGATGCCCGGTGGGGGCTACAATATCGGGTATGTCGCTGACGGAGAATGGTTGACGTACACTGTCTCGAGCCCCCCCGGTTACGTTGACAATCAATTTAATGCCAACATCTCCCTGCGCATTGCCAGCTGGAAGGATGGATGTAAAATAAAAATCTCCAACGGATATCGTGAAACGACCATTCCAGTTCCAAACACGCACAACCAGTGGATCTCGGTCGAGGACTCACTCTATTTCGGAAATGACCAAGTTTCGACAGTGAAGGTCCAGTTCATTGGTAGCGGTCAGATCTTCGATTATCTCGAGTTCGTTGAACGGGCGCCGGACCCGGCATTTGGCATCGGGAATTACGACTCCTATCCCCCGTCGACAGTCGAATTTTTCGATGGGTCGGGCAATCTTCCGACAGGATGGGCGTGGTCGTTCGGTGATGGGGCCACGTCAACCCTGCAGTACCCCACTCACATCTATTCCCAACCGGGGCGGTACCCGGTGCAGTTGAAGGTGACGAACGATATCGGATCGGCGTCGTTGACGAAATACGTGTATATCCTTTCCAACCTGTCGTCACACCCAAGAAAATTGTTTACTCTCGAGAATTTCGACCCGTCAAATCCGTGGGCGTACATGCAATCGCCATGGAAGAATAAAATTCTGTACAATGACAATGGATTGCACGTCTTCGACATCGACACAAATTCTGTCTCGGACATAAATACGAGCACGAATGCGGTCTCATTCGACATGGAAGGCAACTGGATCGTGTGGGCCAGCGGGTACGGATATTCGACCTTCAGCACGCCATCGAATATCTACCTGCATAATATACAAACCGGGCAGGAAACGCGGCTGACGTCAAGTTACAATGCGAGCAACCCCTCGATCTCCGGCGACAGGATCGTCTACCAGGACAGGCGGAATGGCAGCTACGATATCATCCTCTACAACCTCACCACGAGAACGGAATCCGTTATCTGTTCCGAATCTCACGACCAGATCTTCCCGGTGATAGACGGGGATACGGTTGCCTGGCAGGATTACCGGCTGGGGCATACCCGCCGCAGGTCCGGGTCTGACGAACAGGAGCCCACGTCGAATATCTACTTGTACTCACTGACTTCGGGGACTGGCAGACTGATCAGTACCCTCGATACCAACCAGGAGTCGCCTGCACTCTCCGGTCACCGGGTGATCTGGCTGGACGGGCGTAAAGATCGAACCATGGGGGATTCGGGTGCTCATATTTATTATTTCATGGATATCTATATGTTTGATATTAATACAAATACAGAATCCGTGTTGAAGGAAGATTACGCTGATTTTTCATCGTTTTCATCCCTGGCGATCAGTGGCGATTGGGCCGCCTGGCTTAATAATTACAATTCTGTTGTTGGGATTGTCAACCTGGAGACAGATCAGGAATATGCGATTGAGAACGCGGTATCGCCCGCAATAGCCGGTTCCACGATCCTCTACATGATAAACGGAGACGTGTTCCAGTTGCCCCTCATCACTCCCGGTGCGGTACCCGGCGGGAGTGGCACACCCCTGGATCTGAATTCTGACGGGAAGTACGAGGACGTCAATGGCAACGGCCGGGCTGATTTCGCCGACGTCGTTCTCTACTTCAACCAGATGAGCTGGATCGCGGCGAACGAACCGGTCGAGGGCTTCGACTACAACGGCAACGACCGGATCGACTTCGCGGATGTCGTCTGGCTCTTCACCAACCTCTGAGCGACGGCTCGAGGTCCCCTTCTTTTTCGAACGTTCGCCGACCCGTGCTGCTCGGCGTCACCGAGCGGCTCGAAGTCGCGGACGCGCCGGCGCATGCGGCGGACCTCGACCGGTACCGGACGCGGGGATACGCGATGAAGGGCAACCGGATCCGGATCGTGACGGACCGGCCGATGGAGACGGTCGATGTCCACCAGCCGTCCGTGAACAGTGTTGCCATGGCCGGCTTCACGGTGGAATACTACCATCAACGGCCGGCGATGGGATGAGCCGGGCGCGGCTCCACCTTCTTCACTCTGCCGGGCGCGTAGGATCGTCGCCGGCGTCGTCTGGTTGTTCAACGACCTTCAGTTATTGTCACCGATTTGACGCCAGTGGGCAGGCAGCGATGGACATCCCCGCCGCCTCGCTCGATCAGGCGCTGGAGCCGCCCGGAGTCCGGAGGGTTCATATAGGGCGATGACCCTGCCCTCTGCATACTGGTATGACGTATTTGCGCCTCTTATCGGCCCTCCTCATCGCCATCGCGCTTCTCGCGCCGGCTATCCAGGGGGCCGAGCTCGTGGTCGCCGCGGCTGACGCGAGTGCGTCGGACAGGGCCTCGGCGGATTACGTCTGCGACGGCGTTGACGACCAGAGGGAGATCAACAACGCATTCAACCTCCTTCCGGATGAGGTCGGCACGGTCCGTCTCACGGCAGGCACGTTCCACTGCCCGGAGAGCATCTTTCCGAACGGCGGTTGCGAGCTGATCGGCGCGGGAGAGGGGGCCACGAAGATCGTGGTGGTCAACACCGCGAACCCGAACAGGCCGATCAGCGTCACGCAGCCCGACGTCCACCTCCGCGGCTTCACACTCATGGGCAGCGGCGCCGTGATGGTCAGGGCGAGCCATGTCCTGGTCGAGAAGGTGACCGCGACGAGCCGCGGTCCGAACGGCGACCTCCACCCGGCCGGCGGGAACGGGATGTTCTACATCTGGGCCGACGGCCAGACGGTCGAGGACGTCGCGTTCATCGACTGTACGGCCGAGGACGCGCACACCCATGGCTTCAACCTGAATGGGATCAACCGGCCGAAGCTGACCCGGAACATTCGCTTCGAGAACTGTGTCGCGCGCCGCTGCGGCTTCGGGCTCGAGGGGGGCTCGCGCTCGGACGGGATAACCGGCTTCGACCTCCAGGAGGACAACGACGTCGACGGCGTCCAGGTGGTCAACTGCCTTGCCGAGGACAACTGGCAGTCAGGCTTCCACTTCGAGCCTGGCGAGGACAAGGGGACGGTCAAGAAGGCGATCACGCTCACGGGCTGCACGGCCGAACGGAACGGACAGCGCAACCCGGCCGCGTTCCCCTACATCTCGACATTCCTCTCGGGCTTCTACGTCCACTTCAACGCGGCCGTGACCGATTGCGTCTCGATCGATAACAAGAACGCGGGCTTCTACGTGGAGGGCGGCGACAGTGTGGTCTTCACCCGGTGCACGGACACCGGTTCGACCTACGGCTGGAAGGTGGTCAAGAACGCGCGGAACATCCGGCTCGAGGACTGCGAGAGCGACGGCGCGGAGCGGTGGGCCTTCTGGTCGGCGTACGCGACGAATATCACTCTTAACGGATTCCGGCAGATTGATGCCGGGGGCGACCGGGATTTCCAATCGATGCTCGGGTGGTACTACGACGTGCCGGCGTACCAGCAGCCCGTGACGCAGTCCTCGTTCGAGATCGCGGCCGCCAACAGCGACCGGACGCTCGGGATCATCAACCAGGCCGGGAGCGGGAACACGTACGACCTGAGCTGGGAGGGAGGTGTGACCATCATCCCCGGAGGAGCCGCCGCCCCGCGCGACCTGAATGGCGACGGGAAGTACGACGACGTGAACGGCAACAACCGTGCGGACTTCGCCGACGTCGTGCTCTACTTCAACCAGATGACCTGGATCTCGGCGAACGAGCCGATTGCGCTCTTCGACTACAACGGCAACGGCCGCATCGACTTCGCCGACGTCGTCTGGCTCTTCAACCACCTCTGAGAGTTCCTCCCCCTCTCTCCCCCATCGTCGCATCGGCCGGCCTCCGCTCTCGTGCTCGCCAGCAGCGGGGAGGGGGCTGCCCCGCGTTCGACGATGCCTCGGCCAGTCCGCCGGCCCGCCGCAGTCCCGGCCGGGAAACCTTTTCTTGTTCCGCGCCCCCCGTGGGGTCATGACGTCCCGGCCCGCCGTTCCGGCGGTCGTGATCGCGCTCGCCGCCGCCCTCCTCGCGGCCGGCTGCACGGTACCCGGCGTCTCGCCGTCGGTCAGCACCTTCTCGCCCGAGCGGGTGGCGTTCGCCGAGTCCGTGCTCGACCGCCTCTCGCTCCCGCCCGGGTTCTCGGTGAACGTCTTCGCCCGCGATCTCGGGGGCGTGCGGGTCCTCGCCGCGGCCCCCGACGGCACGGTCTATGCCTCCGTCCCGTCCGCGGGCAGAATCCTCCGTCTCCGCGACGCCGACGGCAACGGACGGGCCGACGAGGTCGCGCCCATCCTCCAGGGCTACCCCGGCGTCCACGGGCTCGCGCTCGGGAACGGCACGCTCTTCTTCGCGACGCCGACCACGGTCTACGGAGCGCCGCTCGGCGCCGACGGCACGCCCGGGACGCCGCGGGTGATCACGGACGGCCTGCCGTCCGGCGGCAACCACCAGGCCCCGGGGCTAGGTCTCGGCCCCGACGGCCGGCTCTACCTCACACTCGGCTCGACCTGCAACGCCTGCGAGGAGGCGAGCCAGGAGCGGGCCGCGATGCTCGTTCTGGAGAACGGCACGCGCCGCGTCTTCGCCCGGGGGCTGCGGAACACGATGGGCTTCGACTGGCAGCCGGCCACCGGCGACCTCTACGGCGCGGACGAGGGGTCCGACCTCCGCGGCGACGACCTGCCGTCCGAGGAGGTCAACCGGATCGTCGACGGCGGCCACTACGGCTGGCCGTACGTCTACGGCAACCGCGTCGTCGACCAACTCACGACCTCCGACCCGCCCGGCACCACGAAGGAGGCGTTCGCGCCCGGTACCGAACCCGCCTTGCTCGGGCTCCCGGCCCACGCCTCGCCGATCCAGCTCCGGTTCTACGACGGGACCGCGTTTCCGGCCGAGTACCGCGGCGACGCGTTCGTGACCCTGCACGGCTCCTGGAACCGGAACCCGCCCAACGGCTACCGCGTCGCCCGGCTCCGCTTCTCCCCGTCGGGCGAGCCCGAAGGGTACGACGACTTCCTCACCGGGTTCCTTTACGACGGAAACAAAGTCTTCGGCCGGCCGGCCGGGCTCGCGGTCCTCCCCGACGGCGCGCTCCTGGTCGGCGACGACTACAACGGCGTCGTCTACCGGGTCGCGTACGCCCGCACGGCCTGAGGGCATCCGGGCGCCGCCAGCTCTCGCCGACGCCGACCGGCACCTCGACAACCCCCGACCCCTTCTTCCGCCCGCGATCCGTTCCGATGCGTTGATAGCCGCATACGCAGATGCCGTTATCATCGCTCCCGGCCCGCGCGCCGGGCGGCGCTGAGGTCGGGGTCATGCACCACGAAACACGGAGACGAACGGGGTCCCGGGCCTGCCCGGGTT
>CAYWVY010000005.1:19460-61636 GCA_964461885.1 uncultured Methanospirillum sp. | reverse complement strand
GATCGGCGGCAACGAGCCCTACCCGGCGCCGCACAACGTGCCCGGCAGGGTTGAAGCCGAAGACTACGACGTAACTGCAGGCTACCCCGCGTACTACGACACCACCCCGCAGAACGAGGGCGGCGCCTACCGCAACGACGCAGTCGACATCGAGGTCGGCGGCAGCAACTACAACGTCGGCTGGATCCGCGCCGGCGAGTTCCTGACCTACTCGGTCGACTCGACCACCGCAGCCACGTTCGATGTCAAATTCCGCATTGCGAACCCCGGCGCGGCCAAGACCGTGACCGTATCGGTCAACGGCGCGCCCAGGTCCCTGACGATCCCGGCGACGGGCTCGTTCGGCAACTGGCAGACGGTCACCCTCACGGGTGTCAGCCTGAACGCCGGCCGGAACATTGTCAAGGTTGACATGGGCACAGCAGCCTCGTTCAACTTCGACTACATGGACTTCACCGCGACGCAGCCCGTGACCCCGGTCATCACGACCACGGTCACCCCCACGACCCCGTCGTCCGGCAGCGGCAACTTCGTTGCAGTGCCGACTACGGCTCGCAAGGGTGCAGCGGTCAAGTTCACCGTGGCGGCGTCCCCAGGCAAGACCATCAAGTCTGTCTGGTGGTCGTTTGACGCGGACAAGCACCTGAACACGTGGAACTCGCGGAACACCAACCCGACGTTCTTCTACCCCGCCATCGGCACGTTCTCGCCGCTCGTGAAGATCACCTACACGGACAACTCGGTCGAAGAGATCAAGAAGTCCCTGTACGTGAAGATCACGGCGTGAAGACGAGCCCCCTCAATCTTTTTTTGTTTTCCGGTCGCGATGACGGACCGGCATTGCCAGGCCTCTCGCGCCAGCATCGGCCCATCGCCGAACCACTGTTAAAAAAAGAGATGGACCTGCAGCCGCCGCGCAGCTACTCCCCGAAACGCGGTTTGCGGAACCCCGCCTGGGCCCGCTCGTGCTGCGCGGACACCCCGCCTGTTTCGCGGGACCCTCCAAACGCCCTGTTACGTCCGTTCCGCCCCTCGTCCTCGAACGACGTCAGGCGCGAGGCCCGCTCGAGCCGCTCCATGCTCGTGAGCAGGTCCTCGTCGGAGCACGATCGCGCCCGGCCGCTCGACTTGATCTTCCGGGCCGAGAGGCTGTGCTGGTACGACGAGCCTCCGCGGGTGTGGCGCGCCGCGGGTGCCGGCGCGTCCGCCCGGCGCTCGTCCGGGGCCGTCCTGTCCTTCCCGGACTCCAACCCCCTCACCCCGGGGAGTCCGGCCCGCGTCCGCCGCGGGGCCGGGTGCGGTCGTCCTGCTTGTCGCGGGCGCCCAGGGCACCGCGGCTCCCCGAGGTGCCGAGGTCGTCGGCCGTGCCCGCCATCCGGCCGGCCCCCTCGATCCGCCGGGCCGACGTTCGGCCCCTCTCAGCCGTATTTGAACCTGTATAGCTCATTGAATCTCCAAAGGGGGAGGGGCTCGCGAACCTATTAATAGTTCCGTGCCGGCACGGCCGAAACGGACCCGTGCTGCCGTGGCTTTTGAAAAAGAATGATTGTCCCGGGCGCCCGCCGCCTCAGCGGGGCGCGCCCGGTTCCCGCCCGGACCAGCCGGACGGGAGTTCGGGCCGGTCGGCCGGGAAGGCCCGGCATTCGTCCCCCTCGGGCCGGTGGAAACCGCCGGGACGCAGCAGCCCCCCTGCGGGGAGAGCGGCGTCGCCGACGACGATCTCCGGCGGCGCATCGAAATGCGCGGCGGCCAGCGCCAGAACGGCCAGGTTGATCGGGGCGTCGTACGTGCGGGCGTGCCTCATGGGTTCACGTCTGTCCGGCGGCGTCCGGCCGCAGATGGGTGGTTGCAGGCCATATCAGCGGTCCGATCCGGGCTTCGGCGACTGCGTGCCCCGGCCCGTCTGCGTTCCCCCGGACTCCTCACCGCTCCACGCCAAGGAGCGCTCGCGATCGCCCATCGCGTTCTCGCGCTCGCAGAGGCTCCTGGCGTACTCGCTCGATCCCCGGGTCGTGTGCAGGGGCGGCGGGCCCATGCTCTCCTGCATCTCGGAGCTGCCCCGGGTGGTGGTCTCGCGGACGGCCTGGCCGCCCGCCTGCTGGCTCGAGCTCCCGCGCGTGGTGGTCTCGACCGGGGTCGGGGTCTGCCCGACCATGACCGAGCCGCGCGTCTCCTGGATCTTCTCCTGGATATTCCTGTTCACGTCTGTCATCGCCGATCACCGCCTGTTCTGGATATGAATCTCGCCCGTGTAGTCGGTCGCGCCGATCCCCTTGCCCGTGACCCGGGGCTGGCCCTTCTTCTGGTCCTGCATTCCCAAACTCACCAGGGGCTCAGGAGCTGTTGAATACGTTAATCTTTGCCCTTTCTGATCCCATTGTGTTCTGGTACACAGTCATGCCCGGCGGGGATTACTTCCGGTCCTCCTTCTGGACGCTCCTGCCGATCGTGCTGTCGTCCTCGCCGGTCCGTTCCTCCCGGTTCGGGTCGGGCTCTGTCGCGCCGCGGCTCCGCCGGTCTTTCGCGGGCGGGCTCTCCTGCTCCTGTTCCTTCTGCATTCGGGATTCGCCGGGCTCCAGGGAGCTCTATCGCGAGAAAGGTCTTGCCCCGATGCGCGTGGGCCGACCGGAAAAATGGGAAAAAAGGGAAAAAAGGGAGGGTTTCCTAGCACTCGTCCGGGCGGTCGGAGACGGGCGAGGGGGCCTCGCTCTTCTTCCCGGCGCCGCTCTTCTGTTCGGGCGGTAGCTCGTCGCCCCGCCAGTGCTGGCCCGAGGGGCCCGCCTCCTCCTCCTTCCCCCCGACCTTCGGGTTCTTGGCCCAGGGCTCGCCGCGCCAGTGCTGGCCCTGCTTCCCCAGCGGCCCGCTCTCGTCGCCGCCCTCGCCGGCCTGCTCTGTCGCCTGTTTGGATGCAGCCGTCGGCGCGCCTACGATCTCGCAGGTGTCGTCCGACGGCGTCCCGCACCACTCGGCGTCCTCGCCCCCGGCCGACTTCGCCATCTCCTTCCAGACCTTGGCGTCCTTCTCGGCGTAGACTCCCGACTGGTTCAGGGCACGCGGGTCTCCCCCTTTGCTGAAGTCCCGGCCCGGCTTGATCACGGTGGGGCCCGAGCCGCCCTCCTTCTCGAAGACGCCGAACCGCGACTTGTTCTGCGCCATGTCCGAGGAGTCCCCGGGCTTCATGCCGTCCCAGTACCCGGCCTCCGGCTTCTCGCCCATCCCCTCGGTCGGGAGTGCGCTCCGCTCGCTGCGGGCCATGCCCTCCCGTTCGATCCCGGCCTCTTTCGTGTGGGCGTACCGCTCGTCGCCCGCGGCCTTTTCCTTCGCGGACTCCTTCTTAGGTCCGCCCTTCTCCTCCTTCATGATCTTCACCGAACCATGAGAAGTTTCAATGTGATATAAAAGTATCTTTTAAGGCGACGCATCGCGTCCTATAAGGATGTCGTAGACCGCGTGCCACCGCCCCGGCGAGTACGACCGGACAAGGTGCTCGGCCACGCCGGCGACCGGGAACGGCGCGAGGGCGGCAAGGGCCTCCCCTGCGACGGACTGGAGGTGGTAGAGATGGATCGTCCCCCCCGGCCGGCAGAGCGAGAACGCATCCGACAGGAACGGCAGGGGCGAGAGGGGCAGGTTCATGACCACGCGGTCGAAGGGGCGGGCGAAGACCCCCGGCAGGCGGGCCGCGTCCGCCAGGACGGGCAGCACGTTCCGGACGCGGTTCCGGCGGCAGTTCTCGATCATGGCCGCGACGGCCGCGGGGTTGATGTCCGAGGCCGCCACGAACCCCGCCTGCCGCGCGAGGGCCAGGGCGAACGGGCCGGCGCCGGCGAACATGTCGAGCACGCGCTCGCCCGGCTCGACGAGCCCCGCGAGGCGCTGCCGTTCGGTCGAGAGCCGGGCCGAGAAATAGACCTCGGCGAGATCGACCCGGAAGACGAGCCCGTGCTCGCGGACCTCGGTCACGGTCGTCGGCTCACCCGCGAGCACGACAAAGCGGCGCGTCCGGTACGGCCCCTCGACGTGCCCCTCGGGCGAGACCACGGTCGTGATCGACGGGCGCGCCGCGAGCAGGAGACGGGCCGCCGCCGGGTCGGGCTCGGGCAGAATCGCGATCCCACCGACGAGCTCGTGGCGGGGGAGCTCTGGGCGGGGCGCGTGCGCGGAGAACGACGCGAGGACCGCCCCCTCGACCGGCTCGAGGACGGGCAACAGGAGCTGATCGCCGTCCGCCCGGACCCGGAGGGAGCGGTCGAGGAGCCCACGCTCGAGCAGGCGGCGCCGGCAGCCTTCCCCGTCCTCCCGCGCCACCGCGACGGCCCAGCTCTCTCGTTCCCCCATGCCTCATCATCTCCGGCGTCCATAGCTCTGGTATGGACGAGTACCTGGAGAAGCTTCGGAGCGGGGCGCTTAAACTCTATGCACTCGAGCAGGAGCTCCCGGCGGCCGACGCGGTCGCCGTCCGGCGTGCGTACATCGAGGCCGAGACCGGGAGCGCGCTCCCGGCGGTCGGCGCCTACACCATCTCGCCCGACCGCGTGGCGCGGCGGAACTGCGAGAACATGATAGGCGCGGTCCAGGTTCCGGTAGGCGTCGCGGGGCCGCTCCGGGTCCGCGGCGAGCACGCGGACGGGAACTACTGGCTCCCGCTCGCCACCACCGAGGGCGCGCTCGTCGCCTCGGTCAATCGGGGCTGTAGCGTCATTACCCGCGCCGGCGGGGCCGAGGCCCGGGTCATCGCCGACCGAATGACCCGCGCCCCCGTTTTCGCGGCCCGGTCGGTCGGGCACGCGGTCGAGGTCGTGCGCTGGGTCGAGGGCCACCTGGACGCGCTCCGCGACGTCGCCGACGCGACCACGCGCCACGGCCGGCTCGTCGGCGCGACCTGCTCGGTCGCCGGGACCTCGGTCTTCGTCCGGCTCGAGTTCACGACCGGGGACGCCATGGGCATGAACATGGTCACCATCGCCTCCGCGGCCGTTGCTGCCGTGGTGGAGCGCGAGACCGGAGCGAGGCTTGTCGCGCTCTCGGGCAACCTCTGCACGGACAAGAAGCCCGCCGCCGTCAACGCCGTCTTGGGCCGGGGGCGCACGGTCGCGGCCGGCCTCCTGCTCTCCGACGACCTGGTCCGGGACGTCCTCAAGACCGACGCCGCGAGCCTGGTCGAGGTGAACACGCGAAAGAACCTGGTCGGCTCGGCCCGCGCCGGCGCGCTCGGCTTCAATGCCCACGCCGCGAACGTGGTCGCGGCCATGTTCATCGCCTGCGGCCAGGACCCGGCCCACGTGGTCGAGGGCTCGCTCGCCGTCACGACCGTCGACCCCGTCCCCGGCGGCGTGTACGTCGCGGTCACCCTCCCCGCGCTCCCCGCCGGCACGGTCGGCGGCGGCACCGCGATCGAGACCCAGGCCGAGTGCCTCTCCCTCCTTGGCGTCGCGGGCGGCGGCGACCCACCGGGCGATCACGCGAAGGCCTTCGCCGAGATCGTCGCGGCCGGTGTGCTCGCGGGCGAGCTCTCCCTCCTCGGCGCACAGGCGGCCCACCACCTCGCCCGGGCCCACGCGACCCTCGCGCGGGACTAGCAGAACCAGCGCATCATCAGGTGCGCGTCCTCGCCGTTCGAGTAATACCTGGGGATGGTGAAGACCTCGCGGTACCCGCAGCGTCGGTAGAAGGCCTGGGCCTCCTGGTTCGACGCGCGCACCTCGAGCTGGACGGCCGACGCCCCGGCCACCAGGAACTGCTGCTCGACCCGGGCCACGAGCTGCCGCCCGACGCCGCGCTTACGGAAATCCGGCGAAACGGCGAAGTTGCAGACGTGGCCGTAGAACTGCTCGCCCGTGTCCTCCAGGGCCCCGGCGAGGAACCCGGCCAGGCGCTCTCCGGCCCGGGCCACGAAGAAGAAGTCGCCGCAGTACTCAAGGATCCAGGCGAGCGTTGGCTCGTCCCAGGGATCGGGGAACGAGACCTGCTCGATCGCCGCGACCGCCGGCAGGTCGTGACCCCGGGCCCGGTGGATCTGGAACGGCTCTGCCCTCATCGCCCTCAGGTTGGCCGATTCACCTTATGAGGGTTGGGATCGGGAACGAGCACGGTCTTTTTGTCCGCTCACGCCCCAGAGTACGGGAAGCCATGGTGCAGATCCATCCGTTCGCCGGCGTCCGTCCCGCCCCGTCCCAGGCGCAGGCGATCCCGTCGGTCCCGTACGACGTCGTCTCGGTTGCCGAGGCCCGGGCGGTCCTCGCAGAGAACCCGCTCTCGTTCCTCTCCGTGATCCGCACGGACGTCGACCTCCCGGGTGCGAAGCCCGACGACGACCGGGTCTATGCCCTGGCCGGCGAGCGGTTCCGCGCCCTCCTCGCGGACGGGCTCATGCTCCAGGACGCGGCGCCGGGGTTCTATATCTACGAGGTCGCGAACGGCGGGCGCACCTACGTCGGCATCGTCGCCTGCGTCGGGGCCGGCGACTACGAGGCGGGCCTGGTCCGGCGGCACGAGCAGACCCGGTACGACAAGGAGCGGGACCGCACGCGCCACATCGACGCCGTGAACGCGAACACGGGGCTGGTCTTCCTCCTCTACCGCGACCCCGGCGGGCTCCAGGCCCGGATCGAGCAGCTCGCGCGGCAGGAGCCGGTCTCTACCGGGACCACGGCTGAGAACGGCGTGCGCCACCGCCTCCACCGCATCGACGACCCGGCGACGATCGCGGAGCTCGAGGCCGCGTTCGGCGCGGTCGACGCGCTCTACATCGCGGACGGCCACCACCGGGCGAAGTCCGCGGTCACCGTGGCGGAGGCCCGGCGGGCCGCGGGGACCGCCTCGACCGAGTCCGAACGGTTCATGGCCGTCCTCTTCGCCCACGAGCGGGTCCGGCTCCACGGGTACTCGCGGCTCGTGACCGACCTCGGCGGGCTCGCCCCCGAGGCCCTCCTCCGGGCGCTCCGGGCCCTCGGCACGGTCGAGCCGATCGCGGGGGTCGACGAGAACGGGTTCCACGTCCCGCCCCGGCTCCCCGTCACCGCCGAGCGGCGCGTGCTCCACATGTACCTCCCGGGGCAGTGGTACGAGCTCGCGTTCCCGCGCACGAAGGACGAGGGGCTGGTCCGCGGGCTCGACGTCCAGTTCCTCCAGGGCCGGGTCCTCGACCCGCTCTTCGGGATCACGGACCCGCGCGGCGACCCGCGCCTCGCCTATCTCGGCGGGGCCCGGCCCCTCTCGCGCCTGGCCGAGGCCGTCGACTCGGGCGAGTTCGCGGTCGCCTTCGCCGTGCAGCCCCTCCCGATCGCGACTGTGCTCGACTGCGCCGACGCCGGGCTGGTCATGCCCCCCAAGTCGACCTGGTTCGAGCCGAAGGTCCTCTCGGGCTTCGTGGTCCACCTGCTCGACTGATCCCCTTTTATCCGCCCCCCGGGCGCATGCTCTCTCGTATGATCAGCATCGCGCTCCCGAAGGGATCGCTCGAGGAGCAGACCCTCGCCCTCTTCCGCGAGGCCGACCTGGCCGTCCGGCGGACCGACCGCGACTACAGCCCGATGATCCGGGACGACCGGATCGGCAAGGTCACCATCCTGCGGCCGCAGGAGATCCCGCAATACGTCGCCACGGGCTACTTCGATCTCGGGATCTCGGGGCTCGACTGGGTCCACGAGACCGGGGCCGACGTGGTCGAGGTCGCGAAGCTCACCTACTCCAAGACCGGCGAAGGGACGGTCCGGATCGTGATCGCGGTCCACGCCTCGGACCCGGCCGACGACGTCGGGGGGATCCGGCCGGGGGCCCGGGTCACGACCGAGTACCCCCGCCTGACCGAGCGGTTCTTCACCAGGCTCGGGATCGACGTCCACCTCTTCCCGTCGTACGGCGCCTCGGAGGCGAAGGTCCCCGACCTGATGGACGTCGTGGTCGACCTGACCGAGACCGGGACCACGCTCCGCAAGAACGGCCTCAAGATCATCGGCCAGATCATGGAGTCGTACACGGTGATCGTGGCAAACCGCGAGGCCTGGGCCGACCCCGTGCGGCGGAAGGCGATCGACGAGGTCACGACTTTGCTGCTCGGCGTGCTCGACGCCCGGAGCCGGACCCTCCTCTCCATGAACGTCCCGGCCGGCTCGGTGGACGCGGTGATGGCCGCTCTGCCCGCACTCAAGCGGCCGACGGTCTCGGCCCTCTATGGGGTCGACTACTACTCGGTCGAGACGGTCGTGAAGAAGGCCGAGGTGAACCGGCTGATCCCCCTGCTGAAGGAGGCGGGCGCCGAGGACATCCTCGAACTCTCGATCGCGAAGATCATCCGGTGATATCGATCCCCTTAAACCGCGACCGCTCCGATATATGCACATGGAGATCGCCATCGTCGGGGCCTCGGGGTACGCGGGCGGGGACCTCGTCCGCCTGCTCGCCTCGCACTCCTCGGCCGAGGTGACCGTCGCGACCTCGCGGCGGCACGACGGCATGCCGCTCACGCGTGTCCATCCGCAGCTGACCGGCTTTTCGGAGGTCGCGTTCACGAACCCGCCCGTGGACGAGATCGACGCGGACTTCGCGTTCCTGGCCGTGCCGCACACGGCCGCGATGCAGTACGTCCGCCCGCTTCTCGACCGCGGCATCCGGGTGGTCGACCTCTCGGCCGACTACCGCCTGCCAAAGGCCGTCTTCGAGGCGGTCTACGAGGTCGAGCACTCGGCCTGGTTCGCAGCGCCGTACGGGATCCCGGAGATCCACCGCGACGAGGTCGTCGGGGCCTCCTTCGTCTCGAACCCGGGCTGCTTCCCCACCGGGGCGACCCTCGCGGCGGCGCCCCTGGCGCGGTACGCCGAGACCGTGATCTACGACTCGAAGACCGGGGTCTCGGGGGCCGGGGACAACCCCTCGGCCACGACCCACTACCCGAACGTAGGCGACACCTGCACGGCGTACAAGTGGACGAACCACCGCCACCTGGCCGAGATGCGCCAGGAGCTCGCGGCCCTCGGCTCGGCCGCGCGCTGCTACTTCACGCCCCACCTCCTCCCGGTGAACCGGGGGATCATGACCACGGCCCACATCCTCCTCTCGGAGCCGATGGAGCAGGAGCGGGTCGAGGCGCTCTACCGCAACTTCTACAAGGACGAGCGGTTCGTCCGGTACCAGCGGCCGAGCCTCTCGTCGGTCCGGGGCTCGAACTTCTGCGACCTCGCGGTCGAGGTGGCCGAGGACCGCGCGGTCGTGGTCTCGGCGATCGACAACCTGGTCAAGGGCGCGGCGGGCCAGGCGATCCAGAACATGAACCTGATGTGCGGCTACACCGAGGACGACGGGCTCCGCGCGCCCGGCGTCGCCCCCTGAGGCGAGAACCATGAATGTCAGCGAGATCATGACCCCGGACCCGCTCACGGTCCAGGCGAACGCGAACGTCCGCGAGGCCGCGCGGATCATGCGGGAGCACCACATCGGCGGCCTGCCGGTTCTCGAGGGGACCCGGCTCGTGGGCATGGTGACCGACTCGGACCTGCTCGCCCTGCTCTCGACACCGTCGCCCTCGGAGGACCTCTGGCTGCCGTCGCCGCTCGAGATCATCGAGGTGCCGATTCGCGAGTTCATCAACTGGGAGAAGACCAAGGCGGCGCTTGCCGACATCGGGACCATGCCTGTTCACCGGGTGATGAGCGAACCCCCGATCGCGATCGGCGAGGACGCCGCGATCGAGGACGCGGCCGCGCTGATGCTCCGCGAGGGGATCGTCCGCCTGCCCGTGATGCGCGACAACGCGCTCGTCGGGATCGTGACCCGCTCGGACATCGTCCAGGGCCTTGCGACCGGCCGGGAGCCCGAGGCATGAAGTCGATCTGCGCAATCGAGGGGGTCGAGGCGGCCGGGATCAAGGAGGGCAAGTACGGCCTCGCCC
Source organism: uncultured Methanospirillum sp. (assembly GCA_964461885.1). GTDB lineage: Archaea > Halobacteriota > Methanomicrobia > Methanomicrobiales > Methanospirillaceae > UBA288. The sequence continues at coordinate 51,750 of CAYWVY010000005.1, read as the reverse complement.
TGATCCGGGCCGAGGGGACGGCGGCCGGCGTCTTTACGACGAACATCGTCCGCGCGCCCCCGATCGAACTGATGATGGACCGGGTCCGGCAAGGCCGGCTCGGGGGCGTCATCGCGAACTCGGGCTGCGCGAACGCCCACACGGGCCGACGCGGCCTCGAGGACGCGGCGGCGATGGCCGCGATCGGGGGCCGGGCCCTCGGCGTGGACGAGCGCGAAATCGGCGTGGCCTCGACCGGCGTGATCGGCCGGTACCTCGACCTGCCCCTGATCAAGCGGCAGGCAACCGGGATAGCGGGCTCGCTTGCGCGCTCGGACGCGGCGGAGACGGCCGCGGCGCGGGCGATCATGACGACCGACCTCGTGGAGAAGCACGCCCTGGTCCGGGGCGACGGCTTCTCCGTGGCCGGGATCTGCAAGGGCTCGGGCATGATCGCGCCAAACATGGGGACCATGCTCGCCTTCCTTTACACGGACGCGAAGATCGATCAGCCGATCCTCTCGGCCGCGCTCCGGCTCGCCGCGGACCGGTCCTTCAACCGCGTGGTCGTGGACGGCGACACCTCGACGAACGACATCGCACTCCTGACGGCGACCGGTGCGGCCGGCCGGGTGGCGCCGAACGAGTTCGAGCGGGCGCTCGAGGAGTGCTGTCGCATCCTCGCGGTCCAGGTCGCGGCCGACGGCGAGGGCGCGACCAAGCTGATCGAGATGGTCGTTGTGGGCGCGCCCGAGGAGGAGGACGCGGCGGCCGTGGCGCGGACGATCGTGGGGTCGCCGCTCGTCAAGACCGCGGTCTACGGCGAGGACCCGAACTGGGGCCGGGTCGTGGCGGCGGCGGGCCGGGCCGGGGTCGAATTCGACCCGTACGCGGTCTCGCTCTCGATCGGCGAGGGCGACGGCGTTGTGCCGCTCGTGACCCGGGGCGAGATCGTGGTTGACCTGGCGCGGGCGAAGGCCGCGATGGCCGGAAAGAGGGTCGTCTTCACCCTCGACCTCGGAGCCGGCCAGGGCGAGGCGACGGCCTGGGGCTGTGATCTCACCGCGGGCTACGTCGAGATCAACGGGAAGTACACGACATGAGACAGATCGAAGTCCTGACGGAGGCCCTGCCGTACATCCAGGAGTTTCGCGGCACGGTCATGGTGATCAAGCTCGGGGGCCACGCCATGGTCGATCCGGTCGTGCTCGAGGCCGCGATCCGGGACGTGGTGCTTCTGCGCTATATCGGCATCCGCGTGGTGCTCGTCCACGGGGGCGGCCCGGAGATAACGGAGAAGATGAAGGCGCTCGGCAAGGAGCCGAAGTTCGTCGCGGGCCTGCGGGTGACGGACGAGGACACGCTCGAGGTGGCGCAGATGGTCCTCGTCGGCAAGATCTCGTCGAACATCGTCTCCCTCCTCGAGAAGTGCGGCGCGCACGGCGTCGGCGTCTCGGGGAATGACGGCGGCCTCCTGGTCGCGCGGCGTATGGGCCCGCAGCTCGTCCGGGTCGGGGACCACGACGAGCAGGTGGACCTCGGGCACGTCGGCGAGGTCCAGGTGGTCGACCCGGCCCTCCTCGTGACCCTGCTCGAGGCCGGGTACATCCCCGTGGTCGCCCCGATCGCGATCGACCGCGACGGCAACTCGCTCAACATCAACGCGGACACGGCGGCGGCGATGATCGCGGTGGCCCTGAAGGCCTACAAACTGATCAACATGACCGACGTGGACGGGGTCATGGACCGCGAGCGCACGAAGGTCTACCGCCGCCTCTCGGTGGACGAGGCCATCGCCATGATCGGCTCGGGGGCCGTCGCGGGCGGAATGATCCCCAAGGTCGAGGGGATGTGCCGCGCCATTGAGGCCGGCGTCCAGTTCGCGCACATCATCAACGGCAACACCGGGCACAACCTTCTCCTCGAACTCTTCACCCGCGACGGCGTCGGGACGATGATCTTCTCATAGAACGGACGTGCGGCCTTTCGCACTCCGTCGCTTCTCTGCGGTCCCGGTTGCCGGCACGGTCTCGTCCGTCGGCGTCCGTCGGCTGCTGGACGCCCGGGGATCACCGCCCGGGAGGTGGGCCCGGGGGCTCCCTGTCCGTCCTGTCCCGTTCTTTTCGCTATCGGGGCAGTTCGCGGGCGCCGCCTGCCCGGTGGAGAATATGGTGCTCGTTGAGGGCCGACACCCGGCGTTCGATCGCGGGGCCGTCGTCCATGGCCGTCACCCCGCCCGGACCGCAACGCCCGAAAGGACGCCGGACGCGATCGTCCGAACCGCGTCGAGCGCCTCCCGCACGTCGGCCTCGCTCACGGGCAGGCCGGCATTCCGCACCAGCTCCTGGAGGGTGACCGCCCGGTCCTGTTCGAACGGCACGTCCACGGTCACGAGCCCGTAGAGGTCGCCCGTGACTGTGCCGGCCACGCGGAACGTCACCCGGTCCTGCCCGGTCCGCACCGCGACCAGCGCGGTCTCGAGCAGGGCCTCGTTGTCGAGCGTCACCGGGATCTCCCGCGCGATCGCCTGGCGGGCCGGGAGGGTGAACGGCCCCGTTCGCCCCTCGCCCAGGCGCCGCAGGCCCCCGCTCTCGACCGAATAGACCGTGAACGCGACGTCCTGCAGGGGGATGTCGAACGAGTTCGGGTTGGCGACCTGGACCCCGACCTGGAGGGTCGTGTTCGCCGGCGTGAAGGTCCCGACCCGGACCCCCTCGACCGTGACCGTGGGTTGAGCGATGCAGCCGGCCGCGACGGCGATCGCCAGGACGGCGGCGACCACGAGAAACAGGGTGACGATCCGGGGCATGACACGGGCTCCTGCACGCGGTGGCGTGCGCGGTGCAGGTGGGAGCGGGCTCTACTTAAGCATATTCTCCGGGCGGTCCGGCCCGTGACGGGCCGGTACTACCGCCGGACCAGGCAGACCCAGCGGTCGTAGATCGGGTCACGCTCGTTCTCGACGACCTCGACACCGCGCCCGGCCTCGACGGCCCACCCGGCAACGAGCGCGGCCTCCGGCTCGGTCCCGACCGTGATCAGGGCTTCCTCCGAGAGCGCGAGCAGCTCCAGGACGAGCCCCTGCCAGAGATCGTCGTTGAGCCCCGGGTAGCACTGGCCCATCATCAGGGCGAGCCCGAGCGGGGCCGACTCGACGTAGTCGGTCGCGAAGGTCCCGTCGATGCAGCAGACCTCCTCGGGGAGGAGCCGCCCCTCGGCGAGCCCGAGCGCGATCAGGGCCGCGTCGTTGTCGTACGAGAGCGGCGCCATCCCGAGGGAGCGGAGCACGGCCGCGCCGAGGCCCGAGCCGCAGCAGGCGTCGATCGCCCGGGCCCCCTCGCGTCCCCCCCAGTGCTCGGCCACGAGGTCGCGGGTCTTCGCGAACCGGTCCGGCGGCAGATCGTTGATCGCGGGGGGGATCTCGGCCCGGATCCGCTCCGCAAAGTGGGCGCGGACCGCGCGGGCCCAGGTCTCGCGCGGCTCCTGGTAGATCTCGCCGCCGGTCTCCTCGAACCGCTCGAGCCAGATCACGGACGGCGTCCGGTAGAGGAAGGTCGCCGCGTGCCAGGCATCGTCGTCGCGAAGCGCGATCGCGATCGGATCGTCGTTCTCGTCCACGAGGAGGCGCCCGTCCGTCACCTCGAGGTCGGGGGCGACCGAGGAGTAGAGTTCGTCTGTCAGTTCGGCAAAGCTCGGTTCCACGAACCGAAGCTCCGACACCTCGAGCAGTTCTGCGGCCGTTGTCATCGCTGTATCATGTTGTCCTGAGTATGCGCAGGCCCTCCGGGGCCCGCATGGTCCCGTCCACGAGCGCGTGCTCGTGGACCTCGATCGTCCGGCCGTCCAGGTCCCCGAGGACCCGGGCGCCCTCCGCGACCTCGATCGTCCCGCCGCAGGCGACCGTGCCGTGGACGACGCTCCCCGGCCCGATCGTGATCCGCTCGGCTGCCCGGATCGAGCCGAAGAGGGTCGTGTTCCGCCCCATCTCGACGGTCCTGCCGCGCACGTTGCCGTGGAGCCGGCAGTCCGACCCGATGGTCATCTCCCCCGGCACCTCGAGCCGCTCCATGTCGAAGACGGCGCCCGGCGGGACCACGAGCGGCTGCTCGAACGGCGCCTCGTCGTCGCCGAGGACCTCGCTCATGAACCGCTCGACCTCATCCTCGTGCTCGAAGCGGAGCATGGCCATCAGGTAGAGCATCAGGTAGACGATCACGGGGAGGGGGTTGCGGATCTGGATCCAGCCGCGGGCCTCGAACCCCTGCTCGATCTTGACGTTGTCGCCGATGTCGAGATCGCCCGCGACCGAGAGGCGGCCCGCGATCCGGACGCCCTCGCCGAGGTAGGCGTCCTCGTCCGTCCGGACGTCGCCGGCGACCTCGGTCCAGTTGCCGATCCGGACGTCGCCCGCGGCCGTCACGGCCCCGTTGACCCGGCAGAACTCTGCCACCACGACCTCCGCGCCCGAGAGACCGTAGTCGATCCGGCAGCGGTCGCCGATCAGGATGGCCCGTTCGGTCAGGAGCATGTGCTCCTGGAGCTCGGTCCCGTCGGGGATCGTGCACCTATCGAGGAGTGCGGGCGCGGTCTCGTCCATTATCGCGTGCCGTACACTGTTTCAAGCCCCGTATTTATGAGCCTTGCCGATCAGGTCGAGCAGGGTCGGGAGGAGGTCCCGGCCCCTGATCCGGTGCAGCCCGCCCTCGGCGCAGCGAAACTCGTCGAAGCGGTCGACCCGGTCGGGCCGGACCCCCTCGCCGCGGATCAGCACCGGGACCGGGTCGGCCGAATGGTCCATGACCGAGCACGGGGTCGAGTGGTCGGCGCAGACTGCGATCACGATGTCGGGCAGGTCGAGGAAGGGGGCGAGCACCCCGTCGATCCGCTCGATGAAGTCGCGCTTCTGCTCGACCTTGCCGTCGTGGCCGGACTCGTCCGCGCCCTTGATGTTCAGGAGGACGAACACGTGGGTCTCGAGCGCGTCGATGACCGCCCGGACCTTGCCCTCCAGGTTGGAGTCGATCGACCCGGTCGCGCCCTCGACGCGGACCGTCTCGAGCCCGACGACCTTTCCGATCCCGGTGATCAGGGTCGCGGCCGCGACCACGGCGCCGGCGAGGCCGTACCGCTCGCCGAACGGCTGGAAATCGCCCATCCGGCCAGCGCCGCGGAGCAGCACCTCGTTCGCCGGCGGGAGATCCTGCGCGATCCGCTCACGGTTGAGCGGGTGGTCGAACAGGATCGGCCGGGCCTGCCGGACAAACTCGTTCAGGACTGCCGCGGTCTTCGCGTCATCGGGCCGGTCGGTCGTGGGCTCGAACTGGGCAGGGGCCACGCCCTCGTGCTTGGGGTCGTTCGAGCCGACCCCGTCGCCGAGCCCCTCGCCATCGAGGGCGAGCGCGGCGCGGTGGCCCACGCCCGAGACGAAGCGGAACGTGACGCCAAAGGACGAGAGGTCGACGCCCTCCTCGATCGCTTTCGAGAGCGGCTCGGTCCCGTGGATCCGGCCCGCCCGCCGGTCGACGACGAGCCCGTCCGAGTCGAGGGTCGCGTAGTTCGCCCGGAAGCCGACCATGCCCGGGCGCATGCGGACCCCGTTTCCCTCGGCCTCGAGGGGCCCGCGGCCCGTGTAGCAGCCCTCGGGCGGGTACCCGAGCAGGGCCAGGTGCGAGGTGTCCGACCCGGGCCGGATCCCGGGGGCGATCGTGTCCATGATCCCGGTGACGCCCTCGCGGGCCAGGCGGTCGAGAACAGGCGTCCGCGCGGCCGAGAGCGGGGTGGCCCCGCCGAGGGCCGGGTGCGGCCTGTCGCCGATTCCGTCGAGGACGATCAGCAGGATCCTCTGGGCGGTCATCGGGTATGCGTGCGTGCTGGTCGGCGATAGATGTGCCGGCCCGCTATCTTTATCCGGCGCCGTGCCCACGGGATCTCACGTGATCCTCGTCGCCTCGGACCTCCACGCCGGCCATCCCGCCTCGGCCGTTCCGGCGTTCCTGGAGTTCCTCGAGGCCTGCGAGTCGGTCGAGGACGGCACGCTCGTCCTGCTCGGGGACATCTTCGACCTCTGGCGCCGCCGCAACGGCCCGCTTTTGGTCGAGCACGGCGAGCTCCTGGACCGGCTGACCCGCCTGCGCGGCATGGACGTCAGGTACCTGGTCGGTAACCACGACTACGCCCTCCTCGAGATCGCGAGGCGGGCGGGCGATCGGGGGCCGTTTCCGGTCGAAAAGCGGCTCCTCCTCGAGGAGGGGGGCCGGACCACGCTCTTCCTGCACGGGTACGAGCTCGAGATCTTCGGCTCGTTCGAGCCCTTCTCGGTCGAGGCCTACGAGGCGCTCTCGTCCCGCATGTGTGCGGTCGGCGACCTCGGTGGAGTCGTCACGGGCCGCATCTACGACCTGTACGCACGGGGCCTCGACCTGGCCGGGAAGCGCGAGGCCCTCCAGCGCCCCGCGCACGAGCGCCCGTCGCTCGACGCGGCCGAGCTCCTCGCCCGTTCGCCGGCCCGCCGGCTCCTGCTCGGCATGATGGCCGGCGACCGTCTCGTGTACGGCCATACGCACCGCGCCTCGGTCAGCGACGACGGCCTCTCGGCCAACCCCGGCGCCTGGGTCGAGGACGGGGGCGAGAGCGGGACCTATCTCGTGATCGAGGACGACGTCGTGGCCCTGCGCCGCTTCGGGCGGGACCCGTTTCCGTAAAAAGAGGGGGGGTTCAGGCTGCGACCGCGGGTGCGACCGCGGGGGCGCGGCTGAGCAGCTTGGACTTGATCACTTCGATCCGCCGGACCGGGAAGACGGCCCGCGCGTCGGCCATCAGGTCCTTCGCGAGCGCGCCCGTGACCATGGCTTCGACCACGGTCTTCCAGTCGTTCTCGGCGAGGAAGGCCCCGACCTGCGCGAAGATCCTTTTGCGGATCTCGTGGATGTGCGACGAGTCGGCGGCCAGCAGCGTGTAGCAGGTCACGGTCATGTGAACCCGGACGCCGTCCTTGGTCGCGCCGACCACGTGCGCGTCGATCCGGCTCGACCGCCGCTTCACGAGCGAGCGGAGGTAGTCTTTGGTCAGCTCGTGGCCGACGAACTCCGTGTACGCCGCGTCGCCCGCGACGCGATCGATCCGGAACTTCATCTTCACGTGCTGCTTGCCGTAGTCGTTGTTGATCTCGCCGAGGGTCGCGTTCATTATGCGCCCGATCATGTTCTCGGTGTCAGCCGAGATAGTGTCGCCGATAGGGGCGGCGTTGAAGCTCTCGGGGGCGTGGACCTTGTACCAGGTCTTCGCCTTCCAGCCCTCAACGCGCCGTCCGGCCTGCTTTTTCTTTGCCATTCAGTCACCTGTGGTTATACGAATCTGAAGATCTCATGTGCATCGCCGAACCGCCGGCGGATATCCGCCGGCCAGTCGTCGAGGTCGAAGCCCTTCTGGGCCAGGAACGCGGCCGTCCAGCGCTCGAGCCCGATCCCCGAGCAGCCAGACCAGAGGTCGCCGCCCGACTGGACTTTCACGTTGAACCCGCGCGGGTACTTGTCGCCGTTGACCGAGACGTTCTGGAACTCGAGCCAGGAGTCCGAGTACGGGAGGATCGCCTCGTAGTCGGTGGTCCCGATCCGCTCGGACGCGCCCTCGCCGCCGAGCATGCCCTCCTGGGCCATGAACCAGGGCGTGACGCGGGCGCTCCGCCACTCGAGCTCGAGCACCTCGTCGAAGAGGTGCCGGTACCGCTCGTGGAGCAGGTCGGCCGTCTCGATCGTCTGCTCGGGCGTCCCGATCCAGAGGATCTCGATCCGGTGGAACTCGTCCACGCGCTCGATCCCGTGGATCCCGCCGGACTCGTACCGATGCGACGTGCCCGAGCGGTCGAAGATGCGGGCCGGCAAACAGTCGTTCGCGAGGGTCGTCCCCCCGACAAACGGCCAGAACGACGGGCACTGCGCGTAGCAGAGCCCGCCGATCGGCCCGTCGATCTTCTCGCGGATCAGGTCGATCGGGACCTCGCCCGTGACCTTGAAGTAGTCCGCGACCTCTTCCCAGTAGGCGGGGTCGCGGGTCTTCGGGGCCGAGACGTAGTAGATCTCGGGGTAGACGCCCTTCGCGTGCCCCGACTTCGCCCAGACCTCCCAGGGCACGAGCTTGGGGAAGATCATCTCCGCAAAGCCGAGCGGTTCGATGATCTCCTCGAGCACGAGCGCCTCGAAGGCCCGGAAGAGCCGCGTGGACTGGGGGCCGTGGATCCACTGGCCCCGCGCGAGGGCGTGCTTGATCCAGCCGCGCCGGATCATCTCCTGGGTCGGGTCCTCGCGGAACCGTATCTCGCGCTTGGGGGACTCGTACAGGAGCTCCCAGTGCTCGGCCTTGCCGCCGTACGCGGCGGCCTCGGCCTTCTCCTCGACGAGCCGGATCAGCCGGTCGGGGATGCGGTTCTCGAGGTCGGCGGCCGTGACCGCGAGCTCGAGCAGGATCCGGTCCGCGCCGACCTCGGCCGATTGGATGAACGAAAGCGACGGGAGGCGGAGCCCCTCGGGGACCTCGCCCCGGAGCTCGACCCGGAAGCTGCGGACCTCGATCTCGCGCACGCCGATCCGGTGCCGGCCGAGGAGGGCGGCGAGCTGCTTCCGGAACCGGAAGAGCGCGTCGTGGGCCCGCGTGTACCCCCCGCTCTCGATCTTGATCGCGAGGACCGGCCCCGCGACCGAGTAGTTCGTGATCCGACCGATCTCGTCGGCCGGCGCGTCCTTCGGGACGCCCTTTCTGAAGAGGACGGTGTTCGCCTCCTCGACGGCCCGGGCGAGCTCGGGCCGGAGCTCGTCGGGGATCTCCCGCGAGAAGACCAGGTCGGCCGTCAGGTCGAATCGTGGTTGCATTGCTCCTCCGCAATCTGACAGTTCATCAGGTAGTCGTCCATCGTCGCGACGATCGAGCCGCACTCCCGCGCTGCGAGCCGGGCGACGACCGCGCCGTCCTCGACTGAGGTCGAGCAGAGCAGGTGGTCGTCGGGGCCGAGCGCGGCGGCCACGCAGGCCGGGCGCGCGTGCCGGGTCGTGATTACGCCCTCGCACCTCATGCGCCGACCGCCTCCGCGAACGCAACCGCGACCCCCGGGAACGCCGCGGCCGGCACGACGGCGCCGGCCCGGCGGGCGTGCCCGCCGCCGGTGCCGCCGGCCTCGCCGGCGAGCTGCCGGAGGAGGGGGCCGAGCGGGACCGCGCCGTCGCCGCGGGCCGAGAGCCGGACGCTGCCGTTTGTCCCGGCCGCGACCAGGACGGCCCGGCCGAGCGGGCCGGCGAGCGCGGACGCGACGTCGCTCGCGAGCCGGGGGTCCTGGATCCGGAAGGCGATCGCCGCCTCCTCGACCGGGACGGCGGCCGCGATGGCGCCGATCACGTGCCGGCGGTGGTCCGCCGTGACCTGCCGGGCCTCGTCGGCCGCGCCGGGCGCCCGGAGGCAGACCGAGGCGGCGAGCCCGCCGCGCCCGGCCTTGCCGCAGGCATCGACCACGGCCGCGAGGGTCCGGGCGTCGCCCACGGCCTCGCGCGGCGTGAGCACCCGGTCACCCCAGAGCGACTCGAGCGCGCCCGGCGCCGCCTCCCGCACCGTGTCGAGCACGACGAGCGAGAGGAGGAGGTCCAGGGCGGGGCCGTCCTCGCCGAGCGAGGCCCGGAGGAGCTCGCGCACCCGGCCCGCGTCCCCGGAGATGCCCGGGAGGTACGGGTCGGTCGCGAGCTCGAGCTGCTCGGCGATCGAGCCGCCGGGGAGGGCGAGGCCGCGCTCGATCTCGAGCACGCCGTTTGCGATCCCCTCATTCAGGAGCTCCGCGTTCTCGGCCTCGAAGGCCTGGCCGTCGCCGATCAGGCCGGCCACGGCGAGCCCGGTGAGGTCGCGGCAGCTCGCGAGCCGGTTCGCGACCATGTACGCAAGGCCGGCCGTCGCCAGGACGCGTTCGCCGTCGAGCCCGGCGAGGTGGGGGTTCAGCACGGGGCCGTCACCCGCCGCGGCCGGGGCGTGGTGGTCAATGACCGCCACGTTCGCGGGGAGGTCGTCGATGCCCGCGCCGAGGTCGCAGAGCAGGGTCGGCACGCCGGGATCGAGGACCGGCACCCGGTCCGCGACGCGGAGGCGGAAGCCGATGCCCCGCCGCCAGAGCGCGTGGCAGACGAGCGATGCCGCCGTGATGCCGTCTGCGTCGTGGTGGCCGTAGACCTCCACGTAGGGCTGCTCCCCGAGGAAACGGGCCAGGCGTTCGGCGGTGGCATCGATCGTCATGGTGGTTACCGCGAGAGCAGGATCTCGGCGGTCTCGGGCTTGTAGACCCAGCCGGCGGGCAGCTTCTTCGTCCCGACGTAGTACTTGACAAGACGGCGGACCTTTGCCTCGGTCAGGTTGAGCTGCCGCTTGTTGTGGATATCTTTCTTGTTCTCCCCGAGATGCTTTCGAATCCCGAGGGCCTTCACGATCAGGTTCCGCAGGTCTTCGGGGATCTCGGTCCCGAGGCCGTTCGCCTCGAGGATCTCGACGACCCGCCGTCCCGTCGCGAGTTTCACGTCGGGGACCGCGTACTGGTCGCGGAGGATGGTTCCGATCTCGGCGCTCGACTTCTCCTTCTTGTTAAGGTCGATGACGAGCCGCTCGATCTCAGCCGCGTCGGTCGTGGACCACGCGGGCGGGTCGTCCCGGTGGGGCCGGACCGATCCCGACTTGCCTCTCCGTCGTGCATGCATTCGTGCCATAGTTCTACTCCTATACCGATTTGTCCCGAGAAGAGCAGCGATGAGACGCACGCTCCGTAATCCCAGAGCCCCTGAGGGCCGCACCGCGGGGGCGGCGCGTCGGACTTACCGGTGCTTCGTGCACACGTCATCGACGGTGCCGGCAATATAATCGACCAGACGGTTCTTAAGACTGCCGACCGCGACCGAAGTACTTTTTCCCGTATACTCGGAGAGGAACGCGGGCGGCGAGGAGATCCCCGATCAGGAGAGGGGGGTCGATCCCCGATCGTCCTGCGCCCCGGGCGACGGCCGCTTCGAGCATCGCCCGCCCGCTCCGGCCATCGACGGAGATAGGAGAAAAAAGGGGGGGGCCGATACCGCCATAAACCGCGGACGGGTTTATGGCTCCCGGCGCGGTTCACGACGAACCTTCGCCATGACAGGCCCGATCTCCTAGAGATCGTCCTTCTTCTTTGCTCTGTGCGGGAAGGAACGCCGCTTGCGCTTTCCCATCGAGAGGATGTCGACCCCGTAGAGCCCCTCCTTGCCCAGGCCGATCACCATCTCGTCCGACTTCGAGAGCCGCTCGATGTTGATCTCGTAGGACCCGGGGCCCGTGATCCGGATCGTCTCGATTGACTCGTGGAGGGGCCGCGCCGGCTCCTCCTCGGCCTCGGGGATCTCGTGCACGTCCTCGGGCGGGGCTTCCTCCACGAGTACCTCGAGGGGCGTCTCCTCAAGCACGTCGCGGTGCCGCTCCTCGGCCCGGACGTAGAGGAAACGCTTGCCCCCGCAGCTCGGACACCCGTGGAGGACGTCCTGCGAGCCATCTTCGAACTCGCGTCCGCAGGTCGTGCACTTGTGAGGCATGGTTACCGCGAGGAGACCCAGGCGCTGATAAGATCTCGCTCCTTGCGAAGCATCTTGAGCTGGTTCGCCGGCCCGATCACGGTCAGGCGCGAGGTCGGCTGGCGGCCCCCGAAGAGGCGCGAGAGAAAGCCGCCGCTCGGCGAGCGGGCCGGGTACGTCTCCATCTCGATCCCCGAGAAGCCGTCGGGGTTGATCTCCATCATGGTCATCTCGATCAGCTTGCTCGACTCCTCGGGCGAAAGACCCGTCTCGAGGACCACGATGTTGCCGGCCATTACCTCGTCCAGGATCAGGCGGATCTTCTCCATCGTGGTCAGGCGCGCGAGCCGCTCCTCCGAGATCAGGTCCAGTTGTACTCCTTGAATCATGGCCCGGTCACCCGAAAAACTCGATCATCTTGTCGTAGAGCTCGTCCACGTTCGTCCCCTCGAGCCCCGAGATGGAGATGACGGGGTGCTGCGGGAACGCGGACCTGAGCCTCCCAGGTGCCGCGTCGGGCAGGTCGATCTTGTTCGCGACGATCACCACGGGCAGTTTCCGCGACTCGATGATCCCCACCATCATGATGTTGACCTGGGCGAACGGGTCGAGGGTCGCGTCGAGCATGTAGATGACCCCGTCGATGTCCTCGCGGAGCCAGTGCATGGCCTCGGCAACGCCCTCGGTCGCCTCACGCGCACGCTTGACCGCGTCCTCCTTTTCGATCCCGTACTCGGTGAACTCGTGGTAGTCGATCTTGGTCGTGACCCCGGGCGTATCGACGATGTCGATCACGATCGAGTCCCCGTTCGCGTTCGAGATGGTCACGTCCTCCTTCCGCCGGGCGCGCCGGGTCTCGTGGGGCACCTCCGAGACCGGGCCGAGCGCGTCCCCGGTCCAGTCCCGGACGATCCGGTTCGCAAGCGTGGTCTTTCCCGCGTTCGGCGGGCCGTAGATGCCGATCCGCGATCGCTTCTTCTTGAAGAACGTTCGCAAAAACCGTGAAACCCGTTTCCTTGCCTTTGTCAGGATATCCATGCAGCACACCGATCGATAATGATAGAAATGTTATGGCTCATGGATAATGAGCCCTTTGATGGCCCGGCGACCCCACATCCCCACGGAGAGCTCTCTTTTTATCCGAAGGGTGCCTATGCTCTCGCGTAGAGCCGGGGAACAGCTCGAATTTCCAAAAAAACCGTGGATATTCGATCTCGGAAAACCTTAATGAACTATCATGACGGATACGCCAGTACAGGGGGGAGTTCTCCGATGAAGTCGTCCGATGCCATGCACCTGGAAACCAGGGTACAGCTCAAAGAGATGATGCGCCGCAGCCCGGCGACCATCGACTTCAACGCCACGGTCGCCGAGGCGGCCCGGGCTATGTGCCGCGCCGACGTCGGGAGCGTCATCGTGCTCGAGAACAACCTGCCGATCGGCATCGCGACCGAGCAGGACATCAACTGCAAGGTCGTGGCGCACGATCGCAGGCCGGGCGAGGTGCCGGTCAGCGATATCATGTCCACGCCCCTGATCACGATCTCCGGCGAGAAGACCGTCTCGGAGGCGGCCTACCAGATGGTCCGCCACGGGGTCCGCCGCCTCCCGGTGGTCGATGAGAGCCACCGGGTGATCGGGATCGTGACCGTCCGCGACCTCCTGACCGTCGCGAACGAGATCAACGAGATCATGAACGACCTGATCACAATCAACCGCGATGACGACGGGTACGAGAGCGGCGTCTGCGACCGGTGCGGACTGATCTCCTCGGACCTGATCAGGACTGACGGGCAGGGACTCTGCTCGAGCTGCCGGACCGAGGAGCATCTCTGATGAAGACGGTAACCGACCTCCTCCGCGAGGTTCCGCTGCTCTCATCCGATGACCGCGCGACCCGGGCCCGGTCGATCCTCCGCGACGATCAGTACCGCGAGGCGTTCGTCCTCGACGGGCGCGGCGCGCTCGCCGGGTACATCGACATCTCGGACGTGCTCCGGGTCGACGCGACCCGGTCGAACGTGACCGTGGACGGGTTCGTCCGCGAGGCGCCGTCGGTCTCGCCCGACACGAGCCTCGAGCGGGTCGGCGCCCTGCTGCGGCAGTACCGGGCCGACATGGTGGCGGTCGTCGGAGAGGACGGCCGCGTGATCGGGGGGGTCCTGCTCTCGGAGGTCTTTCCGATCCTGCTCACCCGCCACGAACCGCACGGCATCGTCTCGGAGCTGATGTCGAGACGCGTCGAGACGGTCGAGGCCGGGGACCCGGTCTCGCGCGTCCAGGCGCTGGTGCAGGAGAGCGGGTACTCGGCCTTCCCGGTCCTGAAGCGGCAGTCTCTCGTGGGCATGGTCTCGCGCCGGGACCTGCTCGCCTCGGGCCGGGCGCGCGGCCCGGCCGACACGAAGCTCGCGGTCGAGGCCGTCATGGCGACGCCCGCGATCACGACGACGCCGGAGACGGCCGTCCGCGACGCGGCGGCCCTCATCTGCCGGCACGACATCAGCCGGCTCCCGGTTGTCGAGAACGGCCACGTCGTCGGGATCATCGACCGACATGACATACTCCGGGCGATCGCACTCGCCACGGACTGAAAGGTGACACATGCAGGGGAACGGATTCAACCAGGAGAACGGATTCAACCAGGGGAACGGATTCAACCACAAGGAATCGGACCGGCTCCTCAAGATGCCGGGCAAGCTCGATCGCGGTCCGGTCGAGTTCAACTCACGCGTGGCGCCCCACCTGGGCGAGATCATGGAGATCGCGACGACGAAGGTCGTCTCGATCCCGGCGACGATGGCCATCATTGGGGCGGCCCAGACCATGACCACCTACGGTTTCCGGCGGCTGCCGGTGACCGACCCGGGCACGCACCGCATGCGCGGCATCATGACCGCGTCCGACATCATCAGCCTCTTCGGCGGCGGCGATAAGCAGAACCTGGTCACGGTCAAGCACGGGGGCAACCTGCTCGCGGCCGTGAACGAGTCGGTCCGGGAGATCATGAGCGGCCACTACTTCTCGCTCAGGACCACGGACACGATTAACGACGCGCTCGAGCTGATCCTCGGGAAGAAGATCGGGGGCCTGCCGATCGTCGACGGCGACGAGATCCTCCGCGGGATCGTGACCGAGCGGGACGTGCTGGGCCTGCTCGGGACGGGGAGGAGCCCGCTCGCGGTCGAGGAGGTGATGTCGACCAAGCTCCGGGTGACCGCCCCTGATGCGACAATCGGCGCGGCCACCCGTGAGATGGGCCGCTGCCGGTTCCGGCGGCTGCCCGTGGTCTCAGAGGACGTGCTCTTCGGGATCATCACCTCGACCAACATCGTCCGGTACCTGGGGACCGGCGAGGTCTTCGACCAGCTCGTGACCGGCGACATGAACGAGGTGATGGACCTCCCCGTGCGGACCCTGATGAAGGGCGAGCTCATCACGACCACGCCCGAGGTCCCGATCAACGCGGCGGCGCGGATCATGCTCGAGCGCGGGATCGGGGCCCTTCCCGTGATCGAGGACTCGCGCCTGATCGGTCTCGTAACCGAGTTCGACCTGGTCCGGGCGTTCTCGGAGGCGAAGAACTGATGCGGGCGTCCGACGTGATGTCCGCGCCGGTCCACGTGATCGGCCCGAACGATTCGGCCGCCCATGCGCGGAACCAGATGATCCGGCACCGGTGCTCGCGCCTGCCCGTCGTGGACGAAGACCGGCTCGTCGGGATCATCACCAAGAAGGACATCGGGTACCGCCTCCGCCAGACGGAGCCGATCTGGCGGCGCCGGCCGATCGACCGGATCCCGGTGAGCCTGCTCATGACCCCGGACCCGGTCAGCATCGCGGCCGACGCCTCGATCCGGACCGCTGTCACGGCAATGGTCGAGTACGATATCAGCGGCCTGCCCGTGGTCGAGGGCTGCACGGTCGTCGGGATCGTCACCAAGACTGATCTCCTCCGCTCGGTCTCGGTCGAGCGGCTTGAGAGGACGGTGGATTCCCTGATGGGCGACGCGGTGACCGTCTCGCGCTACCACTCGCTCGACCATGTAATCGACCTCGCGAGCGAGCGCGACGACAAGATCGTGGTGATCAACAACGACGGGACGCTCGCCGGGATCATCACCGAGTCGAACCTCGCCTTCTACGAATACATCGGTCCTGTGCCGGTCGAGAAGGACCGCGAGGTGACCATGCTCCGGCGCGAGGTGTCGGGGGGGCCGAAGACCCTCCGGCACGTGCGCGACGTCTCGGTCATCGCCGAGGACATGATGAGCCGGCCGGTCGAGACCACGCCGCCCGACGCTCCGATCGCCGAGGCGGTCCGGAGAATGCGAGAAAAAGGGATCAACAGCCTCGTCGTCGTCGAGGGCGGCGACATCAAAGGCATTATCACGCGAGATGATATAATTAAGGGGGTTGCCATATGACCCAGACCTTATTTATTAAGGACATCATGTCCAGGCCTGTGACGATCGCGAAGTCGGCGGTGATCACCGAGGCGCTCGATCGGATGCTCGACCAGGAGATCGATCCCCTGGTCGTGACCAACAACGGTGCGGTCGTCGGGACCGCCTCCAGGCGGGCGATCGCGGAGGCGATCGGCTCGAAACGGAGTGCGAACGTCTCGCCGAACCAGATCCACGTCGCGAACGTGGTCGAGGAGGAGTTCACCTCGGCATACGGGGACGTGGGGCTGGATGTCCTGGTGCCGCTCCTGCAGGCCTTCAAGCTCGTGGTCGTGCTCGACGGCGACCACAAGCAGATCGGCCAGGTGACGCGGGGCGACCTGCTCCGGGTGCTGCGGCCCCAGGGCTCGGTCGACCAGGTGATGGAGAAGATCGCGGTCATCTCGCCCGACGAGCGGGTGGTCCACCTCCGCCGGCGCATGCTCGACGACGGGGCAAGCCGCTACGTGGTCGCAAACGGCGCCGAGCTGCTCGGCATGGTGACCGAGACCGATGTGGCGAAGTCCATTGCCGAGTTCCGCGAGGACGTGGCCGACCGCTACCAGGACCACCGGATCCGGAACATGATCGTCAGCGACATCATGTCCACGCCCCTGATCTCGGTCCCGCCCGAGATGCAGACCATGGACCTGGTCGAGACCATGCTCCAGCGCGGGATCAGCGCCGTCCCGGTTGTCGAGAACGGGCGCGTGCTCGGCGCAGTCTCGCGGCAGAGCCTGGTCCAGGCGCTCTGAAATTCCACTCCTCTTTTGATTTCGTGAAAATTATTGAGAATCGTTTTTCGACGACGTCTCCCCATCCTCCGGTACGATGGTACCAGGGTGGCGGGCGAGCAGGGTTCCGGGGAGTGTCCTGCACGCCGCCGACGGGCTCTGATCGGGCGTGCTCCTCTTCCGGCTCTCCCTCTTCGTCCTTTGTGCCGCGGGCCTCGTCGGAAGCGTCACTGTCGTCCCGGTCTATCCCTGCCTGATCCTGGCAGGGGACTACGGCGCCGGCGGCGAAGGCGTCGGGTACCACGACACGACTCCCGGGAACTGGGGGGGGGGGTTCTTCGTGATGAATACGGCCCCGAGCGAGTGGCTCGGCTACGACTTCTTGGTGGACATTGTCAACACGGAATACTATCTGATCCCTGTGCTGCTCAGGGTCACGTCGGGCCGCCGGGAGACCCGGGTCGGCGTTGACGGGGCAACGTCCCGGACCTTTCCCATCGGGACCACGCCGGGGGCCTGGACCACCCGGGTCGTCCCGATCCCCTACCCGGCGGTCGGCCAGCACCAGCTCCGGGCCGCGTTTTCCGACGGGGGCGGGCCGCACGAGGACCTCAACGGCAACGGGTGTACTTCGACCGGATGGACCTGATCGCCATGAACGGGCCGGCCGTCGCGTTCGATCACAACGGCAACGGCCGCATCGACTTCGCCGACGCGGTCGCGCTCTTCGGCGATCTCTGACCGTCGCCGGGGACATCCCACTCTCTTCCCGGCCCGCAGATCTTTCGATCTCCCGCGATCCCGGGGATCCGAGCGGGTCCGGAGACCGCTCCGGAACGGGGACGCCCCGCCCCTCCCCCCCCGCCGGCCTGCGCGACATGCCCACGCGGCCCGCACGGGGAGGAAACGCTCCGCGGAGGTGCCACCAAGACCCGTCCGGCCGCGCACAATTGCATACGCCTAAATACTTACTTGATCAAGCTTTCATCGAAACGGTGTGAAGGAACCGGGACCGGTGGCACGAGTCGTGCGATCAGTATGGTGAGTCCGCCAGCGTCCCGGTTTGCGCCGGTGAATCCGATGAAGGAACGTGATCAGGGAATGGACCGGCGGGTCAGGGAGTTCGTCTCGCTCTCGCCGGACGGACGGATCTGGGGAGAGATTATCACCGAACCGCTGCTGACGGTCGCGCAGGTCGCCGCGACCCTGCAGATCCGGGAGAAACTCGTCCGGAACCACATCAAGGAGAAGCGTCTGAAGGCCATAAAGATCGGCAAGTACTGGCGGATCAAACCCGAAGACCTGCACGCCTTCATCGAGGGGAACTCCTCGATCCGGGCCGAGCCCCACCCCCACATCTCCGAGCGGAACGGCCAGGACGACGGGCTGATCCACACCGGGACCTGAACGGGCCCTTTTTTTTAGAAAAGTATCCGGGCCGGGAGCCCGCGTGACCGAAAACCGGGGAGCGGACGCTCCCCGGTTACGCGTCGGGATAGGGGACGTCCGGGATGAACTTCGTCCCGTAGTGGATCACGCCCGACTCCCCATCGGACCCGATCCGGCGGAAGACCGACCGGACGCGCATCCCGATACACGCTTCACCCACGTTCTCGACCACGATCTGCGCGGTCACGAGCGGCCCCTCGTCGAGCCGGATGATGGCGAGGACGAACGGGGTCTGCTGCTCGAACGCGTCCGAGGCCGTCCGGATCACGGTGAAGGTCACCACCTCGCCCTTCCCCTCGAACCGGTACGGCACGATCTCGCCCGCGCGCCGGCAGTCCGGGCAGAACGCGCGTGGTGGGTAGAAGGTGCTCTGGCACGAGGTGCACTGCGTGCCGATCAGGTTGTAGCGCTGCGGGATCTTGCGCCAGAAGCGCGGGACCGACATCTCTAGGCCCTCCCGAAGATGTGGACCGCGACCGAGGCACCGGTGCCGCCGACGTTCTGGGTCATCCCGATCTCGGCGCCGTCGACCTGCCGCCGCCCCGCGTCGCCGCGGAGCTGCTGGACGATCTCGGCCACCTGCTTGATCCCGGTCGCCCCGACCGGGTGGCCGCAGGCCTTCAGCCCGCCCGAGGTGTTGACCGGGATCCGGCCGTTGAGGGCGGTCTCGCCCTCCTCGGTCAGTCGTCCGGCCTCACCCTTGGCGCAGAACCCGAGGTCCTCGATCGCGCAGATCTCGGCGATCGTGAAGCAGTCGTGGACCTCGACGAGATCGATGTCGATGGGCGCGAGGTGCGCCATCTCGTAGGCCCGGCGGCCGGCCACGACCGTCGCGTCGAGGGTCGAGATGTCGCGCCGGTCGTGGAGCGCGATCGTATCCGAGGCCTGCGCTGTCGCGAGGACCTTCACGGGGGCGTCCGTGAACTCCCGGGCGCGCTCGAGCGGTGCGAGGATCACAGCGGCGGCGCCGTCCGTGATCGGCGAGCAGTCGAAGAGGCGGAGGGGGTCCGCGACGAGCGACGACCGGAGCACGGTCTCGACCGTGATCTCGCTCTGGAACTGCGCGATCGGGTTTCTCGCACCGTTGTAGTGGTTTTTGACCGCGACCATGGCCAGCTGCTCCCTCGTCAGGGGGTAGCGGTGCATGTAGTCGGTCGCGATCATCGCGTAAAGCCCGGGGAAGGTCGCGCCGACGAACCCCTCCCATTCGCGGTCGGCTGCGGCCGCGAGCGCATCGACCGAGGTCGAGGTCCCGACGTCGGTCATCTTCTCGACGCCGGCCGCGACCACGATGTCCTCGATCCCCGAGGCAACCGCGATCACGGCCTGGCGGAAAGCGAGCGAACCCGAGCAGCAGGCCGACTCGACCCGCGTCGACGGGATGTGACGCGAGGCCAGGCCCGCGTGGTCCGCGATCAGGGCACCCACGTGCTCCTGGTCGACAAAGCGCCCGGCCGACATGTTGCCGACGTAGAGCGCGTCGATCCGTTCGCCCGAGAGCTGTGCGTCCTCGAGCGCCTTGGCGCCCGCCTCGAGGAAGAGGTCGCGGAAGGAGGTCTCCCACTTCTCCCCGAAGGTCGTGCATCCGATTCCGATTACGGCGACGTCTCTCATCACTGCATCACGATCTTTCCCTTGTGCCTGGCATAGCGTGCATAGTCGACGTAGATCGGGTTCGACAGGAGCTCACGGACCGTCGGGGCCCCGCCCCGCCGGAAGGACTCCGCCTCGATCGCGTCGGTCACCTCGATGTCGAACGAGTCCGAGCCGGCACCCGATCCGAACGAGGTGGCGAAGATCCGGTCGCCCGCCTTCACGACGTCGAGGGTCGCGGCCAGGCCGATCATCGTCGCCCCCGAGTAGGTGTTGCCGAGGGTCGGGACCACGAGCCCGGGCCGGATCTGCTCGGGCGAGAAGCCGAGCTGCTGCGCGACCCGTCGCGGGAACTTCGCGTTCGGCTGGTGGAAGACCGCGTAGTCGTAGTCCGCGGCACTCTTGCCGGCCTGCTCGAACATGAGCTTTGCCGCGCCCTGGACGTGCTTGAAATAACCGGGGTCGCCCGTGAACCGGCCGCCGTGGCGCGGGTAGTTCTGCCCCTCGCGCCGCCAGAAGTCGGGCGTGTCCGTCGTGAACGAGACCGTCCTGTGGATGGTGGCGATGGGGTCCCTGTTCCCGATCAGGAACGCGGCACCGCCCGCGGCGGCTGTGTACTCGAGCGCGTCCGAGGGCGCGCCCTGCGCGACGTCCGAGCCGATGGCGAGGCCGTACGTGACCATGCCTGCGCCGACCAGGCCCATGCAGGCCTGGATCCCGGCCGTGCCGGCCTTGCAGGCGAACTCGTAGTCCGCCGCCGTCATGGTCGGGGTCGCGCCGATCGCCTCGCCGACCGTGCACGCGGTCGGCTTGACCGCGTACGGGTGCGACTCGGACCCGACGTAGACTGCCCCGATCTCGTGGGGGTCGATATCGCGGCGGGCCAGCGCGAAGCGGGCGGCCTCGACCGCGATGGTCGCGGTGTCCTCGTCGACGTCGGGCAGGGACTTCTCCCGGACCCCGAGGCCGCCCATGATGTCCTGTGCATTGGCGCCCCAGACCCGGGCGATCTCCTCGAGCCGGATCCGGTACCGGGGGATGTATGCCCCGTAGGTGATGATGCCTGTCATGTCGTCCTCTGTCTGCCGGTAAAGCCGGTACCTGGTGTACGTGTGATCTCTGTCCCGGCCGAGCCGAGTCTCACCACTCAGTCGCCCGCAACGAGGCGACGAGCGGGTCGAGCTCGGCGTGGGTGGTCAGCAGCGTGATCCGGTCGCGTTCGGCGAGCCTTGGCACCATTGGGTGGACGTCCTCGGGGGCGAGCCCCTGGAGGACGACACACCGTGGCTTGAACGCCGTCACCCGGATCGCGACCATGGGCGACTTGCCGTTCGAGACCCCCGCGAAGATAAGGGCCCGCTCGGTCGACCAGCCGTAGATCCGGCTGAACTCGTCGGACGAGAGCTGCAGGATCGCGTTCAGGCTGTTGACCACCGTGTACCCGAAGAGCGTCTGGTCGAGCGAGCCGGTCATCAGCTCGGCGTCGATCAGCTCGGCGAACCGCCGGAGCGGGACCGGTGCCGCGAACTCGTGGAGGTCGTGGATCACCTCGTCGTCGAGCTCGGCGAAGAGCATCCGGCCGAACCGCTCGATGTGCCGCCCGCCCCGGGCCTCGTCCATGGAGAGGATCGCGTCCACGATCTTTCCCACGACGGCCGTGCCCGGGCTCTTCCGCCGGCCGCTCTCGTAGTCTGAGATGACCGACGGCGAGACCTCGAGCCGCACGGCGAGGTCGGTCTGGGGGATCTCGAAGCTGAGCCGCCACTTCTTGAGCGCCCTGCCGGGTGAATCCGAGAGCGTGATCTCGCCGGCCATCTTCTCGGCCAGTCGATGCCGCAGCCCGGACTTCATGGGGATCAGGTCGGCACCGTGCATTAAATAATTAACGAATCATGCTTCGACAGTTCACGAAGATCGGTCTTCGTATGCATGGCCGTCCCGCCCCGCGCGGAGGGCCGGTGCCCGCCGGGTGCACGAGCACGGAGACCTGCCGCGTCCCGGGGCCGGGATTCCCGGCACCCCCGAACGAGCGGCGCCGCGACCCCGGTTCCGCCGGATGCGCCCGGCACCGCGTTGACCCGGACGCGCGCATGGCCCCGGTCGACCTCGATGGTGACGATGGTTGCCGGTGCGTTCGCGACATGCCCTTCTCCACCCGGCGTTCGACGTCTGCCGTTGCCCGGGCTCGACGATCGGGCGTTCCCATGCCGCCGCTCGGGGTTCGGACCTTCTTGTCGATGATAAAAAAGGTTCTGCGGCCCGGTGCCCAGGTGGGGCCGGAGCCCCGGTTACGTGACTTTCTGCCGGGCGCCGCCCGAAAACGCCGTTGGCGCGGGCCAACGTGATGGTCGCCAACGTTGCCCCGGAGGCGTCGTGGAAGAGAGGAGAACGGCTCGCCGCCGTGCGTTCCACCGGGGAGATCGCCGCCGCGCGAACGCCTGTACCCGGAGGTTCAGGCCGTCGGCGGCGCGGACGCGTCCCCGCGCAGCCCGGCTCCTTCACAATCCATAAATACCAAGCATCTCAATATTGGAGCCTGTGACGATCGAGGCTGCGGACCTTGCATGCCTGAAGGCGATCGCGCTGCTCGGCGGGTGCCGGGGGCCGGTCCACGTATCGGCCCAGTCGCTCGCGTCCACGCTGGGCACGAGCCCCCAGACGGCGGCGCGCCGGCTCCAGTCGCTCGAGTCCGCGCTCCTCGTCACCCGTTCGGTCCGGCCCGGGGGCCAGCACGTCTCGATCAGCCGGGCGGGCGAGGAAGCCCTCCACCGGGAGTACTCGGACTATTGCCGGCTCTTCGGGGGGTCGTCGGCCGGGTTCGTGATGACCGGCCAGGTCGTGAGCGGCGTGGGCGAGGGGCGGTACTACATGAGCCTGCCCACGTACCGCGAGCAGTTCGCGGCCGTGCTCGGCGAGGACCCGTACCCGGGGACGCTCAACATCCGGCTCGACGGCGCGAGCGTGCCCGTCCGAAAGCGGCTCGACGCCATCGACTGGACGCCGATCCGGGGCTTCGTAGCGGAGGCCCGGACCTTCGGCGACGCCCGGGCCCTGCCCTGCCGGATCGGCGAACACCGGTGCGCCATCGTCGTGCCGGGCCGAACCCATTATCCCGAGGACGTCGTCGAAGTGATCGCCGGGGTGCCCCTCCGCGAGGCCCTCGGCCTCGCCGACAAGGACCGCGTGACGGTTGAGGTCCGGGACGAGAGAGGAGATGATGCAGAATGATTGACGAGGCGCTTGCCGCGCTGCGGGATGGGCGGTTCATCCTGCTCTACGACTTCGACAACCGTGAGGGAGAGACCGACTTTGCCATCCGCGCGGACGCGGTGAGGCCCGCGCACCTGCGGCAGATGCGCAAGGACGGGGGCGGGCTGATCTGCTGCGCGCTTCCGCACGAAGCGGCCGAACTGCTGGGCCTGCCGTTCGCCCACGACGTCCTCGAGGCGGCAGGCGTCGGCGTGCGCGACCACGTGATACCGTACGACCGGAAGAACCGGTCCTCGTTCTCGCTCTGGGTCAACCACGCCTCGACCTTCACGGGGATCACGGACAACGACCGGGCGACCACGATCAACGCGGTCGCGGACCACGTCCGGCGGGCCCTGGCCGGCGAAGAGACCCGGTTCTACGACGAGTTCCGGCTGCCGGGCCACGTCCCCCTCCTCCGCGGCGCCGACGGCCTCCTCTCGCGCCGTTGCGGCCAGACCGAGCTCTCGCTCGTGCTCGCCGCGATGGCCGGAATCACCCCCGCGATCGTGGTCTGCGAGATGCTCGACGACGAGAGCGGGAAGGCTCTGCAGCGGGCCGACGCGCAGGCCTACGGCGAGGCGCACGGGCTCCCGTTCCTCGAGGGGCGCGAGGTCGCGGCCCTGTGGCCGGGTTCATCGGCCTGCAGCACGTCCGCGGCACCGGCCGCCCGCTGATCCCCGGGGCCGGGGGATCTTCCCATCCCCTTTGATCCCGTTGCGTCTTTTTCTGTCCTAAACGAAAGGTACGAAGCAGCCCGATGGCGGGGCCGGATCAGGAGGAACACCTCGATGTCCACCAATGAGATCGCTGCGACAGAGGAGAAACTTCGCCCGATTCATATACCCCACCGCGACGAAGGCCAGACCGGCTACCTCGTCAGACTTCTCTCGGACGACGACCCCGGCAACTGCTGGAAGGCGGCGCAGGCGCTCGGGCGGATGCAGGACATGGCCGCCGTGGGTGCCCTGTTCCAGGCACTCTACGACGACTGGCGCGTCCAGCAGAAGGCCGTCTGGGCCATCGGCTCGATCGGGCGATCCCCGCGCGATACCGCGCCTTCGGCAGCGCTACAGGGAGGTCGATGGGGGCCCCGCGACCTGATCGTGGACGCCCAGGAGATGATCCGGTGCCAGATGTACCGGCCCGATTGACGCTCCTCTTTCCAGAACGCGGTCGCCGTGTACGCGGCGCCGAGCGCGACGAGCAGGAGCCACCCGATGTCGGCCGCGCCGTGTCCCGCGAGAAAGTGGGCCGCGTCCCCGGATCCAGCCGCAAGGGCATCGGCCAGCAGGGCGCCACCGAGCGTGACACCCCAGAGCCAGAAGTAGGGGTTCGCGACCGAGGTGATCGCGGCCGCGAGGAACGGGTCGAAGGGGGCGGGGCCGGTCGGCGCGAGGGTCGCCGTGGGGGCGCCGCGCACGGTCAGGAGGCCGAAACCGACGAGGGCCGCCCCGCCGACGAGCGGACTGTGCCGGGCCGCCCCCGGGATCGTGGTGAGCAGGGTCGGGCCGGGCGCGAGCGCGCCCGAGAGGCCGATCCCGAACCCGAGGAGGAGTGACTCGAGGAGCGCCATGGATACGTTTGATATTGAACGAACTGCAATGAACTCCTGGTGTCCCTGCACGTGACCCGGACCCTGGAAGACGAGGTTGGGCAGTGCCTTCTCGACCTGGGGATCGGCGCAACGGCCTGGGTCCCGGGCCTCGGCGCGACCGGATGTGCGGAGGCCTACGCAGCGATATCAGGCCGCGCCGTGCCGCCCTCGTTCCACGAGGAGGTTGCCGTCGGCTGCGCCCACGGCGCCGCGCTCGCAGGCACGCGATCGGCCGTCCTGATGAAGGCGCACGGCCTCTTCAAGGCCGCGAACGCGGTCTCGGACGCGCTCTTCTGCAGGACGACCGCGGCCTTCGTTCTCGTGCTCGTCGACGACGCGGCCGGGACGCAGTCGGACAGCATCGTTGCGGCCGGCCCCGTGCTCGACGCGCTCGAACTCCCGTGGTGCGGCTCGGGCCCGGCGACGTTCGGGCGGGACTTCCAGGAGACCGTCGCCAGGTCCGAGCGGCTCGGCATTCCGGCCGGGATCGTCATCGACGCGGCCGATACGATGGCTCCCGCCGTCGCGGCCGGCTGCCATCCTCCGGTCCCACCACCCCCGGCGTACCGGCGGGACCCGGCCAGGCATCTCCTCGTCCCGGCGCTCGTCCGCCACCAGCGAGCCGTCCTCTCGGCCCGGCTGGCCGGCGCGGAGCTCCCGCCTCCCCCGCCCCTCCCGCGGCTTCCGGACGGCGTTCCTCCCCGGTGGCGCCCCCTCCTCGCGCGATACGCGCCGCTCTTCCGGAGCTTCGTGGCGCGGCGCCCCTCGTTCGTCGCGGGCGACATCGGCATATCGAGCTGCTACGGCCTTCCGCCCGTCGATGCGATCGACGTCGTGACCTACATGGGAGGCGCCCTTCCGCTCGCCATCGGCGCCCATCTTGCAGGCCGAACCGATGCGTGGGCCGTGACCGGCGACTTCTCGTTCGTCTCCGCCGGTCAGCTGGGGCTCCTCGAGACGCTCGTCCGCGAGGTCCCGCTGCGTCTCCTCCTGCTCGCGAACGGGCGGGCCGAGACCACGGGTGGCCAGCCGGTCGCGACCGCGCTCCTCGACCGCGTCCTGGCCGGGTACGCGGAGGCGGTCGTCCCCCTCGACGACCCGCTCGACGAGAGCGCCTGCGCAGCGGCCCTGGAGGAGGCCCGCGCGCGGGACGGGCTCGCCGTGGTCGTGGCGCGGTACCCCCTTCCATGAGCCGAGCCCCGCTTCCCCCCGTCACGATCGCACTGGACCCGGGCTTTGCGGCCTGGATGCTCCGGCATCACCTCCGCCGGGCGGCGGCGGGGCTCGGGAGGCCGGCCCTCGATCCCCTGCTTCCGATCGCCGGGCCGTTCCGGCTCGGGGATCCGCAGGGCCTCGCGGGGGTCCGGGCCGCGGTCGAGGCCGCAGTCCCCATGGAGCCGTACCTCGCGTACACGCTCGACGGCGTCGAGGCGCGCCCCTCCGGCCGGGGCGGGACGATCGGGCTTCGCGTCCGCCCGTCGGCAGCCCTCGCGGCGACGGCCGACGCCGTCGGGGATGCCCTGTCCTCGCTGGCCGCGCCGGGCGGCGGACCCGACGAGCGGTTTCTGGTCCCCATCATCCGGACCTCAGGTCTCAAGGAGTACTCGGCGGCTGCGAGCGCATTCGGCCTCGCACGCCTCCCCTGGCATCTCCGCCTCCGCCGGCTCTTCCGATCCTCCGACCCTGCCCCGGCTTTGCCGGACCTGCTCCGGCCGGTGGATGCGTGCCGGCTCCTGGTGCTCCTCGATGGCCGGCCGGCGGCGGCTCTTGACCTCCCGGGCCGGCGCTGGCTCGGTCGCGCCGCGCTGCCGGACCGGGGCCTTCTTGGGCGGTCCTTCCGGGACTACCGCCGAGCCCGGGGTCTCGAGCTCGCAGCCCCCGCGCCACACCGGCCCGGGGAGACCTGGCTCCTCGCCGACCTCCACCTGGGCCACCCGGGGATCGCCCTCTACACCGCCCGGCCGTTCCTCGCCTCCGACGTCGGCGAGATGGACCGGGTCCTGGTCGGGAACTGGCGCGGCACGGTCGCGCCGGAGGACCGGGCCGTTCTCCTCGGCGACCTCTGCGCCGGCCCGGACCCCGGCGCGTATCGGGCGGCCGTCGCGGGGCTCACGGGCCGGCTCATCCTCGTCCGCGGCAACCACGACCCGGATCTTCCCGGGCTCGCCCGCTCGGTCACGTTTGAGGCCGGCGGTCACCGGTTCCACGCCGTCCACGACCCGGTCGATGCGCCCCGGGATGCCGGCGGCTGGGTGGTCCACGGCCACGTCCACGACAGCGATCTGCGCCGGTTCCCGTTCTTCGACCCCGTCGCCCGGCGGGTCAACGTCTCGGTTGAGACCGCCGGGTACCGCCCGGTCCCGCTTTCGCTCATCTGCGACCTGATCCGCATGAAGAGCCGCCCGATCCTCGTGAGGGGGCCCGAGCAGCTGCCCCCGGACGCACCCGCCGTCCAGAGCCTTGATACATCCCTTATTAACACTTGAGTTACCATATTATGCAGCAGTTTTCCCAAGCTGTTGGAAAAGCATCATGTACAACTCGAATTTTGGCGGTCGCTCTGACCGCCCACGTGAGATGACCAAGGTCGTCTGTTCAGACTGTGGAAAGGAGTGCGAGGTCCCGTTCAAGCCGACCGAGGGCCGCCCGGTTTACTGCCAGGACTGCCTCCCCAAGCACCGGCGCCCCCGGTTCTAATCACCTCCTTTCTTACAATCTTTTTCTGATACCGCCCCGTTCCAGCCCGGGCCGTCCCGAGCATGGCAGTAATGTCGAACCGCAGGTCTTTTCAACCGGCTTGATATTCTATTACTGATGGCTTCTCTTCCGATACGGATGACCCTGTTCGTCCTCTGCCTCGCCGCCCTCGCCGCCCCCTGCTGGGCTGCGGCCCCGATCGGGGGCTCGACCGGCACCTTCGTGGTGCACGCTCCGGTCGACGGTGCACAGGTCTGGTTCGACAACGACCACAAGGGCGCGATCGCCGGCGGCATGCTCTCCGTCCCGGTGTACACGACCGCGACCCCGTACCAGGTCTACCGGGTCGAGGCAGACGGGTACGAGCCGTTCCTCGGCATGATCACACAGTACCCGGCCAGCGGCGGGACGGTCGACCTGCAGGCGACGCTCGTGCAGGAGCCGATAGGCG
The DNA here is from genome assembly GCA_964461885.1 of uncultured Methanospirillum sp. Taxonomy (GTDB): domain Archaea; phylum Halobacteriota; class Methanomicrobia; order Methanomicrobiales; family Methanospirillaceae; genus UBA288. Next base: position 24,001 of record CAYWVY010000005.1, on the reverse strand, counting down.
GCACCATGGGCGCCTACCGGTTCGAGACCGACGTCGAGGGGGCCTACGTCTACCTCGACGGCGAGTTCCAGGGCGCAGTCGAGAACGGTTCGCTCGAGGTCCCGGTCTTCACGACCGGCACGCCGTACCGGAACTACGCGGTCCAGGCCCGCGGGTTCGTGACCGCGACGGGCCCGGTCCCGCGGGTCCCGTCGGCCGGTGAGACCGTCGCGGTCCCTGTCGCGATGATCCCGCGCGCGGCCCCGATCGCGATCGGCGGTGACCGCGGCGCCTACCTCGTCCTCTGCCCGGTCGAGGGCGCCATGGTCGCCTTCGACGGCGACAGCAAGGGCACAATCCAGAACGGCGAGCTCCTCGTCCCGGTCTACGTGACGGGCACGCCGTACAGGACCCTCCGCATCACGGCCGGCGGGTACCAGCCGTACTCGGCCCCGATCTCGAGGTACCCGGCGAAGGGCGAGGTCATGAACCTCTACGCGGTCCTCGTGCCGACGGCGCCGGCCACGACCGCCGCGCCGATCGGCGGCGACATCGGCTACTACCTGGTCCACTCGAACGCCGAGGGCGGCACGGTCGCCTTTGACGACGAGGTCAGGGGCACCATCACGAACGGCGTCCTGAACGTCTCGGTCTTCGTGACCGGGACGCCGTACCGGACCTGGTCGGTCGCGAAGGAGGGGTACGCCCCCTTCAACGGGACGATCAGCGTCTACCCGGCGAAGGGCGAGACGATCGACCTCCAGGCCGTGCTGACCGTGCAGCCCACGACGGTTGCGACCACGAACGCGACCACGGCGGCTCCGGCCACGACCGCGGCCCCGCTCTCCGGGCTCTGCATCGCCGGCGCTTTGCTCTCGCTCGCAGCGCTTGGGCTCGCGGGCCGGCGGCGCTGACCTTCCCCCTTTTTTTAAGCCTCACTTCTTTCCGTAGACCATCAGGACGACGCCCGTCACGACCAGGGCCGCGCCCGCCAAATGGACCGCGGTCACCGCCTCGCCGAGGAGGAGGCTCCCCAGGACCAGGCCCGAGATCGGGACCAGGTTGTTGAAGATCGCCGTCCGCGACGGCCCGAGCACGCTCACCCCCTCGTTCCACCAGACGAAGCCGAGCACGGAGCAGACCGTCGCGAGAAAAAGCAGGGCGGCCCAGACTGTCCACGCACCGGGCAGGGCAACCGGACCCGAGCCGGCGGCGAGGGGGAGGGCGACCGCCGTCGCCGCGACGAAGGTGTACGTCGTGACCGTGATCGGGCGGTATCGCCGGAAGAGCCGGCTCCCGGCCACCGTGTAGACAGCCCAGCACGCGGCGGCCCCCGCGATCATCAGGTCGCCCGGGTTGAACGAGAGGGCGAGGAGCGCGGCAGGCGAACCGTTCGTGACCACGACCGCGACCCCGGCGAACGAGAGGCCGACCCCGGCCCACTGCGCGGCGCAAAGCCGCTCGCCGAGGACGAGCGCGGCGAGGAGGGCCGTGGCCACGGGCGCCGCCGCGCCGATCAGAGTGCCGTTCACGGCCCCGGTCGACGAGAGCCCGGAGAAGAAAAAGATGTTGAACCCGAGGACGCCGACGACGCCGAGCAGGAAGAGGCCGGGGAGATCTCCCCGGTCCACCGCGCGGTCCTTCTTCGGCAGGGCGGCGAGGAGTGCGGCCAGGCAGACCGTCGCGATGACGAACCGGGCGGCGACCGCGGTCGCCGGGGCCATGGCCCCCATCACGAACCGGCCCGCCACGTACGCCCCGCCCCACGAGATCCCGACCAGGGCGAGCCGGGCCGAGACCGCGCCCTCGCCGCGCCGCATCGAGCAGGTACGGTCGACCTCGCGGCCGATACGCGTTGCGCCTCGCAGGGCAGGAAACCCTATGTTTAAGAGACTCGACCGACGACGTATACGAAATGACAGATCAGCCCAGACCGAAGGCCGGGCGGAACCAGTCCGTCAATCGGAAGAACCCGCCGAAGCCGGAGGAGCCGGGCACGGCGCTCTGGAAGAAGGTTCTCTTCGTCTCGGTCGGCGTCCTCTTCGTGGTCCTGATGATCGTCTCCTCCATGGGGACGAGCTGGCTCAACGTCTTCCAGACGGTCAAGCCCGGCGCCATCGTCGTGACCGACGTGACCATCACCGACGACCAGAACCGGCCCATCCTGACCACGAGTCAGAGCATCTACTCGAACGGCCTCAAGGAGAACCGGTCGGTCTTTCTGGTCTCGCCGCTCGTTCTCGACGCGGGGCTGGCCTACACCGACACGGTGAAGACCGTCCCGATCCTCGCCCCCCAGGGCGGCGTGAACTACACCCTCTTCGGAGAGGAGTACAACGCGATAACGATGGGCGCGGTCGGGATGCACCCCGGCGGCACGAAGACGATCCCGCTCGACAGCAACGTGACCGAGGAGCGGAACTACACGTCCGAGGAGTTCGAGCAGCTCGGCGGCGACTTCGGCAACACCTCGATCGGGGACGAGATGGTCCTCTCGTTCGTGGAGAACCCGGCGGCGCTGTACGACAACACCACGACCCCGAGCTACGCGCTCCGCACGACCCACGTGGTGAACAGGACCGACGACTCGCTCGTCCTCTCGTTCAGCCACGCCCGGGCCGACCTGACCATCAGCCAGGTTCGGTCCCAGTAACCGTTTTTCCCGGCTCCCCGATCGAGATCGGTCTGGTTATCTCTCTGAGCACCCGAGCTGGACCGAGGAGTATTATGAAGACCATCATCGTCTGCCACTCGTTCTCGGGCGTCACCCGGGGGATCGCCGAGCGGGTCCGGTCCGCCTGCGGCGGCGACCTCGTCGAGGTCCGGCCCCGCCAGCCCTACACGAAGATGACGGCCTACACGCTCGGCTGTCTCCGGGCACGGGGTGGCAAGCCCGACGCGGTCGAGCCCGCGCCGATCGACGTCTCGGGATACGACCGGATCGTGATCGGCACGCCGGTCTGGGCCTGGCGGCCGACGCCGGTGATCCTGGGCGCGATCGAGGCGCTCGCCGGGGCCGACGGGAAGAGCGCCGTGGTCTTTGCGACCTGCGGCGCGCAGGCGGGCGAGACCCTGCCCATGCTCCGGGCCGCCCTGGCCGCGAAGGGCGTGGGCGTGGTCGGAGAGTTCTCGTTCACGACGCCGGAGGCCGGAGACGACCGGAAGGTGGGGGCCCTGATCGCCCGCGTCGCGGCGGCGGACGACGGAGATTGACGCGGCGTCAGCTCCCGGACCAGCCCCGGTCGATCAGGGCGTTCCGGAAGAAGTTCCCGACCTGCTCTCCGTACTCGTCGGGGCTGCCGGCCAGGGCGCCCGTGTGTCCGCCCGGGACGACCCAGAGCGCGGCGCGGTCGCCCGCGACCGCCTGGTAGTGCGTGTTGTACTCGACCTCGTCCGGCTCGGTCTCCGCGGCGATGAGGAGGAGGTGCACGTCCGGCGCGCCTGCGATCGAGTCGGCGATCGGGACGGGCTCGGCGTCGCCCGTGAAGACGCCGGTCCCGGCGTAGAGCACGCGCGGCATCCAGCTCCGGGCGAGGTTGCCGCGATCGGGCAGGGCCAGATACTCGGCCGTCGAGCGATGGGTCGCCCCCTCGCTCACGACGGCCCCGAGCGCCGGCGTCGCGTTGAGTGCGCCGAGCAGAACCTCGCCGCCGAGCGAGAGCCCGAGCCCGCCGATGGCCCGGACCTCGTCCTGAGCCTTGAGGTGCGCGACGGCCGCCTGTATGTCGCGGGTCCCCTCCCAGCCGAAGGCGTTGCCCCCGCCCCCGCTCTCGCCGTGGCCCCGGAGGTCGGGCGCGATCACGCCGTACCCGGCGTTGCGGAGCAGGGCCGCGTGTGCCCGGACGTTTTCGCGCGAGCCCGTGCCGCCATGGACGAGCACGATCGCGGCCCCGTTCTGTGACGGGGCGTACCAGGCTGCGAGGGGCACGCCGTCGGCGGCGATAAGGCTGATGTTCGCAAAGCCCTCGGGCGGCGGGCCGATCTCGCGGGCATGGGGCATGGCCGCGTACGCCGCGTAGCCCAGGGGGAGGGCCACGAAGACGATCGCCACGAGCGAGACGACGACGAGGGCAAGGAGTCGCACGGCGCGGCCCGAACGGCTCCGGCGTGTGTCTCGGCGGCTGTTCCGCGGTGTGCGGCGGCGCCTGGTCACGGCCGTACACCTTCATTTTGCTCGGGACCCATCAGTACATGTGACTACGTCTCCCCGGTTTAAGGGATCGAATTCTCTGCCGGGGGCCCGGCCGTTCCTGAAGTGGGCCGGCGGGAAGACCCAGCTCCTGCCCGCGATCGAGTCCCGCCTCCCCCGGGGGCTTGCCGACGGCACCATCACGCAGTACGTGGAGCCCTTCGCGCGGAGCGCGGCCGTCTTTTTTTTCCGTCAGCCAGCGGTTCCCGATCGAGGAGTGCCACCTCTACGACATCAACGAGGAGCTCGTTCTCGTCTACCGGGTCGTGCAGCGGGACGTCGCCGGCCTCATCGAACGGGCTGCGGCCCTCGCCGACGGGTACGCCGCGGCACCGGAGACGGAGCGGGAGGCCCTCTTCTACCGGGTGCGGGA
>CAYWVY010000005.1:0-19360 GCA_964461885.1 uncultured Methanospirillum sp. | reverse complement strand
GAGCGGGCGGCCCAGTTCCTCTTCCTCAACAAGACCTGCTACAACGACATCTTCCGGGTGAACTCGCGGGGCGCGTTCAACGCCCCGTTCGGGAGGTAACGGAATCCGGCGATCTGCAACGGTCCCGTCCTCGAGGCGGCCTCGCGGACACTCTCGAACGCAGAGGTCGTGCGGGGGGACAGCGCGGCCTGCGCGGCCGTGGTCGATGACCGGACGTTCGTCTACTTCGACCCGCCGTACCGCCCCCTGAACCCGACCTCGTCCTTCACCTCGTACGCGAAGGGCGGCTTCTCCGACGACGACCAGGTCCGGCTCGCCCGCCTCATCGCGGAGCTGGACGAACGGGGGGGCGAAGCTGATGCTCTCCAACTCCGACCCCTGGAACCACGACCCCGACGACCGGTTCTTCGACGACCTCTACGGGGCCTGGACGATCGAGCGGGTGCCGGCCCGGCGCTCCATCAACTGCCGGGGCGACCGTCGCGGGACCGTCACGGAGCTGATCGTCCGCAACTACGGCTGAGCGTTCGCAAGCGCCGCGGTCTCGTCCGCGACCCGGACCAGCCGGAGCCACATGTTCAGGGCGGCCCGTAGGGACGGGATGTCGGGCGCCGTGACCTCGAGTTCGAGGCAGTCCCCGCCGTCGAGCTGGAGGGACGCGCTCGAGCGCATTCCCTCCTCGCCCGCGAGCTCGGGCCCGAGCGCGGCCAGGTGGTCGGCCGCGCGGGGCGAAAAGAAGCGAAAGACCGCCCGGTGGCGGTCAGGCGTCGCCGGCATCGTCTGCACCCCCGCTCGGCGCGAGCCGGAGCCGGTACCGGAGCCGCTGGTGCCCGTCGAACCCGAGGTCCCAGCCGTCGTCGAGGACCGCCGCCTTGAGGTGCGGTTCGAGGACCGGCTGCACGGCGTCCGACGCGAGGAGCCCGCGGACGATCGGCCCGTCCCGGTGCCGCTCCTCGCAGTCCGTCACCTGCCAGGATGCGGCAGGCTCTCCATCGACATACCAGCGGAGACGGAGCCCGTCGGGCTCATGGGAGAAGAGAAAGAATGTCGTGTCCAGGGTGACGAGCTCGCGCAGGCCCGTTTTGCCCCGTGCAAGGTATCGCCCTCCGACCGCGAACGCGAGCCCGCGGGCGAGCGCCCGAAGGTCGGGCGCCGCCTTGCGCGAGGTCGTGACCAGGGTCATCGAGCTTTCAGCTGTTTGATCCCGGCGCCGCGTTCCTTGAAGAGGATCCGGTGCCCGCAGTAGGGGCAGCGCACATTGACATCGATCTCGACCCTGTTCTTGCACCGCGCGCACTTGTAGCTGGCGGTCATGGAGCGGTTATACCCCCTTCAGCATCCTGTCGATCGTCCGGACCGCGATGGCCTGGACCGACGTCTGCGGCACGTATGCACCGCCCGCGAACGTGAACCCGCACTTGCGGCAGGTCCAGATCCCGGTGCCCTGCCGCTTCACCGCGACCGTGTCGCAGCGCTGGCAGCGGTGGAGCGCCTTCGACACCTTCTCCATCTCGTTGACGCGTTTGCGGATGAACCGCCCGTACCGCGGCCCGAACCGGCCGGCGCTACCGGTAACTTTTCCTTTTGCTTTGTGCTTGCCTTGAGAACGTGCCATAGACCTCTACCTCGGAAATGCAGTCTTTATTTATCGGTGTTCGTCCTTAAAATATCTGTTTGAGCTTCTTGACTTCGGCATCGCCCTTGCTGAGCCGGTTCACGAGCGAGTAGAAGTCGTCCTGGATCCCGGCCGGGATCCGGACCACGCAGATCCAGGAGCCGTCCTTCTGCCACTCCTGCTGCTCTATCGTCGCGCCCGCGGCGATCCCGGCGTAGGCCTTCGCGGCGTTCTCGGGCGGGATGCGCACGGCGAGGCGGAGCTCCTCGAACCGGATCGGGAGGAGCGGCCGGAGGGCCTTGACCGTGTCCTTGACGAGCTCGTCCAGGTGGCGGAACGGGTCGATGTTGACCCGCGCCTCCTCCATGGCCATCTCGATCCGCTGGGGCGGGTGCGGCAGGCCCGTCTGGGGGTTGACCGCGTTCCGCGAGATGAACGTGATAACCTGCCGCCGCTTGTCCACGATCATCTGCCGGCGCTGCTCGGCCGTCAGGTGGATCTCGCCCTTTTTGATGATCTGCGGCGCGATCTCATCGAACGCGGTTGTGTGAAAGACCTTCTTGAGGGCCTCGTCCGAGGCCCGCTCGGCCCGCGAGGCGTTCTCGAAGACGTTGAGGGAGGCGACCACGTCCTCGAGCTCGAGCCCCTCCTCACCGTGGCGGAAGCGCCCGGCGGCCTCGGGGTCGACCAGGAGTTCGAACCGCTCGGCGTGGCTCTCCAGGCGTGCGACCACGGCCCGGTCGAGAGGAATCATGAGATCGTCCTATGCCGGTGTCGAGGGCTTCTCGATCTTCTCGACGTAGCCGGCGACCTCTTCGCGGGTCATCTTCCGGAACGGCGGTTCGGCGTTCGCGACCACGCCGATCTCGACCGTCGCGACGTCGAACTTGCCCTCGGTGGCCGCATGCAGGGCCTTCAGGCCGAGCACGATCGCCTCCTCGATGGTCAGGTCGTCACGGAACTCGTCCTCGAAGACCTTCATGACTGCGTTCCGGCCGATCCCGATCCCGGTCGCCTTGTACTCGAGGAGCGTGCCCGAGGGGTCGGTCTCGAAGAGCCGGAACTGACCCTCGGAGCGGCCCGCGATCAGCAGGGCCGTCCCGTACGGGCGGGCCCCGCCGAACTGCGTGTAGGTCTGCATGTGGTCGCAGAGCTTCTTCGCGAGCATCTCCACGTCCATCTCCTCGTCGTACGAGACGCGGTTGATCTGGGTCTCGACGCGGGCCCGGTCAACGAGCGAGCGGGCGTCGCCGACCAGCCCCGAGGACGCAACCCCGATGTGATCGTCGATCCGGAAGATCTTCTCGATCGAGGTCGGCTCCAGGAGCTTCGAGTTCACGCGCTTGTCCACGAGCAGGACGATCCCGTCCTTCGCCTTGATCCCGACCGCGGTCGTGCCGCGCTTGACGGCCTCGCGGGCGTACTCGACCTGGTAAAGCCGGCCGTCGGGCGAGAAGACCGTGATCGCCCGGTCGTATCCCATCTGGTATTGTGGCTGCATTATGTCTCCTCAGGGTGAATGGTCTCGAAGTATACTACTCGCTCTCCCTTATAATCATGCTCGATCACATCGACCCGCGCGGCGCCGACCCGGCGCCGCTGCCGAACGATCTCCCCCTCGGCCGCCTCGTCGAGCACGACCGATTCGGGGGGAGGAACGAGCCGATCGCGGAGGCTCAGGATCGTGCCGGAGACGGCCCGCGGGTGGAGCGCGCAGGCCGTTTCGCCTACGGCCGTGACCGTCGCGATCGCGCCGATCAGCCGCTCCTCCTCGCCCCGCCGGCAGCGGACCACCGCGTGCCCCCGTTCGACCGCGACCACGGCCTGGTCGATCACCGCGGCCCCCGCGTCGCCGTATAGCGCGGAGACGGCCTCGGCGATCGCGAGGTAGAGCGCCTTGCCGTCGGGGGCGAGGGAGACCGGCGCGACCCGGACCAGGACGTACCGCCGGTTCTGCCGGAGGGTCGGGGGCCGGGGCTTCATTCGACCACCCGCACCGGGCCGGCCGGCGCCATCAGGGTGTCGACCCCCGCGAATGCCTCCTCGACCCCGTCGGCGTCCAAACCGAAGAGGCGGCAGAGGGCCGAGGCGGCGCGGGGCGCCCGGAGGTCGAGGCAGGAGCGCGCCCCCGAGCCGAGCACGAGCGGGAAGCCGTACCGGGCGTGGAGCACGAGGACGTCCGCGTATCGGCGGAGCGCTGCCTGCCGGAGGCCCCCCCGATCGCGGACGAGCGGCGCGAGCACGAGTTCGATCGCGACCCCCCGATGGGCCGCCGTCCGGGCCGCGACGTGATCGAAGGAGTTCCTCTGGCAGCGGTGCACCCCCGAGAGGGCGTGCACCCCCGGAAAGCCGGCCGCGGCCCGGTTGAAGCCCTGCTCCCCGAGCCGCACCGAGACGAAGGCCCCCTCGGGGGCGCGCCGGACGGCCGCGAGCGCCTGGTTCTGCTTCTCGGCCGCGACGTCGACGCCGGGGATCACACGGACCCCGCAGCAGGCCATGGCCGGGGCTCCGACAGAGACGATGGCGCCATACCCGAGCGCGCCGGCCTCGAGAGCCATCCGCTCGACCGTGGTATCGCCGCCGGCGTACGTGCGAACGTCGGTCCGCATGAAAAAAGGGTTACTTGCCCCGGTTCGCGTGCGAGCGGATCGAGGGATAATTCTTCTCGGTGCCGCGGCCCTTGTGGCGCATGCCGCGGCCCTTCTGGCCAGCGCTGGTCTTGCCGCGCTCGGCCCGGCCGCGGTGGCCCGGCTTACCGATCCAGGCGAGGTTCGGGTCCGCGCGGATCGAGGGGTGGTGTCCGTCGACCAGGATGACCTCGTACCACTTCTGCCGGCCATCCTGGCCGACCCAGTAGGAGTTGAGGACCTCCATGTTCGGGAACCGCGACGAGGCGCGCTCCTCGGCGATCCGCTGGAGCGACTTGCCCGGGGTCAGCCGGTGCATGCCCATGTTCGCCGTGCGCCGTCCGCGGATGTACCGGGACTTCCGCCGGCCGCCGCGCCGGACCTTGGCCCGGACCACGATGACGCCCTGCTTGGCCTTGTACCCGAGCGAGCGGGCGCGGTCGATCCGTGTAGGCCGCGCGAGCCGGACCACGGTACCCTCCCGCCGCCAGACCTGCATGCGCTCCCAGAGGAGGGCCGAGACGCCGGACTCATCCGGCTTCTTCCAGGCATCCCTGATATAACTGTAGACTGATTTCGACATTGGTCTTCACCAGAGGTTCAGCGGACGAGCCGCCACATTCCTGCACGGGACGGATCCCGAGTGCCTTTATATTTCTGCCGGAGGGGATTTAAGCATGCCTCTCCACGTCCCCCTTGACCTTCTCGACCACGCGGATGCCGCCGATCCGCGTGACCGGGTACTGCCCGGCCGCGTCCTTCTCGGCCGACTTGACCATGTCCCAGACCGTGAGGAGGGCGACCGAGACCCCCGTGAGGGCCTCCATCTCGACCCCGGTCCGGCCTGTGGTCACGACCTCGACCGTGGCCTCGACCCGGTCGTCGAGCACCTCGAACCCGACCTTGACCGCCCCGACCGGGATGGGGTGGCACATGGGGATGATCCGCGAGGTGTCCTTGACCGCGAGGATGGCCGCGACCCGCGCGGTTGCGAGGACGTTCCCCTTGACGGCCGTTCCGCCCGCGATCGCGGCGAGCGTCTCGGGCCGCAGCTCGATCCAGCCGGCCGCCACCGCCCTGCGCGCGACCTCGCCCTTCTGCGTGACGTCGACCATCCGGACGGCGTCCCCCTCGATGTGCGTGAACTCGGGCATTCCCTCACCGACCATAGAGTGCGCCCGAGAGGGCCGTAAGCATGTCGGAGGCGAGCAGGCCCGAGCGCCGCCCGGCGGCCGCTTTCTCGCCCGCGAGACCGTTCGCGTACACCCCGGCGACCGCGGCCTCGAAGGGCGGCAGGCGGCAGAGGAGCGCGCCGACCACGCCCGCGAGCACGTCCCCGGTCCCGCCGACGGTCATGGCAGGCGTGCCCGTCCGGTTGAACCGGACACGCTCTCCGTCCGAGATCGTGTCGACCGGCCCCTTGAGGAGGACCACGCCGTCCTTCGCCGCGGCCCGCACGGCCCGGCCCCGCCCGGCGAGGTCGTCGGGGGGGCGGGCCCCGAACGACCGCTCGAACTCGCCGGCGTGCGGGGTGTAGACGGTTGCGCGGGCCACGGGGAGGGGGGGCCGGAGCGCGTCCGCGTCGAAGACCGCGGCGCGGCAATGCGGCGCGAGCGCCCGCGCGACCTGGGCCGCGTCGGCACCGAGGCCGTTGCCGATCACGGCCGCGTCGGCCTTCTCCGCCTCGGCCTTGAGCTCGTCGAGCCGCCCCGCCCAGCCGTTCTCGCCGACGGGCAGGGTGATCACGTCGGGGTACGGGAGCGGCGACGGGGTCGCGACGAGCACCAGGTCGGCCCCGGCCCGGAGCGCAGCGAGCCCCGCGAGGTACGGCGCCCCCTGGTACGGCCCGCCCCCGACCACGAGCACGCGCCCGCCGTCGCCCTTGTGCGCGTCCGGCCGCCGCGGCGCGAGCGCGAGCAGGTCCCCCGGCCCGGCGAAGATCTCGGCCTCGAGCGGGATGCCGATCGGCGCGACCAGGTCGCCCGGCCCCTTCGGCCGGTGGAACGCGAGCACCCGGTCGGCCCGGCACCCCGGGGTCGGGACGTCGGCCGCGAGGACCGGCGCGGCTGCGGCGTTCGCCCGCCCGACGATCGCCCCGATCGGCTCGCGCAGGGGCGGCGCGGCCCCGACGCCGAGCAGGGCGTCGACCACCAGGTCGGCCTTCTCGAAGAGGCCGGCCAGCGCGGCGAGGTCGGCCGGGCACCGGACACGGTGGACCGGCACGGGCGTGTGCGCAAGGAGTGCCGCCTGCGCCGCCGTCCCGGGCGTCGTCTCCCCGTCGACAGCGATCACCTCGACATCGACCTCGCCCGCGAGGTACCGGGCCGCGACCAGCCCGTCCCCGCCGTTGTTCCCGCGCCCGGCGAGCACGAGCACCCGGCCCGGGCCCCCGTCGAGCGCGGCACGCGCCAGGGCCGCCCCCGCGGCCTCCATCATCTGCAGGGACGAGAGCCCCAGCGCGACCGCGTTTGCGTCAACGGCCCGCATCCGGGCCGGGTCGATCGGGCCGCGTTCGGCGAACTCCGAGAGGTTGATCATCCGCTTGAGTCACCCTTATCCAGTTTAAGGGCGTTACTCCTACATCAGTATGGGCTTTTCCGAGGAGGTGCGCGGCGCGGCCGAGACGATCCGGCGAGCGGAGACGGTCTCGGTCATCTCCCACATCGACGCGGACGGGATCTCGAGCGAGGCGATCGTCCGGACGGCTGTCGCCCGCGCGGGCATCCCGGTCAGCTCCCACTTCGTCCGGCAGCTCGAGCCGCTCACCATGAAGGCCGTGCCCGAGGACGACTCCCTCAAGATCTTCGTCGACCTCGGCGCGGGCCAGCAGAACCTGCTCGAGGAGCGCGGGCTCTCCCCAGATGAGGTCCTGATCCTCGATCACCACGTGGCCCAGCCCTGCGGGACCGAGTACCAGCAGGTGAACGGGGTCCCCCACGGGCACACCCGCCTCTCGGCTGCGGGCGTCTCGTACTTCGTGGCAAAGGAACTCGGCGAGGAGAACGTCGACCTCGCCAAGGTCGCGATCGTCGGGAACGTCGGCGACATGATGGCCCGCGAGACCCTCGGGCTGGTCGGCCCCGCGGCCGAGATAGTCGCGGACGGGGTCGCCCACGGCTCAGTGCGGGTCGTCCGGCGGGACCTGAACTGCTACGGGACCTCGACCAGGCCGGTCCACGTCTGCCTCTCGTACAACGACGACCCCCGCATCCCCGGGATCACGAACGACACGCGCGGGGCCCAGCGCTTCCTGGAGAAACTCGACCTGGACCTCCGGGCCCCCGGCGGCCGCTGGCGGGTCTGGGAGGAGCTCCACGACACGGAAAAACGGACCATCACCTCGGCCCTGGTCCAGCAGCTCCTCGCGAACGGCGAGGGTGTGGAGCGAGTCTTTGCCGAGTCGTACCTCTTCCCCGACGAGGCCGAGCGGACCCCCCTCCGGAACGCCTCCGAGTTCGCGACCGTGCTCAACGCCTGCGGCCGGTGGGCCAAGCCCCGGATCGGCTCCTCGGTCTGCTGCGGCGACCGCGGGACGGCCCTCCGCGAGGCCGAGTACATGCTCAACAACCACCGCTCGATCATCCGCGAGCTCCTCCAGTTCATCATGGAGACGGGCGTGACCGAGCTCTCGCACCTTCAGTACCTCCACGTCGGCGACCGCTACCCCGACACGATCGTCGGGATAGGGGCCGGCATGGCCCTGGGCAAGCTGAACTGGCGCAAACCCATCCTGATCATGTGCACCCTCCCCGAGGACCCCGAGCTGACCAAGGTCAGCATGCGCACGAACGAGTGGTCCGTGCGGCGGGGAATCGACCTTCAGGCCGCGCTGAACGCGGCTTCGGGCGAATTCGGCGGGGGCGGCGGGGGTCACCCCATCGCGGCCGGTGCGTTCATACCCCACGAGGCCGAGGAGGTGTTTGTCAACCGTGTCAACGACCTGCTTCGAGACCAGCTCGCGTGACCGCGTCCGCACGATCGCGGACCTCCAGTTCGGGCGAGACGTCGGCGCCGGGCTCTTCCCCGAGGACGTGACCTTCACCCGCTCCACGACGGGGCGGATCCGGAACGTGCTGCTCGGCAAGGAGCGGCTTGCGACCATCCGCGCCCAGGACGGGCGGCTCGTGCTCGGGATCGCCGGCGCTAGGCGGCTCCACGACGTGCTCGCGGCGCCCGCGTACCGCGTCGTCGTGCTCGACGAGGTCGAGGAGTTCGTCGCGGCCGGCAAGAACGCGATGGCCAAGCACGTTGCGGAAGCCGACCCACAGATCCGCGCCGGGGACGAGGTGCTCGTGGTCGCCGCGGGCGACCGGCTCGTGGCCACCGGTACGGCCGTCCTCTCCGGGCCGGAGATGACGGCATGTATGTATGGGGTCGCGGTCAACGTTAGAGCCGGGAGGGACTAGACGTGTTACCAGGCGGAATCAATCCCAAGCAGATGAAGGCGATGATGAAGAAAATGGGGATGGAGGTCGCCCCGATCGAGAACGTCAGCTCGATCGTGATCACCACCTCCGAGGGCCGGTTCGTCTTCGACCAGGCCGAGGTCGTCGGCATGACCATGCAGGGGGTCACGACCTACCAGATCTCCGGCGGCGAGCCCCGGTTCGAGCCGGCGGCAGCCGAGATCCCCGAGGACGATGTCACGCTCGTCGCGGAGCAGGCTGGCGTCACGGCGGACGAGGCCCGGGCCGCGCTCACGGCCGCGAACGGCGACATCGCCGGCGCGATCCTCGCGCTCGCCGATAGGGGGTAACCGGCGTGTTCGCGGCGGGCGACCGGGTTTTGCTTGCCGGCTGCGGGCGCGAGTTCTATGTCCGGGCCGGCGAGGGCGTCCTCTCGACCGATCTCGGCATGATCGACCTGGCCGCGCTGGCCGGGTTGCCCGAGGGAAGCGTGGTCGAGAGCCACCTGGGCAGGCGCCTGACGGCCCGGCGCCCGCGCCCGACCGACTTCTTCGTCCACGCCCGCCGCTCGGGCGCGCCCATGCACCCCAAGGAGATCGGGGCCGTGATCGCGAACACGGGCATGAACCGGCGCGACGCCGTCCTGGACGCGGGGACGGGATCGGGGATAGCCGCGATCTTCTTCGGCTCGATCGCGGCAACGGTCGAGACCCGCGAGCGGCGGCCCGACTTCGCCGCGCTCGCCGAGAAGAACATCCGCGACGCCGGCCTTGCGAACGTCACGGTCGTCGCGGGCGACCTGCTCGAGGCGGAGGGGTCTTTCGACGTGGTCCACCTGGACATGGAGTGCCGGGAGGAGCACGTCGAGCACGCCCACGGCCTGATCGTGCCGGGCGGGTACCTGGCCTGCTACACCCCGTTCATCGAGCAGTTCCAGGCCGTGCACGACGCGGCCAGCCGGCTCTTCCCCGAGGTCCGGGCCATCGAGCTGATCGAGCGCGAGATGACCCGATCGGCCCGGGGGACGCGCCCGTCGACGCGGGTCTGCCACACGGGCTACCTGACCTTCGCGAGGCGGTGAGATGCGGCACATCATCTCGATCCGGGACCTCGACCGGGCCGGGGTGGACCATCTCCTCGACGCGGCGACCGAGGTCGAGGCGAAGCGCTACGACCCCGAGCTGCTCCGCGGAAAGATCCTCGGCCTCCTCTTCTTCGAGCCCTCGACCCGGACGCGGATGTCGTTCGAGTCGGCCATGGCCCGGCTCGGCGGGATCTCGCTGACCATGGACTCGGTGGAGGCCTCGTCCGTCGCGAAGGGCGAGACCCTCGCGGACACGATCCGGGTCGTCTCGGGGTACGTGGACGCGATCGTGCTCCGCCACCCGCGCGAGGGGGCGGCCCGCCTCGCCTCGGAATTCGCCTCCGTCCCGGTGATCAACGCGGGCGACGGCGCGGGCCAGCACCCGAGCCAGACCCTCCTCGACCTCTACACGATCCGGAAGTCGATGCCGATCGACGGGGTCCGGGTTGGCCTCCTCGGCGACCTCCGGTACGGCCGGACCACGCACTCGCTCGCGATCGCCCTCTCGCTCTACGGGGCCGAGATCGCGGCCGTCTCGCCGAAGGGCCTGGAGCTCCCGTCGGGAATCATCCGCGAGCTCGCGGACCGCGGGACGTCCGTGACCGAGTACAGCGCGGTCGAGGATGTGATCGCCGACCTCGACGTGCTGTACGTGACCCGGATCCAGCGCGAGCGCTTCCCCGACGTGGCGAGCTACCTGGACGTGGCCTCGTCCTACCGGATCACGCCCGAGCTCGTTGAACTCGCCCGGCCAGAGATGATCGTGCTCCACCCGCTCCCGCGCGTGGGCGAGATCGACCCCCGGGTGGATGCCCTGCCGAACGCGAAGTACTTCGAGCAGGCCCACCACGGGGTCTCCGTGCGGATGGCCATGCTCGGCGAGGTGATGACGTGACGGACGACCGCCCGCGGGACCTCCGGATCAGCCCGATCCGGCACGGGACCGTGATCGACCACATCACGGCCGGACAGGCTTTGAACGTGCTCCGGATACTCGGGATCACGGGCACGACGGCCGAGTCGGTCTCGGTCGCAACGAACGTGGCCTCGAGCCACGTCGGCAAAAAAGACATCGTGAAGATCGAGAACCGCGAGCTCCGCAAGGAGGAGGTCGACCGGATCGCGCTGATCGCGCCGAACGCGACCATCAACATCATCCGGGAGTTCGCGGTGACCGAGAAGAAGGGCGTGGAGACGCCGGCCGAGATCTCGGGTGTGGTCCGCTGCCCGAACCCGGGCTGCATCTCCAACACGGCCGAGCCGGCCCGCTCGCGCTTCATCGTGACGCAGAACGGCCTCCGCTGCCACTACTGCGACTGGCTGGTCACGAAAGAGATCGCGGAGCACATCCTGTAGGCCCCCGGACGAGTCAGATCATCTCCTTTTATTATCTCTGCGGGAGAGATGGGCCCACACTCACAGGAGGTATGACTCGATGTTGAAGGGAAAGGTGGCCGTCGTGACCGGCGGCACACGCGGGATCGGGTTCGCGGTCGTCAAGAAGTTCCTTGAGAGCGGGGCCTCGGTGGTCCTGCTCGGCTCGAAGAAGGAGAGCGCCGAGTCCGCAGCCGCGTCGCTGAAAGCACAGAATCCCGACTATACGGTCGACGGGCTCTGGCCCCACCTCTCCGATGCCGCGGAGGTCAAGGAGGCGTTCGACACGGTGAGGGAGAGGTACGGCAGCCTCGACATCCTCGTCAACAACGCTGGCATCGCCGCGATGGATTCTCTGTACGCATACAAGCCCGAGGATTTCGCACGGATCATGGACCTGAACGTGACCGCTGTCTTCACCTGCTCGCAGGCTGCAGCGCGGATCATGAAGGAGCAGGGCGGTGGTGTCATCCTCAACACCAGCTCCATGGTCAGCCTCTACGGCCAGGCCAGCGGGGTCGGGTATCCGGCCTCGAAGTTCGCGGTCAACGGCCTGACCAGGTCCCTCGCCCGCGAGCTCGGGAGGGACGGGATCCGCGTCAACGCCGTTGCGCCCGGTGTTATCAACACGGACATGATGGCCGGCGTTCCCGAGGCGATACTCGCGCCGATCGTCGCCGGCATCCCGCTCGGCCGGATCGGCGAACCAGAGGATATCGCCAACGCGTTCCTCTTCCTTGCAAGCGACATGGCGAGCTACGTCACCGGCGCCGTCCTCTCCGTGGACGGCGCGACCATGACCTGACACCACATCCATTTTTTCCGTTTGCCGGCCCGCTCGCGCTTCGTCGTGACGCAGAACGGCCTCCGCTGCCACTACTGCGACTGGCTGGTCACGAAGGAGATCGCGGAGCACATCCTGTCGGGTGCCTGCCCCAGCCCGTTGTCGCCGCCACGGCGGGGGTCTGGATCCCCCGGCGATGGATCACGCCGCGTCCCCGCTGGTGGCGGGCACGGCCCGACCCTGCTGCTATGGAAGTCTTCCCCCCGGAGACGATCGGCGCCGCACTCACGGTCCGCGGTGCCGGGTTCATCAGGCAGCGGGGCGAGACGAAATCCGTCCGGTTCCGGCCCGGAATCCGATACAGGTCGAACGACGAGCGCTGCGAGGAGTGGGGGTGGCTGGACGGACGAGGGGTTTGTGCCAGGTGTGCCAAGCGAGCCACCGATCCGAAAACCTTCTCACAGGCCATGTTCCATGCAACACTTTTCCGGATCGGGCTTCACCTGGCACAAGTGGCACACCTGGCAGATCCAGGAGCACCCTGTCGTAGCGGGAAGCTCCGGGTGCAGATGGATCCGGCGAGGATCTCATTCCGGGATCATGAGAACGCAGGTTCCCGACGATCCACGCGTCCCGGGAGATCGACCCTCCCGCACGCGCTGAGTGGCGCGTCCCGACGGTCTTCCCGTTCGTTGCTATGCACCCCTTTCTGCAGTCACGCCCGGTGCACCACCCGTATATAGGCGCGGCCCAAGATCTGATGGCATGGAGACGAAAGTCCCGTCGAGCGAGCTCGCGGACCGGCTCGAGCGGTTCCGGCGCCTGATGGACGCCGCGGACCCCGGGTGGGAGCTCGCCGCCATCCTCAGCAAGATAAACCTCTACTACTTCACGGGCACCATGCAGGACGGCATGCTGCTCGTGCCCCGCGACGGCGACGCCTGCCTCTGGGTCCGGCGGAGCTACGAGCGGGCGCAGGACGAGTCGTTCTTCCCGCAGATCCGGCCCATGCGGAGCTACCGGGACGCCGCGGCGGGCACGGCACGAATCCCGGAGACGGTCCACCTCGAGACCGAGCAGGTGCCGATCGCGGTCTACCGGCGCCTCCAGAAACACTTTTCGTTCCGGGACGTGCGCGGTCTCGACCGGGAGGTCCTTCGGGCCCGCTCGGTCAAGAGCCCGTACGAGCTCGCCCTGATGGAGCGCTCCGGCGCGATCCACCGCCGCGTGCTCGAGGACCGCGTCCCCGAGATCCTCCGCCGGGGGATGAGCGAGGCGGAGCTGACGAGCGGGCTCTACGCCCTGATGATGGAGGAGGGTCACCAGGGGATCGTCCGGTTCGGCATGCTCGAGTCCGAGGTCGTGCTCGGCCTGATCGGCTTTGGCGAGAGTTCGATCTACCCCACGTACCTCGACAGCCCGGGCGGGAACGCGGGGATGGCCCCGGCCGTTCCCCTGCTTGGGAGCCGGAGCCGGTTGCTCCGCGCCGGCGACCTGGTCTTCATCGACATCGGCTGCGGCTTTGCCGGGTACCACACGGACAAGACCATGACGTACGTCTTCGACGGGGCGCTCCCCGACGAGGCCGTCGCGGCCCAAGAGCAGTGCGTTGCGGTCCAGGACACGGTCGCCGCGCTCCTGGCGCCCGGGGCGATCCCGTCGGCGATTTACGACCTGGTCACGGCCGACCTGGAGCCCGCGTTCCGCGAGAACTTCATGGGCTTCGGCAACCGGTCCGTGCAGTTCCTCGGCCACGGGATCGGTCTCGAGATCGCAGAGAACCCGGTCATCGCCCGGGGGTTCGACGAGCCGCTCGAGGCCGGGATGACGATCGCCCTCGAGCCGAAGAAGGGGATCGCGGGGGTCGGGATGGTCGGCATCGAGAACACCTTCGTGGTCGCGCCGGGCGGCGGGCGGTCGATCACGGGCCACCACCGCGGGCTGATGCCGGTCGGATAAGAAGATTTGCGAGACCTCTCACCGGCGCCCATGCCGGCTCATCCCTCGCCCGCGAGATGATGCCCTGGGCCTCATCAGCGTTGGTGCGGAGGGCGGGCCCGGGCGGCACGCGGACGCCCCTCCGCCGACGCCCGGTTTTCAGTCCACGATGATCCGGCCGTGCTCGTCGATCTCGCCGCGGTGGATCCGCGTCGACGAGATCCACCGGCCGTCCTCCGCGAGGACACACGTGATCTGGTGGATGTCGACCTTCCGCTTCCCGCGTTCCCGGCGGAGCCGGTTGATCTCGATCGCCACCGGCAGGGTCTCCTCCGAGACCACGAGCGCGTCAAAGTCGAGGTCGAGGGCCGAGCCGAAGCGGTCCGAGAGCGGCTCGATCTCGTACCCGACGCCGCGGTCAAACTCCTCCGCGAACCGCTCGACTGCGCCCCGCCGGACCTCGTACGGCCGGACGGGATGGCTCTTGCCCCCGGCGAACGCGTCCGAGGTCAGGCCGATCACGACCGTCCCGCCCGGCCCCGCGAGCTCGAACGAACGGGCGAGGAGCCGCCGGTGCCCGTCGTGGAGCGGGTCGAAGGTGCCCCCTACCATAATCTTCATCCCCCTTGCGTTGCCACTTTTCCCGTAATATGGATGCTGGTACGGTCAGGGCCGACGTCTTTCTCGCACCGAACGCGACAATCCTCGGCGAGGTCACCCTTGGGGACCGGGTCGGGGTCTGGTTCGGTGCCGTGATCCGGGCCGACAGGGACCGGATCGTTATCGGTGCGGACTCGAACGTCCAGGACAACTGCGTAATCCACTGCTCGCCCGGCCGGCCGGTCACGATCGGCCGCGAGGTCTCGGTCGGCCACGGCGCGATCCTGCACGGCTGCACTATCGGGAACCGGGTCCTCGTCGGGATGGGCGCGATCGTCCTGAACGGGGCCGTGGTCGGCGAGGACTCGCTGATCGGGGCCGGCGCGGTCGTGATGGAGGGGGCGCAGATCCCCCCCGGCTCGGTCGTCGTCGGCGTCCCGGCCAGGGTCGCGAAGCTGACGACCGAGGAGCAGCGGGCGCACATCCGCGAGAACGCGGTCTCGTACGTCGAGCTCGCGAGGAGGTACCGCGATGCCTCCTAATGTCGTCGTGGTCGGCGGCGGTGTGGCCGGCTGCCAGGCCGCGCTCGACCTCGCGAACCACGGGCTCCAGGTCCATCTCGTCGAGCGCGAGCCCTCCATCGGCGGCCGCATGGCCCAGCTCGACAAGACCTTCCCCACCAACGACTGCTCCATGTGCATCCTCTCGCCGAAGATGGTCGACGTCGAGCGCCACCCCCTGATCCGGGTCCACACCCTCGCCGAGGTGACGCGGCTCGACGGCGAGCGCGGCGCGTTCCGGGTCACCGTGACCCGCCACCCCCGGTACGTCGACGAGACCCTCTGCACGGGCTGCGGCGACTGCGTCGCGGTCTGCCCGGTGGAGGTCTACAATCGGTTCGACGCCGGTGTTGGGGTCCGGAAGGCGATCTACGCCCCCCACGCCCAGGCCGTCCCGAACGTGGTCGTGAAGGACGCGGACCACTGCATCGAGTGCGGGCTCTGCTACGACGCCTGCGGCCTCGACGCGGTGCTCCGCGAGGACCATGACCGCGAGGAGACCATCGAGGCGGCCGCGGTCGTGCTCGCGACCGGGTACGACCCGATCGACCCGCGATGCAAGCCCCAGTACCACTACGGCGAGGAGCCCGACGTGATCACGAGCCTCGAGCTCGAGCGAATGATCAACGCCTCGGGCCCGACCGGCGGGAAGCTCCGCCGGCTTTCCGACGGCAGGACGCCGCGCTCGCTCGTGTTCATCCAGTGCGTCGGCTCGCGCGACGTGGCCCAGGGCCGGCCCTGGTGCTCGGCCGTCTGCTGCATGCAGGCGATCAAGAACGCGCAGCTGATCAAGGAGAAGTCGCCCGAGACCGAGGTCGCGATCTGCTATATGGACGTCCGGGCCCACGGCAAGGGCTACGAGGAGTACTACGAGCGGGCCCGGAGCCTCGGCGTCCGCTTCGTCCGGGGGATGCCCGGCGAGGTCCAGCGTTCGGTGAAAGGCCCCATGCGCCTCCCGGTCGAGGACACGTTCACGGGCGAGATGCTCCTCCTGGAGCCTGAACTCGTGGTGCTCTCCATCGGGCTCCAGCCGTCGGCGGGTTCGGCCGCGCTGGCGGCGGTCGCCGGGGTCGACCTCGAGGAGTCCGGCTTCTACCACTCGGCCGACGATCTCTTCAACGCGGTCGCGTCGGGCCGGGGCGGAGTCTACTTCGCCGGCGCCGGCCTGGGGCCGAAGGACATACCCGACTCGGTCACCCAGGGCGGGGCCGCGGCGGTCCGGGCCTGCATCGACGCCATGCGGGTGGAGTAGCGTGGACCGGACCCTCTGGTGGGACCACGCGTCCGACCGGCTCCGACTGATCGACCAGACCCTCATCCCGGCGCGGTACGAATCGATCCCGATCGCCGACACCGACGCGCTCGTCGAGGCGATCCAGTACCTCCGCGTCCGCGGCGCCCCCGCGCTCGGCGCGGCCGGCGCGTACGGCGTCGCCCTCGCGGCCCGGACGGCCGGCCCCGCCCGCTACCTCGAGGCGGTGGGCGAGCTTGCGAGGCGGGTCAGATCAGCCCGGCCCACGGCCGTCAACCTGGCCTGGGGCGTCGACCGGGCGCTCGCCGCGATCGGCGGGGCGACGGACCCCGCCGAGGTCTCGGCCCGGACCCTCGCCGAGGCCGAACGGATAGCGGACGAGGACGTCGCCACGAACCGGGCCCTCGGCGCGCTCGGCGCGGCCCTCCTCCCGGACGACGCGACCGTGCTGACCCACTGCAACGCGGGCGCCCTCGCCTGCGTGGGCTGGGGGACCGCGCTCGGCGTGGTCCGCTCGGCCGTCGAGGCTGGAAAGCGCGTGCGCGTGATCGCCTGCGAGACCCGCCCCCTCCTCCAGGGCGCCCGCCTGACCGCGTTCGAGCTCCAGCGGGACGGCATCCCCGTCACGGTCTGCCCCGATTCGGCCGCAGCCGGGCTGATGCGCGAGGGCGGGATCGACGCCGTCATCGTCGGCGCGGACCGGATCACGCGCGACGCGGTCTTCAACAAGGTCGGGACGTACACGCACGCGCTCGCGGCCCGGCACCACGGCATACCGTTCTACGTCGCGGCCCCGTCCTCGACGCTGGACTCGTTCCTCGCCGGGGCGGAGGTCGAGATCGAGGAGCGGGGCCGAAGCGAGGTCGCCTGCCTCTGCGGCACGCCCACCGTGCCCGACGGCGTGCCTGTCCGGAACCCGGCCTTCGACCTGACCCCGATCGGTCTCGTCACGGCCGTCATCACCGAGCGGGGCGTCTTCTCCGATCCGGCGGAGCTCTTCTGCTCATGACGATCCTGACCGGCCCACTCGGACCCTTGTTCGCGCTCGTGGGCGCGGTCGCGATCCTGCTGATCGTCGTGGTCCTCTTCGTCGCGGGCGTTTTGCTCGTGCTGACCGTGGCCTCGATCCGCTCGGGTCGGCTCTACTTCCCACGCCTCCTCAAGCCCGGGCTCACGGCCCTCGAGGGGCTGATGCGGGCCCTCTTTAAGGGGATCGGGCTCGAGGACCAGGAGATGCTCGCGTTCTTCGTCAAGCTCGGCAACACCATGAACGCCCGGGCCTTCGCCGAGGTACCGGTCGGCCAGCGGGCCATCTTCCTGCCCCAGTGCCTCCGGAACGCGGCCTGCCCGGCCGACCTGACCCCCGAGGGACTCCGGTGCAAGCGCTGCCGCCGCTGCACGGTCGGCGAGGCCATGGACGTGCTCGAAGGGCTCGGCTACCGGGTCTTCATCGTGCCCGGCTCCTCGTTCATCAAGCGGATGGTGAAGAAGTACCGGCCCCGCGCTCTGATCGGCGTCGGGTGCCTATCCGAGGTCAAGGAGGGGCTCGAGATGGCCGACTGGCTCGGGCTCGTTGGCATCGGCGTGGTGACGCTCAAGGAGGGGTGCGTCGAGACGTTCGTGGACTGGCCCACGGTCTACGAGGCGGCCATGCTCGGGCTGCCGCCGGGCTCAGCCGTTCCCGAAGACCTTCACCTGCCGGCCGACGAGAAGCCCGCTCGTGATCCGGCCGTGGATCAGGATCAGCCCGTCCGTGCGGACGTCGCCGACGGTCACGCCGGGCCGTAACAGGACGGTTCCCGCCGCCTCGATCCCGGCCACGTGCGCCCCGTCGGCGACCGTGACGTCCCCCGTCGCCGTGAGCGCCCCCCGGCAGGTCGCGTGGTGGCCGACCAGGGCCTCGTGGCAGGCGCACCGCCCGCCGACCGTGCCATGCGGCCCCAGGTCGAGCCGGCCGTTCACGACCAGGTCGCCCCAGACGTGGCAGTCGGGCGGCAGGACCAGGTGGCCGGGCACGCGGAGGTTGCCGTCGAAGATCGCTCCCCGCTCGGCGAGGTAGACGTCGCCGCACTGTTTCAGCCGCGCCGTGGTCATGCTTCTTCTCTATTCGTGGTCAGGCGGTATCAGGGTTGTGCGATCCGGCGGTCGCCGTGCCGCCACCCATCTCACCGCCGTCACTGAGTGAGGAGTGCGGCCGCGCCGAACGCGGCGAGGGCCAGGAACATTCCGGCTTTGAGGAGCGTCGCGGCCCGGGCGTCGCGGACGCAGTCGCCGGTCGTGCACCGGACGGCCTTGAGCGTGCCGCCGAGGATCAGGAGATCGGCCGGCGCGATCAGGGCCAGGTACGGCAAACCCCAGGCGGCGAACGGCAGCACCGAGGCCCCCACCCCCGCGAGCGCGAAGGCGAGCGCGAGCCGGACCGTCGGCCGGACCCCGAACCGGACGGGGAAGGTCAGGGCCCCGCCCTCGCGGTCCCCCTCGACGTCCTCCGCTGCCTTGACCAGCTCGCGGGCGACCGTGCCGAGGAGGGTGATCAGGGCGAGCGGCAGCACCCGCTCCAGCCCCGCGAACCCCGCGGCGGCCCCGCCGAAGACGAAGATCGAGGCCGCGAGGAATGCGACGGCGAGGTGACCGACCAGAGCGATCCGCTTGAGCCGGGCCGCGTACAGCCAGAGGAGGACGGCGTTTACGGCCGCGATCAGGGCCGGCGCGGGGCCGGCCGGCACGGCCACGAGGCAGCCGGCGAGAAAGAGGACGGCCGCGTATCGGGCCGCGCCGCGCTCCGAGACCCTTCCCGACGGGATCGGCCGCTCCGGCCGGTTCACGGCGTCGATGGTCGCGTCGTAGTAATCGTTGATCGCGTTCCCGGCCCCGGTGACGAGGACCGCGGCGAGAAAGAGCGTGACCAGTACCGGGCCCGGCGTGCCGCCGGCGATCAAAAAGGCCAGGAGCGCGACCAGGCCGGAGACTACGGCGTTCGTCGGGCGGAGGATAGAAAGGTAGCCGGGCAGCACGGGGTCCACCGAAACGGGCGTGGAGGGATTCGAACCCCCGACCATCAACTTAGGAGGCTGACGCCCTATCCTGACTAGGCCACACGCCCAATGCCTCAATACGTCT
>CAYWVY010000004.1:33940-63377 GCA_964461885.1 uncultured Methanospirillum sp. | reverse complement strand
ATGGGGTAGGGCAGATTCGAACTGCCGTCAAAGCGTCCCAAACGCTCTAGGATGGACCAGGCTACCCTACTACCCCGGCTCAGAACGGTTGGCGTCGGGCGGGGAAAAGTGTTCTGATGCTGCGCGCCCTCAGAGCGGGAGCGGCCGGCAGGCGTCGGCCGCGACGATCGTCCCCTCGAACACGCCGTCGAAGACCGCGTCCCGGATCCCGCCCGGCTCGCGCCCGTCGAGCACGACCATCGGGATCCCGGACCGCTCCACGATCTTGGCCGCGACCAGGTCGATCACGGTATTCGAGCCCGCTCCCATCCGCTCGCGGCTGACGAGCGCGAGCAGCTCGGCCGGGGTCATGGTCCCGTACCGGGTCGCGGCCGAATCCTTCTTCGGGTCGGCCGTGAAGATCCCCGGGACCGAGGTCGCGTTGACCAGCAGGTCGGCCCCGACCTCCTCGGCCAGCACGGCCGCGACCGCGTCCGTGGTCTGGCCGGGCGCGACCCCGCCCATCACCACGATCCGGCCGGCCACGCCGCATTCCTTCGCGGCCGCATAGGTTTCGGGGACCCGCGGATAGGCCGCGTTCCCGAGGGCCGCGACCAGGAGCCGGGCGTTGAGGCGCGTGACCAGGATGCCGAGCTCGTCGAGGGTCGCTTCGTCCGTGCCGAGCGCGCGGGCCGCGCCGATGTACCGCCGCGCCTCGCCGCCGCCGCCGACCACGACGTAGACCCGGGCCCGGTCCGCCAGCTCCGCGAGGACCGCAGCGTAGGCGGCGAGCGCGTTCGTCTCGAGGGAGGGGATCAACACCGAGCCCCCCAGCGAGAGCACGATCGTCTTCGGGGCCCGTCCTCCGGGCAATGGCGCGGCTGACGTCATTCCGAGAAATTATTGGCTTGGACGACCTGATATACCTGTTGCGATGTACCGCTGTCCAATCTGCGGCTCCTGCGAGATCTACCCGGTCGCCGGAGGCTATATCGGCCCGGTCTACCTCTGCAAAAACTGCGGCTACCGGGGCTCCCTGGTCCTCGAGGCCGAGGACGAGCCCGAACGGGACCTGGATTAATATAGCTGAAGCACCCTTCCGGGATCGGTGGCGACCATGCACGAGGCACAGCTCTACACCGGGAACCCGGACGGCACCACGGACTGCCGGCTCTGTAACCACCGGTGCCACATCGCCGACGGCCGCGCGGGCAAGTGCGGCGTCCGGCAGAACCTTGGCGGCGCCCTCTACTCGGCCTCGTACGCGCGGGTGAGCGCCGAGAACGTGGACCCGATCGAGAAGAAGCCGCTCAACCACTTCCTGCCCGGCACCCTCTGCTACTCGCTCGGCTCGGTCGGGTGCAACTTCACGTGCGAACACTGCCAGAACTGGCAGCTCTCGCGCGGGGGGGACTCGATCGGCTCGCTCCCCGAGCTCCCCCCGGACGACGCGGTGAAGCGGGCCGTTGCCTCCGGCTGCGCCTCGGTCTCGTGGACCTACAACGAGCCGACCATGACCTTCGAGTACACGATGGATATGGGCCGGCTCGCGCGGCAGGCCGGCCTCGGCACGGTCTACGTCACGAACGGGTTCATGACCGAGGAGGCCGTGGACGCGCTCGCGCCCATGCTGAACGCGTTCCGGGTGGACCTGAAGTCCTTCGACGACGGCTTCTATAGGAAAGTCTGCGGCGCGCGCCTCGAGCCCGTGCTCGCCTCGACGGAGCGGGCGCACGAGGTCGGGATGCACGTCGAGACGGTCACGCTCGTGATCCCGGGGCTGAACGACTCGCCCGGGGAGACGGACGCCCTGATCCGCTGGGTCGTGGAGCACCTCGGCCCGGACACGCCCATGCATTTCACGCGCTTTCACCCCGACTACCGGATGCGCGACCGCCCCGCGACGCCGATCCGCCTCCTCGAGCGGATCTACGAGCGGGCGAAGGAGCTCGGCCTGCACTATCCCTATCTCGGGAACGTGGGGGGACACCGATACGAGAACACCTGGTGCCCGGTCTGCAACAACCTGCTGATCGAGCGCACCCTGATGCAGGGGCGGGTCCGCGGGCTCGACAACGGCTCCTGCCGGCAGTGCGGCGAGGCGATTCCAATTGTCCGGTCCGTGCCGCTCCCCTGAGGGGTCCACCCCCTGCGAGGCGCATCGCTTCCTCGTGGACCGGATGCTCGGGCCGCTCGTCCGGTACCTCCGGTTCATGGGCTACGACACCCTCGCGGCGACCGAGCTCGGCCCGGGGGGGCCGCGCGAGGACTCGGAGCTCCTCCGCCTCGCGGCGAGCGAGGGCCGGGTCCTGCTCACCCGCGACCGCGAGCTGGCGAGAAGGGGGGGGCTGCTCGTCGACGGCGACGACGTGCTCGGGCAGGTCGCGGCGCTCTTTCGGGCCGGGCTGGTCGAGCCCGTGCTCCGGCTCGACCGCTGCTCCCGCTGCAACACCCTCCTCCGCCCGGCGCGACGAGACGAGACGGCTGCCGCTACCTACCTTCCCGCGGACCACGCGAGCCGCGCCGTGGTCTGCTGCGACACCTGCGGCCGGCTCTACTGGGCCGGCTCCCACGCGGACCGGCTCGCGGAGCGGCTGGAGCGGGCAACCGACCCGAGCGGGTGATCGCGCGTGTCAAGGTATATACGGCCCGGCCCGACACTATAAGCGACCGCGGAGGACGGGCACATGACCGGAGCAGAGTCGGGCGAGGGACAGACGGACCTCACCATCAACCGGGAGCTGAGCTGGATCGAGTTCGACCGGCGCGTGCTCGACGAGGCCCTCGACCCCCGCCACCCGCTCCTCGAGCGAATCAAGTTCCTGTCGATCTTCGCCAGCAACCTCGACGAGTTCTTCATGATCCGGGTGGCCGGGCTCCGCCGGCAGCTCGCCGAGGGCATCGTCGAGATGCCGCCCGGCGGCGCGAGCCCGGGGGAGCAGCTGGCCGCTATCCGGGCGGCGCTCGCGCCGCTTCTCCTGACGGCGCACCGCTGCTGGGCCGACGACCTCTGCCCGGGGCTCGACGCCGCCGGGATCGGTGTCCGCCGTTTGGCCGAGCTCGGCCCGGAGGCGCGGGCGCGGCTCCGCACCCTCTTCGAGTCCGAGATCTTCCCGGCGCTGACGCCGCTCGCCTTCGACACCTCGCACCCGTTTCCGTTCATCTCGAACCTCTCGCTCAACCTCGCCGTCGAGGTCCGCGACACCGACTGCGGCGACCGGTTCGCCCGGCTCAAGGTCCCGGTCGGGCCGTACCCGCGCCTGGTCGAGGTCCCTGCCGGCACGCCCGGGGACCGGCGCGAGTTCGTCTTTCTCGAGGACCTCTGCGCGGCGAACGCGGACCTGCTCTTCCCGGGGCTGACGGTCGTGGCCGTGTACCCGTTCCGGGTCACGCGGAACGCTGACCTGGAGATCGAGGAGGACGAGGCCGACGACCTCCTGGCCGCGGTCGAAGAGTCGGTCGGGCTCCGCCGGACCGGCGCCCCGGTCCGAATCGAGGTCGACGAGTCCATCCCCGGGCCCCGCTGCGAGTTCATGGCCCGGCAGCTCGGGATCGCGACGGACCAGGTCGACCGGCAGAGATCGCCGCTCGGCCTCGCCGACCTGATGCAGCTCGCGGCCCTGCCCCTACCGGGCCTGCGCGACCCGCCGTTTTCGCCGGCCGTCCCCCCTGTCCTGGGCCCCGGGCAGGACCTGTTTGCCGCGATCCGCGGCGGCGACGTCCTCCTCTACCACCCGTACGACTCGTTCGCGCCCGTGCTCTCCTTTCTCCAGAACGCGGCGCGGGACCCGGACGTGCTCGCGATCAAGATCGCGCTCTACCGCGTTGGGCAGAACGCGCCCGTGGTGGACGCGCTCATGGAGGCGCGTGAGAACGGCAAGCAGGTGACGGCCCTGATCGAGCTCAAGGCGCGGTTCGACGAGGAGAACAACATCGGGTGGGCCCGCGCGCTCGAGCGGGCCGGCGTGCACGTGGTCTACGGGCTGGTGCACGTGAAGGTCCACGCAAAGGTCTGCCTCGTGGTCCGGCGCGAGCAGGACCGGCTCGTCCGCTACCTCCACCTCGGCACGGGCAACTACAACGCGACCACCGCGCGTATCTACACGGACCTCGGTCTCTTCAGCTGCCGGCCCGAGCTCGGGGCCGACGTCACGGACCTCTTCAACTACCTGACCGGGTACGCGCGGATCGAGTCCTACCGCTCGCTCCTGGTCGCGCCGGTGACGCTCCGGGAGGGGATCCTGGACCGGATCGAGCGCGAGATCGACCGGCACCGGGCCTCGGGCGGCGGCCGGATCGTCTTCAAGATGAACGCGCTCGTCGACCGCGAATGCATCGCGGCCCTGTACCGGGCCTCGCAGGCCGGGGTCCGGGTCGATCTCCAGGTCCGGGGGATCTGCTGCCTGCGCCCCGGCGTGCCGGGGGTCAGCGACCGGATCACGGTCTCCTCGATCGTCGGCCGGTTTCTCGAGCACGCGCGGATCTACTACTTCCGCAACGGGGGGGACGAAGAGGTGCTGGTCGGTTCGGCGGACCTGATGCCGCGGAACCTGGACCGGCGGGTCGAGGTGCTCTTCCCCCTCCTCGATCCGGCCGTGCGCGATGCGGTGGTGCACCAAATCCTGCTGGTCCACCTCCGTGATACGGCGCAGGCACGCCTGCTCCAGCCCGACGGGACGTACGTGCGGGCCGAGCCGGAGGACGGGGAGGCCCCCCTCGACACGCAGGCCTGGATGATCGATCACCGCGGGGCGTGGTGGCCCTCCCGCGCCGTCTGCAGCGAGATCGTGCCCGCGCCACGAACCCGGCCGGAGGGGGCGTGATGGCGAAAGCGCGAGCCGATCCTGGATACTGCCTCTTCCTCGCCGAGCGGATGCTCGACCTCCTGCCCCGGCTCCGCGACGAGATCGATGGCGTCCGGAACGGGGAGGACGTCGAGGCCGTCCACCGCATGCGCGTCGCGAGCCGCCGGCTCCGCGCAGTCCTCCCGCTCCTCTCCAGCTGCACCGGGCGGCGCGAACTCCGGCGCTGGCAACGGGAGCTGCGGCAGGTCACGCGCGCCCTCGGCGCGGCCCGGGACACGGACGTCAGGATCGACTTCGTCCTCACCTTCGCGGCCCGACTTCCCCGGGGAGCCGGGAGACACGGCCGGAACGCGGCCCCGTCCGCGGCGGGCCAGTTTCCGTCGTTCCGAACCATGCTTCCCCGCCTCGGGCTCGACCCCGAGCGCCGCCGCGAACTCGAGGATGCACTCCCGGCCGGCGTGGGCCCGACGGATCAGCAGGGGATCGAATGCCTCCTTCTCCGCCTCGTGCAGCAGCGCGAGGCCCTGCAGCCGGGAGTCCTCGCAGCCCTCGACCGGCTCGAGGAGCGCCGCCTGCTCGACCGCATGGCCGATCGGGCGGGGAGGGTCGAGGCCCGCGCCCGGAACGCCGGAGTCCGAGCCCGGTCCGCGGCCGCCCTCGAAGCTGCGCACCGGAACGCCCGGCTCCGCTGCGACGAGGTCCTCTCCCACATCCCGGCCCTCCGCGATCCGGGTCGCGTGGCCGAGCACCACGCGATGCGGATCGCGACAAAGCGGCTCCGGTACACGCTCGAGACCTTCGCGCCGCTCTACGACGACGGGCTGAAGGCCGAAGTGAAGGCGCTCCGCCGGCTGCAGGAGGCCCTTGGGCGTCTCCACGACTGTGACGTCTGGATCGAGGAGCTCCCGGTCTTTCTCGAGGAGGAGCACGCCCGGACCCTCGCGTACTTCGGCCACGACGCCTACCTTCGCTCGATCGAGCCGGGAGTCCGGCAGCTCCTGGCGGACCGGGTCGCCGCGCGGGAGCGGCTCCACGCCTCGGCCCTCGCGGACTGGGAGAAACTCGAGCGGGACCAGTACGTCGAACGCCTGCTCGACCGGCTCGCCGCGGAGCGGGCGGCGGGCGCGCCCGCGTAACCGGCAATGTCCACGTTCCTGGACTCGGCAGCACACGGCCCTGTCAGCGGCCCAATCCGGGCAACCCGGGCTCATGGGGGGCCATCACCAGGAGGGCTGCTGGAGTTACGGAGATCTCGACCGGTGTCATGGGTCCGCGCTCGCCGTCGATCATTACGGGCCTCGGGGGGTCGGCGGTGATCGTGGCCCTCGCGGCCCGGAAGCGCCGGAGTTCGGGATCGTGGAGGTGGCGCCCGAGGATGAACCGGACCCAGAACCGGATCCCCTGCCACCGGCTGAGCGAGGCGAGCGCGAAGAGATCGAGCAGCCCGTCGTCGAGCCGGGCGTCGGGGGCGATCGGCCGGGTACCGTAGTGGGTCCCGTTCACGGCCATGATGTGGCGGGTCAGGAAACGGGTCGAACCCGTGTCGGTGGTGACCGTGCAACAGAAGAGGCGCTGGCGGAGGACATATCCAGTCTCGTAGAAGACGTACGCGAGCGCCCCGAACCAGCGCTTGACCCCGTGCGGCGTGGCGGAGACGATCTCGCGAGAGTACCCGATCGAGAGGTTGTTCGCGAAGAACTCGCCGTTGATCACCCCGAGGTCGACCGCGGTCAACTTACCGGACGCGATCGCATCGACCGCGCCCACGAGGTCCATGGGCACCCCGACCGAGCGCGCGAAGTTGTTCGCAGTTCCGAGCGGCAGGATGCCGAGCACGACCTCCTGCTCGGCAAGGGCCGGAAGAACGGCCCGGATCGTCCCGTCCCCGCCGCCGACGATCACGAGGGGTACCTCGTTGTAGACTGCGGAGCGGACCCGTTCGAGCGCCTCGACGGGCCCGTCGACCAGGTGCTCACCCACGAGCCGGATCCCGCAAGCCTCGATGAGCTGGCAGGCGGCGAGGAAGAGACGCTGCCCGCGCCGGGCGCCGGCCACGACGACGAGAACGGCCCGCACCGGCTCGCGCTCCGCATCCGTCCCGGCCATTATACCTTCAATGCCGAGAATACCGGATAAAGATTTTCGAGGAGACGGCCGCTCCGCTGGCCCGAACGCGCGCGAGCTCGCTCGACCCCGGTCCTGTTGCCCCACGGTCTCGTTGCCACGAACCCGGGTTCTAAATTTACCCAGCACCGGCACGGGACGGAATCGAGGTCGTCCGAATACCGTTCGATCACATGCCCCCAAAACACGTCGAAGAGTATCGCGGGATACTCTACGATCGCGACTGCCGACGGGAAACAGCCGGACCACCGAGCGCGCCACTCGTACGGGGCTCTCGCCCGCGAGTTGGATGGGGGTGGACAGGGGCGATCGCGGCGGGCGAGATCTGCCTCGCACTCCTGCCCGGCGGGCTCGCCTTCCGGCTGCTCGGCCCGGTGCTCGGAGCGCCCTAGGCGGCCGGCGAGGTAGCGCCGGGCCGTGCTGCAGCCTCGTCCGGCAGCTCCCGGAGAAGGGGCAGACCGAGCCCGGCGAGGTTGTCCTTCATGAAGACCGCAGCGCCGGCTTCCCGGGCCCGCGTCACAATCCGGTCGACCCACGCCCGCGGGGGCAGGCGCAGGGGCTGGGTCCGGGCGCCGATCAGGACCGAATCGATGCCCACGATGACCGGATCGACCTCCTCGACGAGCGGTTCGAACGAGACGAAGGTCGTCCGGTGAAGGCCGCGCAGGGCCTCGATTCGGTCCACGGCGGAGGCACGGTCGACGGTCGTCCCGTACCAGGCGTTTGAAGGAAGATCGAGCGATGCATATCGCGCCGGGTTCTTGGTCAGAAACTGGAAGGTATGGCGCGGGCACGACCCGACCGTTTCGAAGACAGCCCCGATCCAGTCGTCGGGGACCCACCCTCCGAAGAGGTCGGCCATGGAGCAGACGAAGACCCGGGACGGTCGCTTTACCCGGCAGGGCTGTCCGAGCCGCTCGGGGTGGAGCGTGGGAACGAAACCGGATGGAAAGTTCCCGGGAAACCGAACAGTCAGGCGCCGGGCGTAGCAGTACTCGCAGGCGTGGAGGCAGCCCGTGACCGGGTTCCAGGTGAAGTCCGTCCACTCGATCCGCGTCCGGTTCACTGCGGTTCCTCCTCCGCCATTGTGAACCGCCAGCGGCAGTACTCATCACGAGGATGGGGATCGGGCGGGGCGTGGATGCACTCGACCCGGATGCGGGGGTCCACCTCCCCCGCGAACGAAGTGAACTCGGCGCGGTGCATCTCCCGGCAGACATACTCGCCGAGCCCCCGCCTCAACCGGGCCTCCTGCGACGGGCAGGACGGGACCGTGATCACGACCTCGTCTTCTCGCTCGTCGATCGTGTAGCCCACGATGATCGCCCACGGAAAGAGCCGCAGGGTCTCGACGAACCCGGCGAGGCCGGTCGTGCTGATCCCGAAACGGGTGCGGAGATCGCGCGCAGCCATGCCAGCCACGCGCCCCCAGACTCGCTCGTTCATGGACTCGGCCGCATCCTGACCCGCCGCATCCGCAGTCTCGATGAACCAGAATGCGTCCACGACCCGGTAGTGCCAGAGGAGGAAGTCGAGGTATTTTCGCAGATCTCTTTCATTCATCGCGTCCAGGCGAGTCTCCATCGTGCCATCTCCGTGAGAGGATCGGCGGCAGATTATATATGTGATAGGCCCAGGCGTTGTCCGCCCGCGAACGGCAAAAAGAGAACGTTGTGGTCGTGGATCGACCAAAAAACCCCCAGACGGAGAGGCCTGTCATGGCAGCCCTCAGACCCTTCAACCTCAGCGGCATCCCGATCGAGGGCACCAGCCCATGGCCTGAACCGGGATCGTGAACGAGCCGTACAACAAGGTGCAGGCGGACGTGTACACGCAGACGCGGATGATCCTGATGAACGGGATCGAGAGCGACTCGGTGCTGAACAGCCACACCATGCACCGGATTAGCCCGGACCCCGAGATCATGCGGGAGCTCGCCGCGGTTCGGCGGGCCGACTCGCAGCACCAGCAGGTGATCAACTGGCTCAACCCCATCGAGCAGTCGATCAGCGAGACCACCGCCGGGTACGAGCAGGTGGATGTCGACCTCACGGCGAACCTCGCGAAGAACGAGCATGACCCGTACGTCGAGCAGACCCACGACTTCGCCCTGCTCGAGGACTTCGACCACCTCTTCCGGTTCTCCTGCCTGCTCGAGCTGAGGAGGGCAAGGACCCCCAGTCGATCACCCAGAGCATGACCGGGATCACGCCGGGCCGGCCGGCGATCATCGAGCGCCGCCACCCCGGCGACTCCATGCGGAAGCATTACAACCGGGACGATGCCGACATCAAGGCCAGGATGAACTACAGGACCATCACCTCGGACGAATTACAGACCGAGCTCCACTACAAGTCCCGCGGGTCCATGTTCGCCGAGCCCCTGCCGCGCCTCCTCCACGCCGAGATCGAGGAGCAGTACGTGACCCAGTACGGCGCCCTCGGCTTTGTGGTACATCCGGCCGTTCAAGAAATACGAGCGGGCGTCGAGCGCGGTGTACCGGCCGGTCAGCAAGAACGTTGTCTCGATCCCGTACCCCCCGGCCTTTTTAACGAGCCGTTCGGTCCAGGTGTCGGCGCCCGGGAAGAGGATGATGTCGGGGTCGATCGCCTCGACCAGGCCGAAGAGGTCGCGAGCACGGTCGGCTCGTCCCCCTCGAGGCGGTGGGCGTGGCCGTCGACCGCGCTCGTGGCTCCGCTCGCCCGCCTGCTCCGGACGGGGTCACCGTCGAGCGCGAGGTCCATCACGACCAGGCCCAGGGCGAACGCGGCCGAGAACTGCTCCCCCCCGGCCCTATGCAGGGCAGGAGGGCGTGCTCGGCCAGGTACCGCTGGTCATGGCGGACGTCGACGTTGAAGCACTGCGCCGCGAAGACGGCCTGCCGGAGGACCGTGGCGGCCGTCTCCCTTCCGCTCCCGATCCTCCAGCCCGGTCCCTCGCCATGGACTGTCCGGACCGTGAC
Source organism: uncultured Methanospirillum sp. (assembly GCA_964461885.1). GTDB lineage: Archaea > Halobacteriota > Methanomicrobia > Methanomicrobiales > Methanospirillaceae > UBA288. The sequence goes on along the minus strand of CAYWVY010000004.1, from coordinate 53,507 downwards.
CGGCTCCGCGCCGAACTCGGCGACGAGCGCCTCGACGGGTTCCCAGTATCGGACCGGGTCAGTGAGGGTGAGGAGGAACGACGGGGGGGAGGAGACCCGGACGACCGCGCCGCCCGGGCCCCAGAGCGCGACCCGGTCCCGCTCGACCGAGGTGTCGAGGATCCAGGGGATCATCTCCAACCGGGTCCCATGGGGCGCGTGGTCGAGGGATCGATGCCGGAAGACACAGTTTTATGCTTGCAGACTTCAATTTAGTAATGTGGTCCCGTCCGGCCGCCACGCTGGTACCGGGGATGGGTGGAGGGGCCACGTCCCTTTTCAGACGTCATCTTGATCACGCCAGGTGCGGGCTGCTGTCATAGTGACAGCAAGGGCCAGCAGACGATCTGCCACTTAGCTATTTTAAAAAGGGGCGAGCGCTGTGCGAAGGGGGGGAACTGCAGCGGATAGCGCGCCGCGCAGCCGTATCTCGACCGCCATCGAGCTGCCCGGGCTTGCCGGGTTCCACCCGGACAGGTCCGCCCGGGGTCATCTCCAGAGAGCGTTTCCGACAGCCGGATCGGCTCCGCAAACCCGGATTTGACGGGTCCCGCGACCTGCTCGGGAACCTGGTCGCTGTGGCGTCGGGGCGCACATGGAAGATAGTCGTCCCGGTCCCGCTCGAGTCCGCAGCTCAGTCTGGATTGACGAAGTGATCGAGCAAGAGGAACAGAACGACGATCGTGCCCAGGACGAAGAGCAGGGCCCCCCATCATGGAACAGGGATCAGTACCACGATCCCTGAGCCTGGAGAGGACGAAACCCGCTACGACAGCGGTGACGAGCAACAGCACCAGGGCGGAGAGATACTGCCTGATTCTGTCGCGCAGAGTATACGTACCGGAGAGCTTCGTCCTGTACTGCCCGGACGTGATCTCGCCCCTGATGAACTGCATCTTCAGCGATGCGTCGGGACTCGTCTATGCCATACCCTCACTGATGGGAAATGGTTGTGAATGACCAGGCACTTGTAATCCCCCCTCCGGTTCGTCGATACGGAGGATCAAGCACGGTGACGACCCTTCACCGGACCATCGGCCCACTTGGGAGCCGGGTCCATGGCAGGCGCAGAGACGCTCGCGGCCACCGGTGCATGCCGGCAGGTTGACAGGCGGCCCGGACCGGGACCGGGCTGATCCCCGCCGGTGGCGGGATTAGATTGTACCGGACGATACGAACCCAAAACCGCATACCCCCGCCCGGATTCGAACCGGGGTCGTCGGATCCAAAGTCCGGCATGATTGACCGCTACACTACGGGGGTGTATCTCTCACTTCTTTCTCTACGAGCCGGTTAACCGTTTGCTTCGGCCCATCGCTGCGCGGGCGATAGGCCGCGCGGCAACGGGAACGATGCGGGCTCTGCCCGATCGAACAGGCAACTTAGTATGCCATCGAAGGATATGTCTGGTAGTCGTGTGGGTGCGGCGCGGATGGAAACCTCCGACAGGTCAGGCATCACCGGCCCGGTAAAAGCGGCCGGGCTCGTCTTCGGCGACATCGGCACCAGTCCGATCTACACCCTGACCGTGATCCTCGCCCTCATCCCCCGGACCGAGTCCGCGATCCTCGGCGTGCTCTCCCTGATCGTCTGGACCCTCATCCTGATCGTCACGGCCCAGTACGCGTGGCTCGCCATGAGCCTCGGAAAGAAGGGCGAGGGCGGCACCATCGTCCTCCGCGAGCTCCTGAACCCGCTGCTGAAGGGGCCACGTTCACGCCACCTGCTCCTGATCCTGACCGTGATCGGCATCTCGCTCCTGATGGGCGACGGCGTGATCACGCCCGCCATCAGCATCCTCTCGGCCGTCGAGGGCCTGCCCCTAATCCCCGGCCTCGAGGGGATCGGGCAGGACCTGCTGGTCCTGCTGGGGGCCGGCATCGCCGTCGCCCTCTTCGCCTTCCAGCGCCGCGGCACCGAGCGGGTCGCGTTCGCATTCGGGCCGGTCATGGTCGTCTGGTTCGTCACGCTCACCCTCACGGGCCTGATCATGATCGTCCGGGCCCCGGTCGTCCTCCTCGCCCTCAACCCCGCCCTCGGATTCGGCTTTCTCTTCTCGAACGGCCTCGCGTCGTTCCTCATCCTCGCCTCCGTGATCCTCTGCGCGACCGGCGGCGAGGCGCTTTACGCCGACATGGGCCACCTCGGCCGCGACCCGATCCGGCGGGCCTGGCGGTACGTCTTCCTCGCCCTCGTGATCAACTATCTCGGGCAGGGTGCGTTCGCGCTCACCCACCCCGGCACCGGAAACGTCCTCTTCGGACTGGTCCTCTCGCTCTCGGGCCTCCTCTACGTCCCGTTCGTGCTCCTCTCGATCGCGGCGACCGTGATCGCGTCGCAGGCAATGATCAGCGGGATCTTCTCGGTCGTCTACCAGGGGATCACGACCCGCCTCCTGCCGACCCTGAAGGTGGACTACACCTCGAGTGAGCTGCGGTCGCAGATCTACATCGGCATCGTCAACTGGGCTCTGCTCGCGGCCGTCCTGCTGGTGATGCTCGTCTTCCGGGCCTCGGTGAACCTCGCGGCCGCGTACGGCCTGGCCGTCACGGGCACGATGGCCCTGACGGGTACGCTGATCACCACGCTCTTCCTGCTGCGCCGCTCCTTCGGCCTCGCCGCCATCGCGGGAGGCCTGACCCTCGTGGACGCCGCGTTCCTCGCCGCGTCGTTCAGCAAGCTCGAGACGGGCGGGTACTGGTCTCTCCTGATAGCCGCAGTTCCCCTCACCGTGATCCTGATCTACCTCTCGGGCCAGCGCCGGCTCCACAGGGCGTTCTGTCCGATACCCCTTGATCGGTTCCTCGAGATGTATCGCGAGACCTGGGCGACCATGAACCGGATCAGCGGCACGGCCCTCTTCTTCGCCCGCGACATCCGGCGGATCCCGCCGTACGTGGGCCGGACCATGTTCGTCAACAATATTCTCTACCAGGACAACATCCTGGTCTCGATCGTGGTCGTGGACGCGCCCTTTGGCGTCACGAGCGACTTCAAGCGGAACCTGGCCGACGGGCTCAGGAGCTTCGAGATCCGGCACGGGTACCTCGAGATCGTCGACATCGTCTCGATCCTCCGTGCCCGCGGGATCCAAGAAAAAGCGATCTTCTACGGCCTCGAGGAGATCGTGACCGACCGGCTTGTCTGGCGAGTCTTCGCCCTGATCAAGCGGGTCGCTCCGACCTTCGTCCAGTTTTACCGGTTACCGGCCGATGTGATGCACGGCGTCTCGACCCGGATCGAGCTGTGAGTGTGCCTCCGCAGCGGATTACGAGCCGCGATCCTCGCCTGCCGCGAGCGGGAAATGGCTGCGGTGAGAATGGTAGCACAGGTCCTGATCAACTTTGATGCTCAGCACGGGAATCCCCAGACCCTTTGGGCGTCGCGGCGGCAGAAGTCACACTCACGACGGACCTCGCCCCCCCCCATTGAGCACATGGATGCAAGTGTGGAGCTCCCTTTGAGCTTTGGGTATTGTACTGACTAAACCTGTGATGTTAAGCGTGAAGCCTGTCTGCCCGTCCCTTTCATCATCGGGGTTGGTGATTCTGCCAGATCTCCCTAGAGTTCCGGGTGCCTTCCGGTCTCGGTGAACTTCAGCAGATATTCACGGCTGCGAACTGAGCGCGAAAAATTTCGGCAAACCGAGGCCTCGACACGATCGTTGTCGGAGCCAGTCCCGTTGGTCTCAAAGACATTGTGAAGAGTCAAGATTTATTTTCCATCCTCCATCAGGGCCTATCACTCGTCTCCCGAACGGTTTCTGGAGTGGGGCACCCCCAATTTCGAGCTGTAGATCCTCAAGATACGGGCCAAGCCTTTCTTGTGAGCGGAGCCGGTCAATATTTTTTGCGATCATCAAAATTTTTGAGAAAAATTCACTAACAGGATGATCTGATTTCATCACTTTCACCCATAAGAGACAGAGAATTATATTGTTCTTAGTATATCCTCGTTCGAGAACGATGCGATCAACCGATAGGGCGTTAATCGTACCGGTGTCACCGAACGCTAAACCGGTGTAAAAGCATCGGCCTGCCTGTTCATCATATGTAGCCCGCACGTCGTCGTATGTCAAGTCGCAGAAGATCCCCTTCTTTTTCGATCGCAGGACGATTTACCTGACCATGATTGGTATGGGGTCACGCATGTATGTCCTCCTTAACCGAGCCGAATGACATTTCTTACACTCGGCATAAATGCCCGTTTTGATGTGCTTATTTTTCGTGAAAGCGGAAGCTGGAAGCATCCTCCGACACATAGGGCACTCTTGTTGAACCACCCCCCTGCCATCATCCCAGATAACTTTTCATCGAGTCTGACCATATCCTTCGTAGGTCTCTTTGTACGGGATGTTCGTCGGTGCCACCGTTACCACTCCACGGCTGGAGTGCAGATTCCCCCCCCATATTGCCGGTGTTCCCGAAAGATTGCCGAAATATTCAATCACCACGGTCATCATCCCCACTCGCAAGCGGAAAGTACCGCCGATAGACCTCGCGCCGTTCTTCAAGGTCGGTATGCAGGTAGATCTCGGTTGTCTTGATCGAGGTGTGGCCGAGGTTTTCCTGGACAATGCGGAGGTTCCGGCTCCGGCGGTAAAGCTCGCTCGCGTAGCTGTGCCGTATCGTGTGCGGCGTAACGCCCTCGGGTGCGTACTGCTTGAAGAGGAGCTGGATCGTCCGTGTCGAGATCGGCTTCCCCCCATACCCGACGAAGAGCGGGCCGGACGTACGGTCGCCAATGAACTCGCCAAGTGCGTCCGCAGTCGCGTCGTCGAGGAAGACAACTCGTTCCTTGTTCCCCTTCCCCGTGACCCGGATCATGCCGTCGTCGAGATCAACTTCCTCGACCCGCATACCGCAGAGCTCGGAGACGCGGACGCCGGTTGCGTAGATGAGCCGGACGATCAGGCGGTCTCGCGAGTCGTCGATCGAGCGGAGGAGCCGCGAGACCTGCCCGTGCTTGAGGCACCGGACGCCGGTTTGGCCGACTTTCGGCCGCTCGATCCGATCGGCCGGGTTCGTGTCAACAGCGCCCTGGGTGACAAGAAAGCGAAAGAATGACGAGTACGAGCAGACAAGCCAGTTCAACGTCCGCGGTGAGATGTGACCCTCCTCCGAGACAGCGGCGAGATGATCGTAGAGCGCGACCGTCGTGACGTCGGCCGGCGTCACGGCCTTACCCTGTCCGGCGCGTGCGACGAGACCGGCCGAAAGCGAGCGGAGCGACCGATGATAATTCGCGATCGTTCCGTCGGAGTAGTGGCGCATGCGCAGGAAGTCGACATACCTGTCGATCCAGTTATCCAGCGTTAGATCCTCCACACATAGTTCTAGGCGTCGAGGGCGGAAGAAAACTTCGCAAAATAATCATTGCAGTTGGTTACCATCATGTCGGATAGCGCCCTGTCGTGTTCACGTCGGTCGAAGGGAAATCTCAAGTTGAGAGAAGGGGCGGGGAGAGGATGAGATGGGCCCAATCGCCACCCCCATCCATATAGCATCATATGGTTTATCAGCCCAACCGTTTGGGTGATTCGGGGGGTGCGAACGGGAAGTACCTGGATCTCACGACTTCAGCAGGAGCTTCGAGTCTTGCGATGATGTAGTTGAGGCGGAGCATGCATTCGATGGGAGGAGACGTTTCCGTGAACGGGAGCGGTGCCGGAAGGCGCTTCAACAGGTTCGATAACCTTATCCGACCGGCGCCTGAGATCGTACGTGTGATCGAATCGGAGGAGGACTACCGTTTCTATCTCGAGGCTGACCGCGTCGCCCTGAACATCGGCTCGTGGTGGCCCAAGTACTTCTCACACGACGTCTGGCGCTTCGAGCGCCTCCTCCGGCGGATCGAATACTGGCAGAACTGCCGCCGATCCCCGGTATACCGCCCGCTCTACTACATTCTCTACTGGCGTTTCCGGCGTCTCTCGCTCCGGCTCGGGTACACGATCCCTCCGAACGTCTTCGGCCCCGGCCTCTCGATCGCCCACCCCGGCACCCTGATCGTGAACGACGCGGCCCGAATCGGTGAGAACTGCCGGATCCACCCGGGAGTCACGATCGGTACGGCCGCCGGAGAGGAGCACGCGGCCCCGCGAATCGGGAAGAACGCGTTCATCGGCCCCAACGCGGTGATCCTCGGCCCGGTCGAGATCGGCGACGACGTCGCGATCGGGGCGAACGCGGTCGTGAACCGGTCGTTTCCCGAGGGCGGGATCACGATCGCGGGCGTTCCGGCCCGCAAGGTCTCGGAGAAGGGCTCGTTCGGGCTGTACCAGCGCTCGACCGAGGTCGTTCGGGCCCGTGTAGATGCCCGAAATCGGAGGCCGTGAAGGCCGATTTCGTAAAATACACATTTTACGAAATTCAATAGGGCGTTGCGGGATTCTGACAATAGATAGACGAGATCACCCAAAAATTCGGAAAAAATATGCGGATCGAGTTAAGGTTCGATCCCGGGAGAGATAACGGCTCCTGGGGCCAGGAGAAGCGCGGTTTTCAGGCAGATTCGGGACGCGGATCGGCGAGCGCCCGGACGATGACGGCCCTCAGCGATCGTGTCGCTTCGACAATATCCGGCTGCGCGAGCACCGCCGAGATGACGGCGCAGCCGTCGGCCCCGGCCCGGATCACGTCGGCCGCGTTTGCGGGACCGATCCCGCCGATGCCGATCACGGGGATCCGGACTGCCCGACGTACGGCCGCGACGGCCTCGAGCCCATGGCCGGCACCGGCATCCGCCTTGGAGCCGGTCGTGAAGACGGGGCTCACCGCGACGTAGTCGGCACCGCCACGTTCGGCCCGGAGGGCCTCCTCGACGCTGCCGACGGATGCCCCGATCACAAACGGAGGGGGCGCAATCCGCCGGGCGGCCGCAACGGGGAGATCGTCCTGCCCGAGGTGGACCCCGTCGGCCCCGGCCGCGAGGGCGATGTCGAGCCGATCGTTTACGACAAAGATCGCCCCCGTTGCGGCCGTAACAGCCCGGATTGCCCGCGCAATCGCAAAAATCTCCCCCGCGGGTTTCTCCTTCTCCCGGAGCTGGACTATGTCCGCGCCACCGGCTGCGGCCGCACGAGCGCATTCGAGATGGCTTCGACCCCCCGAGATGACCTCGTCCGTCACCACGTACAGGGCAAACGAGTTCATTCGAGCCGGATCCTGGCCCCTGCGCTGAGCGTGGCCGGCTCCAGTCCGGCCAGCGCATCGATCAGCCCCGGCCGGAACGAGCCCGGGCCGTGCGCCCTGTCAGTGGCGTGCTCGCCGGACAGGCCGAAAGCCGCCAGCGCAGCCACTGCGGCCGAGAACGGGTCGTCAGCGACGGCGGCGAACGCGCCCGTCACGGATGCGACCATGCAACCCGTCCCCGATACAGTGCCCATCAGCGGATGGCCGTTCTCCACGAGCGCGATCCGGCCCCCGTCCGAGACGATGTCGACCGGCCCGCTCATGGCCACGACGCAACCGAGGCGGGATGCGAGCCGGCGGCAGATATCGGCCGGATCACCGGTCAGACCGGCCGAGTCCACGCCGCGCACCCGGGCCTCGGTCCCCGCAATCGTCCCGATCTCGCCGGCGTTTCCCTTGAGGACCGCGATCTCGAGGTTGTCGAGGAGCCTGAGCGCCGTGGCCGTGCGGAAACCCGTAGCCCCGGCACCGACCGGGTCCAGCACGACCGGGATCCCGCGTGCGTTCGCAGCGCGCCCGGCGAGGAGCATCGCCCCAACCTGGTCCGATGAGAGTGTGCCGATGTTGAGGACGAGCGCGTCGGCCATGCCGGCCATCTCGGCGACCTCCTCAGGGGCCTCGGCCATGACTGGCGCGGCCCCGACCGCGAGCGTGACGTTCGCGCAGTCGTTGACGGTCACGTAGTTCGTGATGTGGTGGACGAGCGGACGCATTTCTCGGACCCTGGAGAGCAGGGCGGCAGGGGATTGAGTTTCCACGACGATCACCGGGCCTGAGAGACCTCCTGTACGAGACCTCCTGTACTGTTGAAGGGTCCAGGATTTACCCCTTCGCATCACTCTTGACAGGGATATTAGGGCAGCGGTCACCGCAGATCCCACCCATAAACCATATGTTGCGATATAACTCAACGCCCCGAAGATGCCCCCGACAGTGCATGGATCTGATACTTCCATAAGGCTGCAAGCTCAACAACTCGGAGATGTGGCTGAGGTATCAGAACGTGCAGACCGGGAACCCGGATATGCTGAACCTCGACCTGATTGAAGAGATCGGGATCACCGAGGACAGCGAGCTCATCGATCATTACGCGATTGCAGCTTACACCCAGGGATCAGACGACCCCCTGATCCTCTACCGGTCACCGTCGTACGCCGAGGTGGCCGAGCGGTTCGACCAGGTTGCCGGGTTCGTCGGGGCCCGCCCCCTCTGAGAGGGACGCCGGGGTAACGCCCCTGCGGGGCCGACTCTCTAACCGGTAGAGAAGAGCCGTCACAGGGTGGCGGCGGGCGAAGTCCCCTCGCGGCCCCACACTTCACCGTCGATCTATTCTAACCGCCTTGTCTGGCGGGGAAGGGGGATGAACAATAACCAGGCGCTCAAGAAATCCTCTGCGTCGAACAGAGTAGAGATGCACGAGAGCGAGGACGCCTGCAGATGCTCGCCGAAGAGTCGATCGGTTGGGAGACTCTGCTTCCGCTGCCCCGGCAAATGGTGCCTCGCTGACGCCGAGCGCGATCGCACTGGGCGGGCATCCTGGTAATCTTCCGGGCATGCCTCAGACGACCGTTCCCAAGTGCTTTACGCCTGTTCCCGGCCCGACGTCCATGCCCACCGGATCAGCCGGTCCGCCGTGACGAGAACGGACCAGAGGTCTTCGAATGCGAATTCCAGTGTCGACCTGAGGGGTCCGGGGCTGGCATGCGCCCGGGCACCATCAACGTCCGATGAATCGGCCTTGACATTCCTCGCGAGTTGGAATCCCAGGTAGTCCGGCTCTCCACGGGAGAAGATCAGAGTGGATGTCCTGGAAGTCGATCTCGTGATCAACGGCTTCGCCGAGCCCTCGATAAACTGGCCGTCGATGATCGCACGCCTGTTCACGCCCCGGGCCGGCTCTTCTGACCCCCCGAGGACTACCGGGTTTCGCCGCCGGCGCATTGGGACTCCGCCACCTCGAGACACCCTCGTCGGTCTCCTCTCCCGCGTACCGTCCCGGTTCTCGAGACCGCCACCTGCTGCCATCCGGCGCGGGGCGGACGATGCGGCCCGGTAGTGCCACGGTGCCGGACCTTGTCCCTTCCTGATACGCTCGTCGAGACCACGTCGCTGATCCGGAGCCCGGGAGAGTATGTCGGCGACGATGACGACACTCGGAGACCCGTGGTGAAGTGCGAAGAGCGATGCTGACTATCGATCGCTTCTGCCCCGATCAGGACGGAGCGAGGAGTCATCGCGCTCCGATATGCCGAAGATGGGCAACGTTTGGAGTGTGGCCTTAATAAAAGGTCAGGCGACGAAACCCATCACGCTCAGCCCGGCGAAAGCCGCCGATGCGGCGAGCAGAACGGTGATCGCCGCGAAGTCCCGGCCCTTGAGGGACCGGTCCTTGAGCGAGGTGCGCCGAGCCGTCCGGTAGCCCCTGAGGTCGATGGTCAGGCCCAGCACGTTCGCTTTGCCCAGCGAGTTGGACAGGAGCGGAATCACGACCGGGGTGAGGGTCCGGATGATCCCGCGCAGGCCCCCGCCAGGATTGTAGGCCCGGGCCTGCTGGGCCTCCCGGATCCGCTGACCCTCGAGCTGAAGGCTCGGGATAAACCGGAGCGCAATCAGGAACATCAGCGCGTAGTCGACCGGCAGGCGGAGCCGCCGGAGTGCATGCACCAGGTCGTGCGGCTGGGTCGAGATGACCAGGAGCTGGAACGCGAAGAGCATCGCGAAGAACCGGAACGAGAGCAGCAGTCCGAACTCGACCGCACCCGTCGTGATCGGGAACGCCCCGCCGATCACCGGAACAGCGGCTGGGACCAGGTGGCCGATCGTCGCGCCGCCCTGCATCGTGAGGATGGTCAGCAGCAGGAGCGAGACCGTCAGCGAGGTGAGGAGCGGCAGCTGCTGCACGAGCGGCCGCGAGAGGCGCGCGGCGACGGCGGCCAGGAAGAGCGCGATCACCAGCACAGCGAGCAGCGCCAGGGTACTCGTCGTCACGGCGAGGACCGCGACCAGCACGACCATCAGCAGTTTGACAAGCGGGTTCAGGCGGTGAAAGATGCTGGCGCCCGGGACGTACTGCATAATCTCTGGCATATGACCTCCTCACCCCCCGTTGCCGAGTCTGCGACCAGCTCGCCACGCTCCAGGAGCACGATCCGGTCGGCGTAGTCCTCCACGATGCGCATATTGTGCGTGACCATCACGATCGTCTTCCCCTCTTCACGGAGGCGCGACGCGAGCTCCATGATTCGCCGGGACTCGGCCGCATCGAGGCCGGTGGTGGGCTCGTCGAGCACGATCACCTCGGGCTCCATGGCGACGATACAGGCCACCGCAAGCCGCTGCCGCTCGCCTCTCGAGAGGGAGCGGGGATACGTCCCACGCCGCGCCGAGAGGCCGACCTCGTCGAGCGCATGCGTCACGCGGTCCGCGGCGTTGCTCATGCCGAGGTTCGCGGGGCCGAACAGCACCTCGTCTCCTACCGTCTCCTCGAAGAGCATGGTGTCGGGGTTCTGAAAGACGAGGCCGACGTGCCTGGCCAGTTCGTTGATCGCGGCGTTCCGCGTGTCGAGCCCCCGGACCGTGACGGACCCGCTCGTCGGCTTGAGGAGGCCGTTCAGGTGCTTGATCAGCGTGGTCTTGCCCGAGCCGTTGTCGCCGATGATGGCGACGAACTCGCCCGGGTGGACCGCGAGGTCGAGCCCTCGCAGGGCTTCATGGCCGTCGTATGCATGCACCAGGCGCTCGATCGAAATGATCGGCGGCTCGGCTGCCGGTTGCTCGCGAACACGGGTCTTCGCGATATGGACGGGGCGATCGACCACGTCCGAGTGCAGGACCGAGCGGACCCGCTTGTCGCGCAGGAGGTCTTCAGGAACCCCCTCGACCGTGATCCTGCCCCCCTCGAGGAAGACCATCCGGTCGGCGAGCGAGAAGAGCGCGTCGAGCTTGTGCTCGACGACCAGCACGGTCTTCCCCTCCGCCTTGAGTTTCTGGAGGATCTGGAAGAGCCGCTGCGTCCCTTCCTCGTCGAGCTCGGAGCTCGGCTCGTCGAGGACCACGATGCCGGTGCCGAGTGCGAGGGTCGCGGCGATCGCGACACGCTGCTTCTGGCCTCCCGAGAGGGTATGGGGGGCGCGCTCGCGGAGCTCTGAGGTCGCGGTGATCTCAAGCACCTCCTCCATCCGCTCGAGCAGGTTCTCGCGTGGAAGAGGCAGCCCTTCGAGGCCCGACGCAACCTCCTCCTCGACCGTCGTAAAGATGAGCTGTGCGTCGGGGTCGTCGAAGACAACGCCAACGCGCAGGCCGATCTCGCCGAGATCAGCGTATTCGGCGACATCCCGGCCCATCAGCAGGGCCCTCCCCCGGGATCCGCCGCCGTACTCGTGGTGGAGGATGCCGGTCGCGGCCAGGCAGAGCGTGGTCTTTCCCGCCCCCGTGGGGCCCGTGACCAGCACGATCTCGCCCTGCCGGACGTGGAGGGTGACTCCGCTGAGCGCGGGCCCCGTGCGCCCGGGGTAGGTGTAAGAGAAGTTCTCCAGCGCGATCATGCGCTCTCCGGCTCGGGCATCGCGGTCGTCCTGTCACGCACGACGACCCGGGCCGCCGGCAAGTACAGGGCCTGCGAGATCACGGCGTTCACGATGGCGGCCGAGAGGACGATCGGGACGATCACGAGTGCGTAGGCGCCGATGGTCGCGTACTTCGAGAGGATCGTCGGGGCGACCGCGACAAGAGAGATCAGAACGAAACTCCCGCCCGATGCGAGGGTCGCGATGAAGGTCGTGATCCCCTGGGAGAACGGGATGCGGTCCTTCAGGACTCTGTAGACGAGCACGCAGACGATCGCGCCGATCGGCTCCGAGATCAGGTTGCCCGGCGGAAAGACCGAGTGACTGATCAGGGCCGAAACGATGCCCGCGACGAAGCCGATTCCAATGGCCTCGGTGAGAGTTGGGAGCACAAGCAGGATTGCAAGGCAGTAGAATGCGATCACGAGGTTAGCCACGATCGGCCCGGGGATGATCAGAGAGAGGTACCTGACGATGGCGCCGATGGCAAGCAGAATGCCGACGATGGCAATATCACGCGACTTCATGAGATGACACTTCCTGGAAATGTCTACCGGCCATTGGTAGACAGTGTAATACTACAATGTACACATTTGTCCATTTAATTGATAAAGTGTTCGGCCACACTCTCGGAAATTGGGTTCCGAAAAGAGGAGGAGTGCTCAGTCGCAGTCCTCGCCGATCTGGGCGAGGTCGTCGACGCGGTTGATGTTCGTGAAGGTCTTCAGTCCCGGGTCGAGGTCGCGCAGAGTCTCGACCGGGACGAACCGGCAGTCAAGGGCACGGACCATCGCCCGGAGGGAGAGATCGTCGTGGTCCTCGAGGTACCTGCGGAGCGCGGTCCGGGCGTAGACCGCGTGGAGCGGCTCGTACATGCCGGGCCGCCAGCACGGGATCACGGCCTCCCGGGCGTCGAGCATATCGAGGAGCCGGGAGACCACGGCGGGGTTGACGCAGGGCATGTCGCACGCGACCACGAAAAGGGCCTCGCCCGAGGCAGCGAGCGCCCCCGCGTGCAGCCCGCCGATCGGACCGAGGCCCTGCCGCCGATCGACCGTGCACCTCACCGACGTGAGGGCCGCGAACCGAGCGCACTGCCCATCGTCGCGGGCCACGAGCAGCACCTCGTCCACGACCGGCTCGAGCGCCCCGATCAGCCGTTCGATAAAGGTCCGGCCCCTGAACGGAAAGAAGTACTTCTCGCGCCCGCCGGCGCGGGTCGCCTCTCCCCCGACCAGGACGACAGCCGACCGCTCCATGCCCTCACCGGCCCGCCGGAGATTCTCGGAACCGGACCAGGTCTGCGATGCAGGTGTTGTACGGCACCCTTATCCCATGCCGCGCCCCGATCGCGGCGATCGCGCCGTTCATGAAATCGATCTCGGTCGGCCGCCCGCGCGCGAGATCCTGGAGCATGGAGGAGTGGTGCCCGGCCGTGTTCGGCAGCTGGGTCGAGGCGAGAAACGCGAGATAGGACGCCGGATCGGGCCAGGCGAGCGAGATCCCTTCGGCCCGGGCAACCGCGAATACCTCGGTCACGATCGATTCGATGACAGCCCAGGCGTGCGGCTCGGCGAGACGGCCGTACGGGACGTTCATGAGCGCGCCGAGCGGGTTCAGGGCGCAGTTGTACATGGTCTTGCCCCAGATCTCGGACCGGATCGCGGCCGTTCCCTCGACCGGGATCCCGGCCTGACGGACAAGGTCGACGAGCGCCTCGACGGCCGAATCCGTCCCCGCCGGGAACCGCCCGAGTTTCATCGGCCCGCCCTCGACCGAGACGTGGACCGCGCTGTCGCTTCGCCATTCGAACCCGGTGATGATCATGCCCCCGATGACGCGGTCCGCGACACCGGCGATGATCTCCTCGTTCCCGATCCCGTTCTGGAGGCTCACCGCCTCCGAGCGTGCGAGGACGGGCGCGAACTCCCGGCAGACGGCGGCCGTATCGACCGATTTCGCCGTGACAAGGACGTAGTCGAACTCCTCGTCCGGGTCCGGCCGGGTGGTGACCGCAAGGTCGTAGACCCCGTCGCCCCAGCGCCCGCTCAGGTGGAACCCATCCTGCCGAATGGCCGCGACGCAGCGTTCGCGCGTGACCGCGACCACGTCGGCGACCTGCGAGAGCCGGGCCGCGACCGAGAGCCCGACCGCTCCGGCGCCGAGCACTGCAATCCTCATGATTCTCTAGCGTTCCTCGCCAGACCGCTTAACGCTTCGTCCCCCTTCCATCGCCAGTATTTGCTCCTTGAGCGCGATCGAGGGCGTAAAGCCACGGATCGAGCCGTCGGCGCCGATCACACGGTGGCACGGGATTACGAGCGGGGTCGGGTTGCGGCGCATGACCTGGCCCACGGCCCGGGCCGAGGTCCCGACGCGCCGGGCGATCGTCCCGTAGGTCGTGGTCGTGCCGTACGGGACCGCGCAGACCTCGCGGTAGATCGCGGCCGACTTCCCGGGCCGTTCGAGGGCCGCGGAGCGGAGGAGCGAGAGGTCGACCGGCTCGCCCCGGCAGTACGCCGCGATCGGCGCCGGCACTTCGCCACCGGGGGGAAGATCACAGAACTCGACCTCGTGGACCAGGTCGCCCTCCCAGACGACTCTCACCGACCAGGTGCCGAGGCGGCAGACGCCCTCTTTCAGCGCCACCGCGCGATCGCCTCCCGGAACCCTTTCAGGTCGATGACCGCGAGTTCCTCCTGCATCCAGGGCGGCAGTCCGCTCAGGACCCGCCCCTCCAGGAAGCGCTGCTCGGCCAGCACGAGCACCCCACGGTCTTCGGGGGTGCGGAGCACGCGCCCGAGTGCCTGGAGCGCGCGGTTGATCGCGGGGAGCGTGTACGAGATGAACTCGCCCTCGTCCCCGAACTTCCGGACGAAGTAGTCGATCACCATGCGCCGCACCCGGTTGAACGGCGCGAGCGGCAGGCCCACCACCATCGCGCCCGAGAGCATCTCTCCCCGGTAGTCGAGCCCCTCGGACCACTTGCCGCCGGTCACGGCGAAGAGCACGCCGGCCTTCCCGCGGCCCGGGAGGGCGAGGAACTCGCGGAGTGCCGTCCCGGCGTCGGCAGCCTCCTTCGGCTCGACGAAGACCGTTTTTGACCGGACCCGCGGGGCGGTCCGCTCGGCGAACTGCTCCAGGAGGTAGTACGACGGGAAATAGACCGCCAGGTTGCCCGGGGCGGTCGCGAACGCGGCGATGTAGTCCGCGATCAGGTCCGCATTCTCCCGGCTCTGCCGCTGCGAGAACGCCGTCGTCACGTCCTTCGCCGCGAGGACGAGCCGGTTCTCGCGCGGGAACGCGTTCGGCAGCGAGAGCGTCCGCACGGACAGGTCCTCAAAGTAGTACCTCCGGTAGGCGTCCACCGGCGAGAGCGTGCCGCTGATCAGGACCGCGCACCAGTGCAGCCCCGCCACCTCGGTGAGGCGCGGGGCCGGGTCGATGTTCCGGACCGCGAGCGCCACCCGCTCCTCGTCGACCCGTCGGAAGACAGAGAGGAAAGCCGGGTCGCGTGCGGCCCGGTCCACACGGTAGAAGAACTCGGCGAGGCGCTCGATCGCGGTCTCCTTGAAGTCACCGGCCTCGATGCTCTTCTCCCGGACGAAGTCGCGGATCTCGGCGAGGTCGTCCACCACCTGCCCCGTCGTCTGGTAGAGCGAGCCACGGAGCACCATGCGCGCGAAGAGCGCGGGGTCGAACCAATCCATCGATTCGGGGGAGGCCGAGAGCCCCTCGATGAACCGGTCGATACGGGGCAGGAGCTCGATCACGGCGCCGGCCGATGACTGGTACCGCCGGAGGCCCGCGAGCTCGTGACCGGCCTGATCGATCGTCCCGGCGTCGCACTCGACAGACTGGATCTCCTGGACCACGTCCCCGACGTTGTGGGCCTCGTCGATCAGGAGCAGCACGTCCTTCGGCGACTCGATCCCGAGGGACTGGTAGAGCTGCTCGCGGATCTCGTCGTCGAAGAGATGATAGAAGTTCAAAACCACCACGTCGGCCGTCCGGGCCGCCTGGAGCATCGCCTCGTACGGGCAGCAGTCGCCGCAGAGCCGCCCCAGGTCCCGGGGGCTGACCGTGTCGCCCGCGAGCCGGTCGGCCCGGGTCCGGAGCGCGGCCGACGGGACCATGCGGAGCGCGCCCGAGTCCTCGGCCTGGATGAAGTGGCGGCTCGCGATGAAGTACGGGCAGAGCAGGGGGTGATCCGGATCCTGCTTCTTGAGCTGGAGCCGGATCTGCGGGTCGCGCGACGGCACGAGTGCGCCCTTCTGGGCCCGCTCCTTCATCAGCGCGGCCGAGAATGCCTTGACTCCCTCGCACCGCCGGTAGACGTCACCCGTGCCTGGGAGCGGGCACATGGAACCCTTGCCGATCAGGTAGGCGAAACGGAGCGAGGGTTGCTTCGTCCGGACG
Organism: uncultured Methanospirillum sp.; assembly: GCA_964461885.1. Taxonomy (GTDB): domain Archaea; phylum Halobacteriota; class Methanomicrobia; order Methanomicrobiales; family Methanospirillaceae; genus UBA288. Next base: position 37,291 of record CAYWVY010000004.1, on the reverse strand, counting down.
AGCGCGAGCTCGCGGACGAACGTGTCGAGCTGGCTCACGGTCCGGACCGCGACCAGGACCTTTCTGCCGGCCCGGGCAGCGAGGAGGGCCGCGATCACGCTCGACTTTCCCGAACCCGTCGGAGCGTCGATCATCGCGATGCCGCCCTCGCGGGCCACGGAGCCGGCGAGTTCGAGCATCTCCCGCTGGTGCGGCCTGAACGCAGGGTAGGGGAACCAGGCCTCGAGGTCGTCCTCCATCCCGATCCTGTACGCGCTCCGATGGCTTTGCTCTATTGGACGGAACCCTCAGGGGATGATCTCGCAGCCGTTGAACTTGACGTGGTCGAAGTCCGCAGGCGCGATCGCGCCGTCCTCGAGGAGTGCGCGGACCCGCGGCAGGGCGTGGACGAGGGCGTCGTGGAGGGTGAGGACCGTGCCGCAGACCTCGGCTCGGGCGGCGGCGGGCCAGGGCTCGGTGACCGCGGCGTAAAGGCAGCGGCCGCCGCAGAAGGATGCGAGGTCGCAACCGTCGCACCCGACGACCGGCACCTCGGGGACCGCGAGCGGGTCGGTGTCGCGGATGTGGCCGAGGTAGAACCCGGTCATGCCCGTCATGACCGGGCACGGGACGATCGTGCCGTCGGTCTGGATCGTGTAGTTGGCGTACCCCGACCCGCAGCGGAGGCGGGAGGACTCGTCCCGGAGGAGATCCCACATGGTGTCGAGGAACGGGTACCACCTGGCCACCTCCCCGGCTTCCATCCGGGCCACCCAGGCGTCGACAAGCCGCCGGATACCGGGGTCGTAGGAGTCCCGCACCCAGCGCGCGAAATCGCGGTCGGCGTAGTCGCCCCAGAAGTTCGCGTCGAGCTGCCAGTGGACTGCGGAGACGGGCAGGCCGTCGCAGTGGAGCACGGCCTCTTCGATCGGCGTGGCTTCGTCCACGGTCATGCGCGCAATCAGCTCGCCCGGGAACCCGCCCGCGACAAGCCGCTCGACGTTCGCGAGGACGCGGGTGTAGACCCCCGCCCCGCGGTGGCGATCGGTCAGGGCCTCGGGCCCATCGATCGAGACGAGCAGGGTGTGGAACCGGTGCAGAATATCGGTCGGTAGGCGATCGAGCAGGAGTCCGTTCGTCTGGAGCATGAAGCGGCAGTTGGGCAGGCGCGCCATCACCTCCTCCACGAGGTCCGACCGCAGGAGGGGCTCGCCTCCGTAGAAGGTCATGGTCGGATCCGGGTCGCGCGCGAGGAAGGATGCGAGGTCGTCGAGGTCGACCGCGAGCTCCGCCGGGAGAGAGGGATCGTAGGCGCAGGGCCGGCCCGGCTCCTCGCGCGGCCAGAACGCCTTTCCGCGGCAGTACGAGCAGCAGAGGTTGCAGGCGTCGGTCAGGATAAGGTGCCAGAACATCCGTCCGTTACAGGTCGCCCCGCCCCACGAAATAGCCATCGTCCGGTCTTGCCGTTCTTTTTATTCTCTCTGTGCGAATGTACTCAGCGTATGGCGATCCACCCGATTGAGTTCCGGTACGGGACTCCGGAGATGCGCGCGGTCTGGAGCGAGGAGCGCCGCTTCGCCGCGATCGTCGCGGCCGAGGTCGCGCTGGCCCGGGCCGAGGCCGACGTCGGGATGATCCCGGCCGAGGCGGCCGACGCGATAGCGCGCGGCGCGGCGCAGGCGTCGCTCGAGCGCGCGAAGGCGATCGAGGACGAGATCCACCACGACATGATGGCGGTCGTGAAGGCGATCGCCGAGGAGTGCGGCGACGCCGGCCGGTACGTCCACTTCGGCGCGACTTCGAACGACATGCTCGACACGGCGACCGGCCTTCAGCTCAGGGACGCCCTGGCCCTGCTCGAGGAGAAGCTCCGCCGGCTCCTCGGCGTCCTGCTCCGTCGCGCCCGCGAAACGAAAACGCTCGTCGCGGCCGGTCGGACCCACGGGCAGATCGGGGTCCCGACCACCTACGGCCTCCGCTTCGCGATCTGGGCCGCCGAGGTCGGGCGGCACCTCGACCGCCTGGCCGAACTCCGGCCCCGGGTCGAGGTCGGGCAGCTGACCGGCGCGGTGGGCACGCAGGCCGCCCTTGGGCCCGCTGCGCCCGAGGTCCAGGCGCGGATGATGGCCCTGCTCGGCCTCACGCCGGTCGAGGTCTCGAACCAGGTGATCCAGCGCGACCGTTACGCGGAGTATTTCTTCTTCCTCGCGAACGTCGCGACCTCGCTCGACAAGATGGCGATCGAGGTCCGGTCGCTCCAGCGGACCGAGATCGCGGAGGTCGAGGAGGCCTTCGGTGCAAAGCAGGTCGGGTCCTCGACCATGCCCCATAAGCGCAACCCGATCAGGAGCGAGCAGGTTTCAGGCCTCGCCCGCATCGTCCGGGCGTCGGTCGAACCCGCGCTCCAGAACAACACCCTCTGGGACGAGCGCGACCTCACCAACTCCTCGTGCGAGCGGGTCCTCTTCCCCGAGGCTTCGGTCCTCTGCGACCACGTCCTCCGCCTGATGACCGTCGTCCTCGAGGGGCTTGTCCTGCACGAAGACCGGATCCGCGCCAACCTGCATATCCTTCAGGACGTGAACATGGCCGAGTCCGTGATGATCGTCCTGACCCAGCGCGGCATGGACCGGCAGGAGGCGCACGAGCTGGTCCGCGTGGCCTCGATGGAGGCGCGGGTAGCCGAGAGGCCGCTCGCGGAGGTGCTCGCGGCCCGGCCCGCGGTGACGGCCCTGGTCGCGGCGAGCGAGCTCGGGGGTCTCCTCGACCCCGAGTGCTACACCGGGACAGCCGTGGCACAGGTCGATCACCTGGCCGAACGGCTTGGGCCTCGCGCCCTGTGACAGGACAGTTTCGATCTCGCGTGCGCCCCGGCTGATCGCGTCGAGCCGATGGACGGCGGCCGCGTTCTCCACCAGGGCCGCTCCGACGACGAATTCCTCGACAGTGGGCTCGTCCGGGCCGCGAGACTCCGGCTCCGCCGTGCCGCGGCCGTCCATGTCGGCGCCGTGGGCACCCCGGCAAAGGCCATCACCGAGCGCGAAGCCGTCCGGCCCGGGTTCCCATCGGGCGTGATCGGTCGCCGCCTTTTGAAGACCCCCCCGACGAGGACTCGGTCATCCTCTGTTCCACCGCGATGTTTGGCCACGTCCCGGGCCGCGTGGCCGAGTTCGAGACGAGGACCTTCCGGTCGACGTCCGGGACCCGCTCGGTGACGCCCCATGAAGGAGGAAGCCCGGCATACTCAAGTCCCTTCGCTGTGATAGTAAGGAGCAGGGTCCGTTGCCATGGACAGAACCCAGAGACGGTGGGCGTGGCTCTCGATCGGCTTCTCTCTCGTAGTCCTGGGCGTGGTCCTCTATCTGACCGTCG
>CAYWVY010000004.1:8455-33840 GCA_964461885.1 uncultured Methanospirillum sp. | reverse complement strand
CTCTCGATCGGCTTCTCTCTCGTAGTCCTGGGCGTGGTCCTCTATCTGACCGTCGACCGGGAGACGCTCGAGCTCCTGCTGGACTTCAACCCGGTCTACCTGCTGCTCGCGCTCCTGCTCCGCACCTTCTCCCTTGTCTTCTGGGCCTACCGGATGACCGAACTCTCCAAGGCGCTCCACTACCGGGTCGGCGCCGGATACGCATTCCTGGTCGTGACCGCGAACCTCTTCGCCGGCGCGATCACCCCCGGGCAGGCCGGGGGCGAGCCCGTCCGCATCCACGGGCTCTACCGGGCCGGGCTCAAGATCGGGGATGCGACCGCGGTGGCGCTGATGGAGCGCGTCCTCGACGGGGTCGTGCTCTCCCTGATGGGCGTGGTCGCCATGGTCGCGCTGGGCCCGCTCTGGCTCTCGCTTCCCCCCTGGATCATCGCGGGCATGGGCATCGCCTGGGTCATCATGGTCGGCCTGATCCTGCTCCTCGCCCTCGCCGTGCGGCGGCCCGCGCGGGTGAAAAGCATCGTCATGCGCGTGCTCGTATGGGCCGAGCGGCGGTTCCCCGGCGAGCGGCTCCGCAAGATGATCGCGGGGGCTGAGCGGGAGACGGACGCACTCTTCGCGAGCCTGGTCTACTTCACCTCCCAGGGGCGGCGCGGGCTCGTGACGGGCGGGATCTGCACGGCCCTGTTCTGGTCCTCGGAGTTCTTCGTCGCGTCCCTGATCCTGATCGCCCTGGGCCAGGCCCCATTCATCGCCGAGTCGTTCCTGTTCCAGCTGATCATCGCGATCGTGAGCCTGGCGCCGCTCACGCCGGGCTCGTCGGGGATCGCCGAGATCGCGGCCGCCTCGCTCTACGCCCTGATCGTGCCGTCATCGATCGTCGGGATCTTCGTCCTCCTCTGGCGGGCTCTGCTCTACTACTACAACATCGTGGTCGGGGTGATCGGTTCACTCTGCGTGGTCCGCCGCGAAATTCTTCGGGCGCCGTGCGAGCCGGAGCCCGAACTGGCCCTGATTGACCCCAAATAGAAAGCGTTAGCCTTTATTAGCCCGACGATGGATAGTTATAGTCTCGCACGTCAAGTATGAGTACCAATCCTACGGTATCATATCCAGAACTGTGATCGAGAGGTGACCCATGTATATTCAACCCCATTTGATGCTGACAGGTGCCATCGGCGTGATCGCCCTGGTGGTGGCCGGAATTTTTGCGTTGCAGGTGATGCGTGCCGACACGGGCACGCCTGGAATGCGCGAGGTGGCCGCGGCGATCAAGGAGGGCGCGCTGGCCTTTCTGCGCCGGCAGTACACGACCATCGCCATCATCGGCGTGGTCACGGCGTTGCTCCTCATCGGAGTCTACTACCTGACCGGCCGGGCCGAGCTCGCGATCCCGACCGCGATCTCATTCCTGTTCGGCGCGACGCTGTCCGGCGTGGCCGGGATCATCGGGATGTGGACCAGCGTCCACGCGAACCTCCGGTCGGCCGCGGCCGCGCAAACGAGCCTCGGCAAGGCCATCGTGGTCGCGCTCCGCGGCGGGGCGGTCTCGGGCCTGACGATCGTCGCGCTCTCGCTGCTGGGGGTCTCGATCATCTTCACGGCCTTCGGCGGCGATCCCCAGACGACGCCCCTGCTGATCGTCGGCTTCGCTTTCGGCGCTTCGTTCATCGCGCTCTTCGCCCAGCTGGGCGGTGGGATCTACACGAAGGCCGCCGACGTCGGCGCTGACCTTGTGGGCAAGGTCGAGGCGGGCATCCCCGAGGACGACCCCCGGAACCCGGCCGTGATCGCGGATCTTGTCGGCGACAACGTCGGCGACTGTGCCGGGCGCGGTGCAGATCTCTTCGAGTCGACCGTGGCCGAGAACATCGGCGCGATGATCCTGGGCGTGGCCCTCTTCGGCGTCTTCGGCGTCAACGGCGTCCTGTTCCCGCTGGTGGCGGGCGCTCTCGGCCTGATCGCAACGATCATCGGGATCCTGACCGTGACCGAGTCGTCGGGCAACTCCGGGAACCCGATGGACGCCCTGAACCGCGGCTATTTCGTGACCGCGATCCTCTCGGCCGTCCTCCTCTACTTCGCGGTCGACTGGCTGCTCGGGAACATCTGGTTCTTCTACGCAGCCGTGATCGGACTGATCCTCTCGGTGGTCTTCCTGTACCTGACCCTCTACTACACGGACAGCCGTTACCGGCCTGTGAAGGAGATGGCGAAGTCCTCGCTGACCGGCTCGGCCACGAACATCATCTCCGGCTTTGCGGTCGGTCTTGAGACGACGGGGATCTCCGCGATCGCGATCGGCGCCGCGCTCCTCGCGTCCTACTACTGCGGCGTGCAGTCCGGTGTCCCGAACGGCGGCCTCTACGGCACGGCAGTCGCAACGATCGGCATGCTCGCGCCGGTCGCGTACATCCTCGCGATGGACACCTTCGGCCCGATCGTCGATAACGCCGGCGGGATCATCGAGATGTCGGGCCAGCCCGACGTCGTGATGGACCGGATCGCCGCGCTCGACTCGGCCGGCAACACGACCAAGGCCCTGACCAAGGGCTACGCAGTCGGTTCAGCCGCGCTCTCGGCCTTCCTGCTCTTCAACGCCTACATGACCGATGTCTCGCTCCTGAGGGGCACGCCGTTCGAGGTCGTGAACCTGGCGAGCCTGCCGGTCTTCGTCGGCGCACTCTTCGGCGCGATGCTCGTCTTCGTCTTCGCGTCCCTCGCGATCCGGGCCGTCGGCAAGACGGCCGGGTACATCATCGAAGAGGTCCGGCGGCAGTTCAAGGACCCGGGCATCCTGGCCGGCACAGTCAAGCCCGACTACGGGGCATGCGTCGATATCACGACCAAGGGCGCACTCAAGAACATGGTCGCACCGGGTCTTCTGGCCGTCATCTTCCCCGTGATCGTCGGCTACATCCTCAAGTTCGAGGCGATGGCCTCGTTCCTGATGGTCGCGACGATCGTCGGCCTGATGCTCGCGCTCGTGCTCAACAACAGCGGCGGCGCGTGGGACAACGTCAAGAAGTTCATCGAGACCGGCGAGTACGGCGGCAAGGGCTCGGACGCGCACAAGGCGGCAGTCGTGGGAGACACGGTCGGCGATCCGTTCAAGGACACGGCCGGCCCCTCGCTCCACGTACTGGTCAAGCTGCTGGCGACCACGGCCCTCGTGCTCGCGCCGCTCTACATCTAACTCTTTTTTTCCGGTGCGTCGGGTCCGAACAGCCCGCCTGGCCCATGATCCTTCGACTCGAGCTAGGAACTTTCCACATACGATGGGGAGAAAAACCGTCTCGTTCAGGGGACGAGCACAAAAAAGAACGCGGAGAGGCGCGCCCACCCCTTCCGCCATCGGTGTCCGCACCCCCCCATGCCCGAGGGCTGAGCTGACTGCGGCACCGGCACGTCTACTTCCAGAACTGCCACCAGGGGCGCTTCGCGGGTGCGGCCGGCTCGAGGTGGACGGGAGTCTTCAGCCCATCGCCCGGCGCCGGAGCCCCGGCAGGTGCAGTGACCTTGACGGTCTCCCCCGCTTTGCCTGCGACAGCTGTTCCTGTCCCGGCCACTCCCGCTGCCGCAGTTTTCGCCGCGTCAACGCCCTTCCCGGCTGCCTCTCCAGGAGCAGCAACCGCTCCGGCCGCAGCGGACTTGACGGTCTCAGTCGCCTTGCCTGCAATCGATGACCCCGCCGCTGCCACCCCAGTTGCCCCAGGCTTCGCAGCGTCGACACCCTTGGCGGCTGCCTCTTCAGGAGCGGCAACCGCTCCGGCCGCAGCGGACTTGACGGTCTCAGCCGCCTTGCCTGCAATAGATGACCCGGCCGCTGCCACTCCCGCTGCCGCTGACTTTGTCGCGTCAACGCCCCTGGCGGCTGCCTCTCCGGGAGCGGCGGCAGCCCCGGCGGCGGAGGACGTGGCGGCCCCTGCCTTCTCCTCGGCGGCCGACTTCATCGCCGCAGCGATCTGGGCGGCCGGCGACGAGGTGATCTTCGGCGCCGCGGCCTGGGGAGCGGGGTCGGGTCCCCCCACCGCGTCCCCGCTGCTTCCGAAGCCCCACGCCCCGATGAACTGACCCGTTGAGGTGAACTTGCGTATCTGGCACGTCTCCGCATCCATCAGGTAGACGTTACCCACGCCGTCCACGGTCACGCCGACGGACTGCTGGACGTTCAGATCGCCCTGGCCCGCACAGCTCCATTCTCCAACGAACTCTCCCGACGGCGAGTATTTCTTGATCCGGCAGTTGGCCGGGTCCATCACATACACGTTGTCGGCACCATCAACGGCAATGCCGACCGCTCCCTCTGCCTGCGCCTCTGTCGTCATCCTCATTCACCTATACTGGTTTTTCCGTCGATGGAGAGACACATATGTCTTTCTCTTTGATATTCCCGGCCATATTTTAACAGATCATATGATAGAAGCATGGGGCATCCGTATGCTCGTCTGCAGGGATATCCGGGCGCCTCGGCGGCAGGGCACACTCTCACCCAGGCGGATCGGGAATCGGAATTCCCTCCCATCGCCGAAACCCTGAATACCATCGTCGCTGATGCTCCACCAGGCGATCCCATGATCTACACGCTCACGCTCAATCCCGCCCTCGACCGCACAATCCACGTCGACGGGCTCGCCTGCGACGTCCCGAACCGCATCGTCGAGGAGCACCTCTTCCCCGGGGGAAAGGGCATCGGTGTCTCGAAGGTGCTGACGGCACTCGGCACGCCGAACACGGCGCTCGGGTTCGTCGGCGGGTTCCGCGGCGACGAGCTCGAGGCCCTGCTCGTCGGCGACGGCGTCGCCTGCGACTTTATCCGGATCTCGGGCGATACACGGTCGAACATCATCGTTCGTCAGCACGACACGGACTGCCAGATGACGCTGAACTCGAAAGGGCCCGAGATAGAGCCGTACGCGATTATGAATCTCCTCCGGAAGCTCCGCGGTCTCTCGGGGATGACCGCGTTCTCGATCGGGGGCTCGCTCCCCCCGAACGTCAAGCCCGCGATCTACCGGACCTGCGTCGAGATCGGACGCGGCCATGGCGCGCGGGTCGTGCTCGACGCGGATGGCGATGCCCTCCGCGGCGGCATCCAGGGCCGGCCGTACGCAATCAAGCCGAATGTCCACGAGCTCGGCGAACTGGTCGGGCGCGAACTTAAGGGAGTGGACCAGGTGCTCAAGGCGACCGAGGAGCCGCTCGATGCCGGCGTCGATATTGTCCTGGCCTCGATGGGCCCGGACGGTATCGTCCTCTCGGGAAGAGACGGAGCCTGGCACGCGATCCCGCCCGATGTCGAGGTGGTGAACACGATCGGTGCCGGCGATTCGGCCGTCGCCGGGTTCATGCACGGGCTCTCCAGGGGACTGCAGCCCGACGAGGCCGTCCGCTGGGCGGTTGCGGCGGGGACTGCGAGCACGCTGCATGCGGGGACCGCGCTTGGACAGCGGGAGGACATCGAGGCCCTGCTGCCGCAGGTACGGGTCGAACGCCTGCGCTAGAACCGGCCCGCGAGGACCACGAAGAGGGGCGAGAGAGGGCCAGGGGGCATTCCGGGGGTGCCGACCGCGATCCGTTCGTCAGGGTATCCGAGGCGCTCGCAGAGCGCAATCCGGATACCGTCACCGAGCGGGACGAGGGCTTCCGCGAGGGATCCAACGGGAAAGACCGGGTCCGCGATCAGAAACGCGACCTGTCCCCGTTCGATCTCGCTGACGGCACTGCCCACGGCCTCATCGTGGTTCCTGCCGTGGGCAGTGAGAACCGCGACGCGGGTCCAGGGAATCCGGAGCCGGGCCAGCGCAACCTGGAGCGACGAGATCCCGGGCTCTACCTCGCCCGGAAGGTACCCGAGGCCCGAGAGCATCGGGTCCCCGGTCGAGAGCACGACGGCCCCGGGGCCGAGGTCGCGGAGTCCGCGGTAGTCCTCGATCTCGTGGACCAGGCAGCCAGGGTAGAGCGCATCGGAGGCGAGCCCGATAGCCCGTGCCGAGCCCCAGACTTCGTCGGCGTCGCGGATGATAGCGGCGGCGCGGGGGGTGAGAAGGCCCGGGCCGCAGCCGACCCCGACGATCCTCATGGCCCCTCCGCGATGACGGCGCCCGCCCGATCGATCAGCACGACGCGGAGGCCCGGGTACCGGGCGACCGCCGCCTCGAAGGCCCGCACGGTTGCCGTGGCGAACGTGGGGGCCGCGGCGAGCTCCTCCACCGTCGCGCAGCCGGTCCCCGCGAGGACGTCGGGCAGGAGGTGCTTCAGGACCAGGGCCGGGAGGCCGAAGAGCGTCACCCCTCCCGGGGCCGCTCCAATCGCCTCACCGATCCGGCCGCCGACCAGCACGACCTCGGTGCCGGGATACCGGCGCCGGGCGTGACCGAGGCCGATCCGGCCCGTCGTCAGCACCACGGGGTCGGCGGCCGCGACCCGGGCGAGCACGGCGCCTCCCAGGTGGTCGTCCCAGGGCTCGACCAGCCCGGTGGTCCCGAGCAGCGAGATCCCGCCCTCGATCCCCACCCGCGCGTTGAGGGTGCGCAGAGCGATCGCCGCGCCGCCGGGCACGGCAAGGGTCACGGTTGCCCCCGGAAGGCCGATCTCGCGGCAGGCCTCGTCCACAGCCCGGAGGATCGCGGCGCGGGCCGCCTCGCTGATCGCGGGTTCGCCGCGCCGGAAACGCGGGGTGTCGCGGATGTACCGCCCAACTCCTATGCCCGTGTCGATCGTGACGATGGGCGCGGGCGAAGCCCGCGCCAGGATCACCGCGTCTCCGGTCGCGTCGTCAGGATAGTCGCCGGGGTCCTTCCTGCAGCGCGCGACCCCGTCCGCCGCGTCCACGGGGATTGTCACGCCGATACCCACGGGAAGCCGGAGTTCGACCGCTGTGCAGGGATGTGCGAGTGAGAGGACGGCGGCCTTTGCCGCAGCTGCGGCCGTGGTCCCGGTCGTGAGGCCGCGCCGCAGGACGGTCCCGTCCGCGGTCAGCACCCCGAGGCCCGAGGCCGCGAGGGCTCGAGCCCCGGGCGAGGTGCAGGCCGCGACCCAGGCGTCGGGGTAGGGTGTGCCCGTGACCGGGTCGATCATGCCCGCCGCTCGGCGAAGATGGTGATGATCTCGTTCATGGCCGCCACCGCCACGGGCGTGCCCCCGCGGGTCCCCTCGTTCGAGATCGACGGGACGTCGAGGGTCCGGAGCAGGGCCTTTGACTCGGCCGCATTCACGAACCCGACCGGGGTGCCGACCACCAGGGCCGGCCGAAGACCTCCTTCGACCAGGCCGCAGAGCGCGAGCAGGGCCGAGGGCGCGTTCCCGATCACGACGATCGCGTTCTCGAGCCGGTCGCCGAGCGCGAGGAGGCCGGCCGAAGTCCGGGTGATTCCGTCCGCCACCGCACGCTCCGCGCCGTGGTCGAGCATGCAGAGAATGGGCGAGGCATGGCCTCGCTTCTGGAGCCCGACCTCGACCATCCGTATATCGGCAACGATCGGCGCGCCGGCATCGAGCGCGGCGAGGCCCGCGTCCGCCGGGTCAAGCCGGAAACGGAGCAGCCCCGCCATGGCGATATCGCCGACCGCGATCGCGCACCGCTGCCTGACGCGGTCCTCTAGGGTCGCGTTCCCGATCTCCTGCCGTGCGAACTCGCGGCTCTTCGTGGAGATCGCGAGCGCCTCGGGCGTGGTCGCGCCGAGGTCAGTATACGTACTTCCGGTGATATCCCCGCGGGGTGATGATGCCATTTCGTCCCTCCAAGGCGATGATGCGGCTCTCGCCGGTCCCGACGATCACGATCGCGTGCATGTCCACCTCGTCCTCGACCGCCTCGAATGCACCGAGCGTCGTCACGAGCACGGTCTCGCCGTCGCGCGACGCGTTCCGGACGACCCCGACCGGCACGGTCGGCGCCAGGTGGCGGCGCGCCGTCGCGATCGCAAGGGCGAGGTTGTGCGGCCGGCCCCGGCTCTTCGGGTTGTAGAGCGCGACCGGTATGCCCATCGCGAAGGCGTGGTCGAGCCGGCTCTCGATCACCTCGAGCGGGGTCAGCAGGTTCGAGAGGCTGATCACGGCGAAGTCCCCCGAGAGCGGCGACCCGAGCAGGGATGCAGCCGCGCTCGCGGCGGTCACGCCCGGAAGGATCTCGCACGGCACGGGCACTGCCTCGTGCTCGAGCACTTCGAGCACGATCGAGGCCATGCCGTAGATCCCGGCGTCACCGCCCGAGACCATCGCGACCGTCCGGTCGCGGGCGAGCGCGACCGCCCGCCGAGCGCGGTCGACCTCCTCGCCCATGCGGCTCACGATGACCTCCTTCTCTTCGAGCAGGGGTCGGATCTGCCTGAGATAGGTATCGTTGCCGATCACAAGGTCGGCCTCTTCGATCGCCTGCCGTGCCTGGCCGGTCATCTGGTCGAGGGCGCCGGGACCGATCCCGACGATGACGAGTTTACCGGGCGATGGCAACGGTCACCCTCCCGTACACGGTCTTTCTCATGCACCACTCCTTCTGCTTCGCAAGCGCGAGCGCGGCCGGTTCGGCCACGCCGGGAAGGCCGATCAGGTCGGCGCGGGACGGCCCGCACCCCTCGACCGCGTTGAGCGTGGCATCGTCGAGGTAGACGAGCGATCCCCCGAGCGCCCCGACGCCGTCCCTGAGCCCGGCCTCGTCCCGTTTCTGCACGGTCGTGGCATAGGCGAGCACCTGCCCGGGCAGGATCCCTGCGTTGTCGAGCGCGGTGCGGAGCGCCTCCTCGACTTCGTGGGCCGGGACGCCGCGCCGGCAGCCGACGCCAACCACGTACTCGCCCTGCCGGAAGAGGACCGAGACGGCCGGGCCGGCGATCACGACGGCGGGGCCCGCGATGGTGTGCACCGCGACCTCGCCGTCGAGCCAGGCTCCGTTCACGGCACGGGTCGAATCGCGGTTCACGACCGCACATCCGGCCGCGTCCGCGATCCCCTCGACCGACGGGCGGCCCGCGCACTCGGTCGCGGTCGAGATCACGGCGGTCGCTCCGAGCGCGTCGGCAAGCCGCCGGGCGAGCTCGTTGCCGCCGTGGTGCCCGCCAAGGACCGGGACAGCGAACCTGAGGTCGGGGCTGACCACGACGAGCGGCGGGTCGGTCCACTTGTTTCGGAGGAGGGGCGCGATTGAGCGGACCGCGATCCCGGCCGACATCACGGCCACGAGCGCGCTGTAGCGTTCGAACGCCGCGGCGAAGACCCCCGGTCCGTGGTCGACGAGATCGCCATCGACGGCCGCAGCCACCCTCACTGCCCGGTCACGGAACCGGCCGAGTGCAATCACGCCCACGCCCGTCATGTGTACAGGACCGAGTGCTCGAACGGTGCGGCGCCGGCACGCACAACGCCGCCGACGATCAGCAGTGCGGTCTTCGTGATCCCGGCCTCGCGAGCAAGCCGGGCGATCTCATCGACGGTGCCGGTGACGATACGCTCGTCGTCCCAGGTGGCGTGGTACACGACGGCGGCCGGTGTCCCGGGCGGGCACTCGAGGCGGGCCGTGATCGACTCGAGGTGCTCGGTGCCGAGGAAGATCACGAGGGTCGTCCCGAGGCGCGAGAGTTCGGGGAGCTGGTCCTTGTCGAGGGTCGCGCCGGCCGGCCGGGTCACGATCACCGACTCGGAGACGCCGCGGAGCGTCAGCTGGGTCTTCAGGGCCGCAGCCGCCCCGAACATGGACGAGACCCCGGGCACGACCTCGATCGGGACGCCGAGCGCTTCGAGCCCGGCGATCTGCTCGACGATCGCGCCGTAGAGGGACGGATCGCCCGAGTGGAGCCGGACCACGCGCAGCCCGGCCCGGGCACCCGCGGCCATCGCGTCCACGAGCTCGGCGAGCGCCATCCCGTGGGAGTCGAGCCGCTCCGCGGCCCGGCTCCGGTCCACGATCGCCGGGTTGACGAGCGAGCCCGCGTAGATCAGCAGGTCGGCCTCCTCCACGAGGCGGAGCCCCTTAACCGTGATCAGCTCGGGGTCGCCCGGCCCGGCGCCGACGAAACGGACAGGCTCCACGCTCACCGCCTCGCGAAGAGGACCGATAGGTAGTCGGACTCGACCGGCAGGTCGTCGTCCCGGTAGACCTGCATCTCGCTCATGAACATTCGCTCGACCAGCACGAACCCGGTAAAGCCCTCGGCCCGGAGCCGATCGGCCGCGTCCCGGGGCCGGCGCACCTTGAGCACGACTCGGGCGCCGGGCTCGGTGCCGTCCGAGACGGCGAAGCCGTCCTGGAGGCTGACCCTGGCGGCCGAGGCGAACGCGGTGATCGAGGAGATGCCCGGCTCGGTTCGCCACGCGGTGCCGGGGTGCCGCTCGTCGAGCACCTCGCAGAGCCGCGAGAAGGTCGAGTAGAAGTTCGGGTCGCCGAGGATCCCGAGCACGACCAGCCGCTCGCCGCCGTCGCCCTGCTCCTCGACCGCGATCCGGTCCGCGTTCCGCTCCATGCAGGCGCGGATCGCGTCCTCGTCCTCGGTCATGGGGAACTCAAGCACCTCGGCCTCGCGCCACGGCGCGACGAGCGCGGCCGCCACGCGGCCCGGCACGAAGACCGCGTCGGCCGACTCGAGCAGCCGGACGGCACGGAGGGTCAGGAGCTCGGGGTCGCCCGGCCCAAGGCCGAGGCCTACGAGCATCGGCCCTCCCCGACGATGACGAACACGGGATCGATCGGGCGGAAGTAGACCGAGCCCGCGAGCGGAGCCGCTCGCGCGCACTGGACGTGAACGGCCTCCCGGTAGATGCCGAGCGACTGCATCGTGGTGATCGCCCGGTTCACGGTCTCGAGCAGGACCGCGTTCACGACAATACGCCGCCGGACGCGGTCGGCGAGAAGCGGGAGAACGTCCGCGAGGCCGCGCGAACCACCCACGAACGCGGCGTCGAACGCGCCGAGCCCGGGCAGAACCTCGCCGGCCTCGCCCTCGAAAAACGAGATGTTCGGTGCCCCCGCCCCTTCGGCCGCGCGCCGGGCGTGGGCGACGGCCTCGGGCCGCCGGTCGATCGCGACGACCTCTGCCGCAGTCGCGGCCGTTGCGATCGAGACGGCGCCGGTCCCGCACCCGAGGTCGAGGACGCGGTCGCCCGGCCGGAGCGCGAGCTTCCGTAGCGCGATCCCGAGCACTTCGTCCTGCGTCGGCCCCCCTTTCAGCCCCGCCATGTGAAGAGAAAGGTAAGTTGCCCTAACTAAAGAAGATTTGTCGCGCCCTCGGGCGGGGTCAGCACGGGCGAGGCCGGGTCGTAGAGCTCGACCACGCCGCCGATCACGATCACGGCCGGAGGCCGGACCCCCCGTTCGCCCGCGAGGGCCGCGATCGCGTCGAGCCGGCCGACCGTGACCCGCTGGTCGCGGCGGAAGCCCCGCTCGATCACGGCCACCGGCGTGGCCGGGTCGCGCCCGTTGGCGACCAGCACCTCGGCGATGCGGGGCAGGTTCCGAACACCCATCAGCACCACGATCGTGCCCGGGCCGGGAGCAAGGCCGGCCCAGTTGATCGCGGAGTCCTCCTTCGCGGGATCCTCGTGCCCGGTCACGATCGTGACCTGCGAGGTGTAGCGCCGGTGGGTGAGCGGGATCCCGACCGAGGCCGGGACCGCGAGGGCCGAGCTGATCCCCGGCACGACCTCGACCTCGATCCCCGCTTCGCGCACGGCCTCGAGCTCCTCGCCCCCGCGGCCGAACATGAACGGATCGCCGCCCTTGAGCCGGACCACGGTCCGGCCGGACTGTGCACGCTCGACCAGGAGCCGCTCGATCTCCGCCTGCTCTTTGACATGGTCCCCGCCAAACTTGCCGCAGTCGATCCGCTCGGCCTCCGCGGGGAGCGACGCCAGGATCTCCTCACCCGGTAGCTGGTCGTAGAGGACCGTGTCTGCGTTCGCGATCACCGCAGCCGCACGCTGCGAGAGGAGGCCGAGCGTGCCCGGCCCCGACCCCACCAGATAGACCTTACCCGCCATCCGTCAACCTCAACCTATCGTATGCCTCGCGGACCAGGTCCACAGTCTCTTCTCTGAATGCCCGCCCGAAGGCGCGGGCGCTGGCCTCGTCATGAAGGGAGGCCTCCCGCCGGACCCAGCGGTCGCCGTCGAGGCTGAGCACCTCGGCGACCAGCCGGCCGTCCCGGCACCAGCACCCAATCGGGGTGAAGCAGCCGCCGCCGAGCTCCTCCATGACGGCCCGCTCGAGAAGGGTGTCGCGGCGGCTCGCGGAGTCCTCGAGGGCGGCCGCGAGGGTGGCCGCGAGCTCGGGGTCGCCGCGCGAGACGACCGCGATCGTCCCCTGGTTTGTCGCCGGCACGAACTCCTCGGGGTCGAGCCGCCGCCCCTCGACCTCGAGGCCGAGCCGTTCGAGCCCTGCCTCGGCCAGCACGATCGCATCGTAGCTCCCCTCGGCCAGTTTTTTCAGGCGGGTGTCCACGTTCCCGCGGACCCCCCGGACGTCGAGCCCGGGGTCGTGGCGGAGGAGCTGCGCCCGCCGCCGGGTCGAAGACGAACCGATCACGCGCGGCGCCGCGTGCGACGTCACGAGAAAGTCGGCAGGCGAGTCGCGCTGAAGCACTGCCGCGGTCACGACCCCCTCCGGGCGCTTTGCCGGGATGTCCTTCATCGAGTGGACGGCAAGGTCGCACTCGCCCCGGCGGATCGCGTCGTCGAGCGCCCGGACGAAGACGCCCTGGCCGCCGATCTCGTGAAGGGGCACGCTGGTCACCGTGTCGCCGGCCGTCGCGACCAGCCGGACGGCCGTCTCGATCCCGGCCTCTCCGAGCCGCTCCTGCACGCGTGCCGTCTGGGCGAGCGCGAGGGCCGAGCCGCGGGTGCCGATCACGAGAGGCACGCGGCGTACGCCTCCCCGAGTTTCGCCACCTCGACCGGTCCGTGGGCGACCGAGAGGAAGTTCGTCTCGAACTGCGAGGGGGGGACGAAGACTCCGTGCTGGATCATCCGCTCCCAGAACCGGCGGAAGGCGACCGTGTCGGACTGTTTCGCCTCGACGTAGTTCCGCGGGGGCGCGCTCCGGTAGAAGTGCTTGAAGAGCGAACCCAGCCGGACGAACGAGCCGGGCCACCGGCGGACCGACTCCTCGAGAGCCCGCGTCGCATCCTCGAACCCGGCGTAGACCCCCCGGTTCGCCTTGAGCCAGCGGACCGCCGCGAGCCCGGCCGCGAGTGAGAGAGGGTTGCCCGAGAAGGTCCCCGCCTGGTAGACCGGGCCGACCGGGGCGACCATTTGCATGATCTCGGCCCGGCCACCGAAGACGCCGATCGGAAGGCCGCCGCCCGCGACCTTGCCGAGGGTGGTCAGGTCGGGGATCACGCCGAACCGGGCCTGGGCCCCGCCGATCCCGAGCCGGTACCCCGTGATCACCTCGTCGAAGATCAGGAGCACGTCGTGGGAACGCGTGATCTCGCGGACGGCGGCGAGATAGCCGTCGTCGGGCAGAATCGGGCCGATGTTGCCGAGCACGGGCTCGATGATCAGCGCGGCCACGTCGTCATCGGCCGAGAGCACGGCCTCGAGCGCGTCCGGGTCGTTGAACGGGACCTGGAGCGTCCGCGCCGCCACCTCGGGCAGGACGCCGGCCGAGTCGGGGATGCCGAGCGTGGTCGCACCCGACCCGGCCCTGATCAGGACGCCGTCGTGGGCACCGTGAAACCCGCCCTCGACCTTCACGATCCCGCTCCTGCCGGAAAAGCCGCGCGCGAGCCGGATCGCGGCCATGGTCGCCTCGGAACCGGTCGAGACGAACCGCACCTGGTCGACGGACGGGTGATCCTCGACGATCTCGCGCGCGAGCTCGATCTCGAGCGGGCTCGGCGTCCCGTAGAGCCAGCCGAGCGCGAGCTGCGCGTCGATCGCCTCGCGCACGGCCTCGTGGGCGTGCCCGAGGATCAGCGGGCCGTACCCGAGGCAGCAGTCGAGCAGCCAGGGGCCGTCCACAGTCTCGAGGTACGCCCCCGCGGCCGACGCCGTGTAGAAGGGGTACGGCGAGATCGCCCGCACAGGGCTTGAGACCCCGCCCGGCATCAGGCGCGCGGCCTCGCGATAGAGGTCGGCGCTCTTCATGCGCCCTCCGCGAGCCAGCGGGCCGCGTCCTCGGCGAAGTACGTGATGATGAGGTCCGCGCCGGCGCGCCGGATCGCGAGCAGGCTCTCGAGGGCCGCGGCCCGCTCGTCCAGCCAGCCGCGCTCGGCTGCGGCCCTTATCATGGCGTACTCCCCCGAGACCTGGTACGCGGCCATGGGGAGGTCGAGGGTCCGGACGCGCGCGATCACGTCGAGGTACGGCCCCGCCGGCTTGACCATCAGCACGTCCGCGCCTTCGGCCGCGTCGAGGGATGACTCGAGGAACGCCTCGCGCCCGTTGGCGGGGCTGATCTGGTAGGTCGTCCGGCCGCCGCAGCTGCAGCCCGAGTCGGCGGCCTCGCGGAACGGGCCGTACAGGGCCGAGGCGAACTTCGAGGAGTAGGCCATGATCAGGGTCTCCTCGAACCCGTTCTCGTCGAGCGCCGACCGGATCGCCTGCACCATCCCGTCGAGCATGCAGGACGGGGCCACCATGTCCGCCCCGGCGCGGGCGTGGCTGACCGCGATCCGCTGCATGAGCGCGAGCGATTCGTCGTTGAGGAGGTCGGGGCAGCCGTCCGCGCAGTCGCCCACGATCCCGCACTGGCCCGTGTCCGTGTATTCGCAGGCACAGACGTCGGTGATCACGACGAGGTCGGGAACGGATGCGCGGATCCGGCGCACGGCCTCCTGGACCACCCCCGCGTCGTCGTACGCGGACGATGCCGCCGCGTCCTTGGCCAGCGGGACGCCGAAGAGCAGCACCGCCCGAAGCCCGGCCGCGTACAGCCGGGCCGCGACGTCGGCGACCGTGTCGAGGGTCTGCCTGGCCTGGCCGGGCATGGACGAGATCGGTACGGGCACGGCGGCCCCCTCGTCGACGAAGAGCGGGGCGATCAGCTGGTCGGTCCTCAGGTGGTGCTCGGTAAAGAGCGGCAGCAGCCGCCGGCGCCGCAGGCGCCTCATCCGTTTTTCTGGGTACATGCCTCGTCTCCGGTGATCTGCGGGTGTTGGTGCGGTACAGCGGCCCCGGGCTCCTCGCCCGTGATTGCACGGACCAGCGCGTCGGCCGCATCGGCCCGGCCGGCCTCGGCCTCGGCGCGCACGGCGAGGGTCGCGTCCGCGAGGAGCCGCCGGACCAGGACGCGCGAGAGGTCGTCCACGACCTCGCGCGTGCGCTTGTCGGCCTCCCCGAGCCGTTTCAGGGCCCGGTCGCGCTCGCGCACGCGGACCCGTTCGGCCCAGGAGTGGAGGAGGCCGAGCCCGTTTCCGGCGGCCTGGCGGTTCAGGAGCCGGACGCACCGGCCGAGCTCCTCCTCGATCAGCCCGCGGACCCGTTCGGCCTCGCACCGCCGGGCCTCGATGTTCTGCTCGCTGATGGCGCGCAGGCTGTCCATCGTGCAGAGATGGACGCCGGCGATCCGCTCGGCCCCCTCCTCCACGTCGCGGGGCTGGGCGATGTCAATCAGGATCAGGGGCCGCGGGGCTCCCTCGAGGGGCCAGCACCGCCCGCGCATTACCTCCTTGAGCATCTCCACCTTCATGACCGGGTGCGGCGCGGAGGTGCAGGAGATGACGACGTCCGAGAGGATCAGGTACCGCTGGAGCTCGTCGAGCCGGACCGCCTTCCCCCCGATCTTCCGTGCGAGCTCGACGGCCCGGCCGTGGGTCCGGTTCGCGACGTAGATCGCGGTCAGATCCCGCGCGGCAAGGGCCTGCGTCACGAGCATGCCCATCTCGCCCGAGCCGACCACGAGAATGTGGCGGCCGTCGAGCCCGCCGAGCAGGTCCCCGGCGAGCTGGACCGCGGCAGACCCGATCGAGACCGCACCGCGGTTGATCTCGGTCCGGCTCCGGGCCTCGACCCCAAGGTGGATCGCGGCGTTCACGCACCCGTCGATGAGGGGCGTGAGGGCGTCCGCCTCGCGGCTCAGCACGAGCGCCTGCCGGAGCTGGCCCAGGATCTGGTCCTCGCCCATGATCATCGAGTCGAGCCCGCAGGCGACCTCGAGGAGGTGGCAGACGACGTCCCTGCCCTCGCGGAGCGAGAAGCCGCTGCGCCCCGAAGCGTGGAGGTAGGCCGAGAGCTCGGCCCCGGTCCCCTGGACAAGGAGCTCGACCCGGTTGCAGGTCTGGAGCAGGAGCGCGCCGCCGAAGACGGCCCGGGCGTCCGCGAGCAGGGCCGCCTCGTCGGAAAACCGGAAGGCCTCGAGCGCACCGACGTCGGCCTCGTGGTGAACCAGGCCGCCGACGGCCAGGGCATGGACAAGAGTTTCAGACATGGAGATACCGCTCCTCCACGATCTGCCAGGCCCGGTCCTCCCCCTCGTCAAGGGCCGCCCAGACCTCCCTGTCCTCGAGCACGGCCCGCAGCAGAAACGAACGCCGCCCCTGGTCGGAGACCTCGTCACGGAGGCGGCTCCGGATTCGGGCCTGCAGCGAGATCATCTCGTCCAGGCGCGGGAACGCCTCCTCGATCGCCTCGCGGAGGAACCGGGCCATGCCCGGGCTTTCGCCCCCGGTGCCGACCGCGACCACGTATCGCTCGCCCCGGGTCACGGCAGGGAGCTGCACGTCCCCGCCCGCACCCGAAGCGCTGTTCGCGAGGACACCCTCTGAGCGGGCCGCGCGCACGATCCGTCCGTTCAGGGCCGGGTCCGAAGTGGCCGCGACCACGAGGCGGGCGTCCGAGCAGAGCGCCCTGAGCCCGGCATCGTCGAGACGGTCCAGCTCGGCCTCGACCAGCCGCGCTCCCGAGCCGATGAGCGAGGAGACGAAGGAACGGGAGACGATCGTGACCTCTGCCTCGGGCAGGAAGAACGCGGCCTTCCGGGCGGCCACCTCCCCCCCGCCGCAGATCAGGACGCATCGGCCTGAAAGGTCGACCAGCAGGGGGATCATTGATCAGGATCTCGCCTTCGGCTCTAATGAAGATACTGCCCGTTCCGGGCTGGATTTCAACGATCGGCGCATGAATCGGTGGGTCGCGCAGGCGGGCCCGGTCTTGTCCAGCCATCCCCTGGCCCTATCTGCGGCATTGCCAAGCGGCAGTCGCCTCTCTCCCCTTTAAGGTTCCGCCCGGCCACACTGAGCGCCACGTGGCCTGGTCGGAGAGCATGGCATCACTCTTTGGAAGCGGCCGCTGGGGGCTTGAAGGTCCGGCAGAAGCCTTGTGCGACCATATATTTATCATCCAGGAGGTCTGATGACCCCCCTTGTAGCCCGGGGTGTAGCGGATGCGAACGAACGATCGGAGGCTGCGATTTTCGTATCTCCTGATGGGGATCCTCTCCGTCCTCATTGTTACCGTCGTACTCGCCGGGATCTGGACCAGCTACGAGACCTCGCGAAGTAACCTCGAGGCGAATGCGAACCGGCTCCAGGTCATGACCGAGGCGCATCTCGACAACTCGTTCCGGTTGATCGATACCGGCCTGAAACTCTATGACAATACCTACAACGAAGAGATGCAGGAAGCGTTCGTCACCGTGATGGCGGACTACAACCTGAGCGGCGGGGACCCTGCCCGGATGGATCTCGATGGGTTGAAGAGCCAGATCGGGGGCATGGAGATCCACACGATCAATAGCCGCTGCGTCATCGATCACACGACAAAGCCCAGCGATCTCGGGCTCGACTTCACGGTCATCTACCCCGACTTCGCTGTGTACCTCCAGACTATCCGGAATACCTCGGGTTTCTACCCGGACCGTGTATCGACAGACTGGATCAACAGGACACAGACGAAGTGGGCCTACATGCCGACGCCCGATCACCGGTACGTCATCGAGCTCGGGCTCGTCTCGGAACAGTTCGAACACGAGAGGATGGAGCTCCAGTACAGCGACGTCGTGGAGGAGGTCCGGACTTTTAACCCGTACCTTGACGAGGTGCTCCTGTTCCAGAAGCAGAAGCGGCTGGTCTACAACAAAAGCTACGCCCCGGCACCAGAGGAGTCCGCCATGATGGATTACCTCCTCTGGGAGAACCGGACCAAGCAGGTGGTGAGAGACCATGCATCGAAGCGGACCATTGTCTGGTTGCCCATCGACCTCCGCGATCCGGATTACGCCTCGGACATGAGCATCTTCGCGAAGCTCACCTACAACGATGCCCGGCTTGCAGACGAGGAGAGCCAGCTCGCGTCCCTCCATGCGTTTGCGGCCCTGCTCGTATTCCTCACGGGCGGGCTTCTCGCCGTCACAGTTTCGCGGCGGGTCTCGCGGCCGATCGAGCAGCTCGTCGCGGACGTCGACGCCATCGCGGGGGGCGATCTCGACCACGCGATCACGCCGGTTTCCGGATATGAGTTCTCGACCCTCGCGGAGAAGACCGCGGTCATGGTCGACCGGCTCAAGCAGCAGATCCGGCAGCGGGAGGCCAGCGAACAGCGGTTTACCGATCTGGTGCGGCTCCTTCCGCAGGGGGTCTTCGAGACCGACCTCGCCGGGAACGTGACCTTCGCCAACACGGCGGCCCTCGACCTCCTCGGTCTCGGCGACGACGATCTCCGCCGGGGAATCGACATCTTCTCCGCTATCATGCCCGACGACCGCCCGCGGGCGAACAAGACGTTCCAGAAGGTCCTGGGAGGGGGGTTGACTGGAGGGTCCGAGTTCATGGGCCTCAGGACCGACGGGAGTACCTTTCCCATGATGGTCTACACCGCGGCGCGCCTGGAGCGGGAGGCCGTCGCGGGCGTCCGGGGGAGCATTGTGGACGTCAGTCGCCTGAAGCAGGTCGAGGCAGAGGTCCGCCAGCTGAACATCGATCTTGAGGAACGGGTCGCGCAGAGGACCCGTGAACTCGTGGAGGCGACCGGCGAACTGGAGGCGTTCACCTACTCGGTCTCCCACGACCTCAGGGCTCCGTTGCGGGCGATCGACGGGTATTCCGCGATCCTGGCGGAGACGGCCGGCGCACGCCTGGAAGAGAGGGAGCATCATTACCTCGACGAGACCCGGCGGACCGTGAAGCAGATGGACAGCTTGATCGCCGGCCTTCTCTCGCTCTCACGGCTGGGTCGGCAGGAGCTGGTTATTGAACAGGTCTTCCCGGCGTCGCTGGTCATGGAGGTTGTCTCGGTCCTGCTCGAGCAGGACCCGGAGCGGAAGGTCTCGATCACGGTCGGAGAGCTCCCCCCGTGCTGCGCGGACCGTGCCATGCTCCGGCAGGTGTTCGCAAACCTGATCGGCAACGCCGTGAAGTTCACCCGGGACGTCGAGAACCCCCGGATAGAGGTGGGCGCCGTCAAGGAAGGAAGGGAAACCGTCTATTACGTTCGCGACAACGGCATCGGGTTCGACATGTCCGGGGCGGGCGAGATCTTCAGGCCGTTCCAGCGCCTGCACAGGTCCAATCAGTACGAGGGCTCGGGGATCGGTCTCGCCACGGTTGACCGGATCATCCGGAGGCACGGTGGACGGATCTGGGCAGAGAGCGAACCCGGACAGGGTGCGATCTTCTCCTTCACCCTCGAAGGGCGCCCGGGAGAACCATGACGTGTCTTCATAGAGCGCTCCAGCGATTTGGAGAACGCGTGGGCAGGGATGCCCCAAGCAATATCTTTATGGCATATTATTCAGAGTAATACCCGAGAGGGAGAGTGCGGCCGACGGTGGCGCTTCTGCGCCGCTGAGGAAAGTCCCCCCACCCACCGGAAACGCAGCCGCATTCACGTGCGGATGGCGAGAGTCATGGCAATGGCACAGAAACGGTACGCCCCGCGCGGAGCAATGAGGCGTCCGAGTCCTTCGGGACGAGCGCCGCCCTCACGGGCGGAGACGCGCCGAGCGTCGATGCGCGGGTGACGATGAAACGGCGAATCCCTGCGGGTGCAAGTCAGAACAGGGCCTTATCGGGCGTCCGGTCCCGGCCCGGGTTTGACGCAAAGCCGAATGCCGCACAGAACAGAAGGGGGCTTACTCCTCCCACTCATTTGAAGGCTCTTCTCAAAACGTAGCATAACGCTAATCCGTGCATATTCCCTTGAGTAATAGGATGCATATCCCGACGCCTGCGGAGATCCGGGCGATGCGCGAAAAATTATCGATGACGCAGAAAGACCTCGCCGACCGCGCCGGGGTGAGCCAGTCGATGGTCGCACGTATTGAGTCCGATTCGGTGAATCCGCGGGTCAAGACCCTCCGGGAGATCGTCGCGGCCCTGAACATCGCCGAACGCTCGGTGATCACGGCGGCACAGGTGATGCATACGCCCGTGATCGGGGTCAAACCCGACGAGCCGGTCACGAATGCAGTCGATCTCATGGGCCGGCACGGGGTTTCGCAGCTCCCGGTGCTTCGTGACGGCGTCCCCGTCGGCTGCATCTCCGAAGCGGCGCTCCTCTCGGCCCTCGAGGAACAGCAGCTCCACCGCGCGCACCCGTACCTGGTCCAGGAGTTCATGGAGCCGTCCTTTCCGACCGTACCCCCGGAGATGGATGTCGAGACCATCCTGCACATCCTCCAGCAGCACCACGCTGTCCTGGTGGTCGAGGCCGGCAAGGTACAGGGTGTCGTCACCAAGCACGACCTGATCTCGCTGATCGTCTGAAAACCGGCCGACAGGTTCAAGTCAACGAGAACAGGAGAGGAGACCGGGATATCATGGACGTTTTCTGTCCGGGCTGCGGTCAGCCCCTCGCTTCGCCCGACGACCCCTGCCCGCGGTGCGCCCTTGCCCAGGGCATTCCCCCGGCAGTCGCGGCGAGACCCGTGGAGCCGGATGTCGGTCGGCTTCACGAGCGGCGGGTGCTGGCCGGGCCGGACCGGAACGTGCAGCGGAGCCTTCGCATGCTCCTCGCTTACGGGATCGGCCTGGTCCTGCTCCTCTTTGCCGTGATCGCGATCCTCGTCTGGATCTTCTTCGCGTAGCCGCCTACAGCTGCGAGACCAGGTCTCGGAGTACGACGCCCGGGTCGTCGGCCTTGACGACCGACGAGGCAAGGAGCACGCCGTCGGTCCCGAGCTCGATTGCGATCCGGACGCAGTCGCCCGACTGGATCCCCGCCCCGGTCAGGATCTTCACGTTCGTGTTCACCCTGTGGATCGCCTCGACCGAGTTTTGGATGATCCCCGGGTCCGCCTTCGCCACCGAGATCCCCGAGCCGATCAGCTCGGGCGGCTCGATCGCGACGAACGAGGGGGCGAGGGCCGCGGCTCCGGCGCTGGTGGCGACGTTGTTGGTGCAGACAACCGAGGCGAGCCCGTTCTTTTCGCAGGCCCGGACCGAGGCTTCGATCTCGGCGAGGGTGAGGCGGCGCTCCGAGTGGTTGATCAGGCTCCCCCTGGCCCCGGCGAGCTTCAGGGCGTCGGCCGTGACGTGCCCCGTGGCCGCTCCCGGGCTGGCGCCGTCCACGTGCTGGGCGTACACGGGGACCTCGAAGTGACGTGCGAGCGGGTGGAGATCGACCAGCTGCGGGCAGACGCCGATCAGGGCACCGCTCTCGGCCGCGACCTCCTCGGCCGCCCGTGCGATCCGGTGGGCGTTCTGGCCGAGCCCCTCGCGGTACGTCTTCAAATTGATCAGGATGACGACCTGTGGCATGTGGTATCGTGCTCCGATCCCGGTAATAACTGTTCCTCTTCGCGCCGGCCGCGATCGAACGGGCCGGCGGTTATTCCGCCCGCGGCGATGGCCCGGAGATCGGCCTTCAGGGCCGCGAGTCGTGGTCCACGCCCGGCGGCGGGTGCGTCCAGGCCCGCTCGGTACGCCCCGACGGCGGCGGCGGCCCACGCCGGCGTCCTCCCCCGCGCGTCCACGACCAGCAGGTCCGCCCCGGCCCCGGCGAGCGCGGGGAGGTGATCGATCAAACAGGTCTCGATCGCGTTCAGAATCCGGCCCCGGCATTCCCCGTCGGCGAGGACCGGAAAGCGGCGGCGACGCTCGTCCTCGAGCGCGAACCTCGTCTCCGGCGGGGACGGGCAGGCGTCGAGAGAAGGAATGCAATCATCCGTGACCATCAGTTCGAGGTTCCCCTGCACCAGGACGCCGAGCGGGAGGTCGACGCCAGCGGCCCGGCTCGCAGCCACGGCGTCGGCGAGCTCGCGGCGCGATAGCTCGGGCGAGAGCGTGAGCGAGGTGAACCGGCCGGCGAGGCGGCGCACGGCACGGGAGTTCCAGAGGTTCAGCCCCGAACCGCCGTGGACCGGGAGGTCGGGGGCGGCGGCTGCGACCGCGAGAGCGGCCCCCAGGCCGCCGACGAGGACGCCCGCGACCGGCGCCGACGCGAGAAGCGGGGCGGCCTCGTCGAGGAACCGCTGGCGGTTGATGCGCGGCCACGCCCAGAGGACGGGGACGGGACCACAAACGGCGGCGGCATCGCCGAGCGCGGCGAGGACGGCCCCCGGCCCGCCGGGGAGGCAGGCGCAGGCCCGTCCAAGCGACGCGCGGGGCTCGATGCAGACCTCGTCGGCTCCCGCCCGTGCCGCGGCCCCGGCGACCTCCGGCGTATCGACCACGCACCGTATTCGGGGGAAGGCCTTCAACGGCGCCGGCGATGGTTCGACCGGCGCGGCGAACTCGGCGAGCCGTGCATGCGCCGCCGCGGCGGCGCTCTCGTCGGGTTTTCCGGCTGCGGTCAGGGCTGCTGCGGCCGCCGCCAGCACGGTCCTGCGGAACCCGTTCAGGACCGAGGCCGGCGCGAAGAGGCCTGAGGGGAGGTCGATTGCGAGCCGCGTGAACGCGTACGGGGTTCCGCCGGTCCGCCTGAGGTGCTCCTCGACTACCCCGGGTGCAAGCGGCTGCGAGCGGGCCGGGGCCATTGGCTCGCCGACGGCCCGGAACGCGGCGGGCGGGCCCCGGCGGCGCCGGACGAGACCGTCCGCCACGGGACGCCGCTCGTCGTCGACCCCGACGTCGATCTCGAGATCGACCGTGACGGCGGGCGGGTGCCGCGGCGCCGCGCGGCTCGTGAGGAAGACCGGGGTGCCAATCGGAACGGGCCGACCGAACAGGACGGGGGTCGTCCCCGCCCTTGCGGCGTGCCTCAGGACGGTGCCGACATCGAAGTCGGGCCGCCCCCGCGGCGCGGCTACGAGGCCGTCGCCGCTCTCGAGCCGGGCGCCGTCGTCGAACCGTACGAAAACCTGGCCGGATCGGTCCGTCCCGGCGACTGTCCCGACCCGGATCCCCCGCGGGCCGGGACGGTCGCGGCCCATGAACGCGTCGTCGGCTTCGCCGAAGAGCCGGCCCTGCGTAAACCCGCGATTGAAGGCGAGCCTGAGGGCCTCGACTTCCTCCGGCTCGGGCGCGGCGCTCCCGGCGGCCGCGCGGTCCAGGGCGGCACGGTAGCAGCCGACCACGGCCCCGACGTAGGCGGGGGAGCGGAGGCGCCCCTCGATCTTGAGCGCGGCGATGGGAGCGCGGATCAGCCGGCCGATACCGGGGTAGGTCCAGAGGTCGCGCGGCGAAAGCAGGTAGCTGTCCTTGAGCGGGACGGGGACGGCGTCGATGAGGCGGCCCCATTCGTCCGAGGCGCCGCGGACGAGGCGGTAGGGCTTGCGGCAGGGCTGGGCGCACCGGCCCCTGTTGCCGCTACGTCCGCCGATCGCCGAGGAGAGGAGGCACTGGCCTGACCAGGCATAGCAGAGGGCGCCGTGCGCGAAGACCTCGAGCTCGATCCCCGGCTCGGCCGTCGCGATCGCCTCGACCTCGGCGAGGACGAGCTCACGGGCGAGCACGACTCGGGTGAAGCCGAGCTCGGCAGCGGCCCGCACCCCGTCAACCGAGTGGACCGTCATCTGGGTCGAGGCGTGGAGCGGCAGGTCGGGGACGAGCTCGCGTGCGACGGACGCGACCCCCACGTCCTGGACGAGGACCGCGTCCACGCCGGCCGCGTAGCACCGGACCAGGTCCTCGGCGACGACCCGGAGCTCGCGGTCGGTCACGAGCGTGTTCACCGTGACGTAGACCCGGACATCGCGCGCGTGGGCGTATTCGACGGCCGCTTCCAGCGCCGCGGGGTCGAAACCGGCCGCGGCCCGCGCCCCGAACCGGCTGCCGCCGAGGTAGACGGCGTCCGCACCCGCAGTGCAGGCTGCCTCGAGCGCGCCGGGAGTCCCGGCCGGCGCGAGCAGTTCGGGCAGGGTACGGTTCATGCCACCTCCGTCGACGAGGAGTTGATTAAGTCTGCCGGGCCGCCAGGGCGGCGGCCACTTCGTCCACGCTCAGGCCACGCACAAGCACCCGCTTTAGCGACGATGTGCCCCCGGCAACCAGCTCCACCTCCCCCTTTCTGACGCCGAGGGCTCGTGCGACGAGCGCGAGCACGGCCCGGTTCGCCCGCCCGTCCAGCGGCGGGGCCGATACCGTGCACCCGACGGCGTGCCGCCAGGGGTTGTACCCGTCCGGAAACCGCTCCCGCTTCGCGTTCGGCGAGACCTCGAGCGCGATCACGACGCCCTCGGAATGGGGGCTCAGGGCATCCACGACGTCCATGGCATCCGCTCCCCCGTAGAATAGGAAGAATGTTGCCCGACATGAACAAACACGGCGCATCGGTGGCGTGGTGCCGTCCCTTGCCGGTTTTTAACCCTCATGCCGGGCGTCGCCTGTCGCGCAACCGGGTTGTCCCGAAGATCATATCCAGGCGTGTGCCACTCGATCACCCGGGGACCTATGGAGGCGCTGTATCGGCGACTATAAATTTTCGCGTTCAATTCATATAACCCTTCCCACTAACCCAGGACCCGGGCACGTCCACGAACCACCCGTGATCGTACGCGATCTCCCCCGCCATCACCACGCTCTCGGGAAAGACCGCCGGCACCCCCTCGTACGGGGTCCAGCCGCACCTCGAGTGGAGACGGGCGGCCCGGACGGGTTCGACCCGGGGGCGGAAGAGGGCGAAGTCGGCACGATCCCCCGGCGCGAAACCCGCGGGGGGGATGCCGAGGATCCGGGCCGGGCCAGTAGAGGTGAGCTCGATCAGCCGTTCAAGCGAGAGCGCCCCGCCGAGAACGCGCGCGAGCAGGAGCGGGAGCATGGTCTCGACCCCCGGCAACCCCGCCGGGGCCTCCGCGAAGGCGCGGGCCTTCTCCTCCGCCGTGTGCGGCGCGTGGTCCGAGGCGACGGCGTCGGCGTCCTCGAGAGCGCGCCAGAGCGCCTCGCGCCCTGCGCGATCGCGGAGCGGGGGGTTCACCTTGCCGCGCCCGTCTCCGGGGGCAAACCCCTCCCTGTCGAGGAGGAGGTGGTGCGGGGTCACCTCGACCGTCGCGCCGGCCGAACGGGCTCGCCGTACGGCCGGCGGCGAGGTCAGGTGGCAGCAGTGGAGCCGGAGTCCCGGCGGGGAGAGCGCGAGGACGCGCT